>DAHWID010000026.1 GCA_027345405.1 Candidatus Saccharimonadota bacterium
AACAGTTCGGATTCGGCTGGTTTAATCTTATCGATAGGAACTTTGTCGAAGACACCCAAAGTAGCAGACAATAGCGCTACATACATCTCCCAGAGTGCATAGGGTGAATATTGTGGCTGTTTGAGCAGCTCAGTCAAACGTTGACCGCGTTCAATACGACTACGGGTTTGTTCATCAAGGTCAGTTGAAAACTGACTAAATGAAGCTAGCTCGCGAAATTGCGCCAGCGACAGTCTTAAACCGCCAGCGACGCTTTTAATACCTTTAGTTTGGGCATCACCGCCAACCCGTGAGACGCTCAACCCCACCGAGATAGCCGGACGTATACCTTGATAAAACAAGTTAGTTTCCATAAATATCTGTCCGTCCGTAATCGAAATAACGTTAGTCGGAATGTAGGCAGAAATATCTCCTGCTTGGGTTTCAATAATTGGTAATGCGGTCAAAGAACCGCCACCCAGCTTTTCACTTAACTTAGCCGCCCGCTCAAGCAGCCTAGAGTGTAGATAGAAAACATCGCCGGGGTACGCTTCCCGGCCTGGCGGTCGTCGCAGCAGCAAACTCATCTGACGATATGCAACTGCGTGTTTTGACAAGTCATCATAAATCACCAGTGCATGCTGCTGATTGTCGCGGTAATATTCACCCATTGCACAACCAGCATAGGGTGCTAGATAAAGCAGCGCCGCCGGATCGGCCGGGGAGGTGGCCACCACAATCGTTTGGTCCATCACGCCTTCGCGCTTCAGTCGATCAACTAAACGGGATATCTTGCTTAGCTTCTGCCCAACCGCCACATAGACGTTAATCACCCCGGTCTTTTGCCGCGCCTGGTTAATCATTGTATCCACAACTACGGCTGTCTTGCCGGTCTGACGATCGCCGATAATCAGCTCGCGCTGCCCACGACCAATCGGAATCATTGCATCAATCGCCATGATGCCCGTCATCAACGGTTCGTTAACCTTGTGTCGGTCAAGTACTCCCGGTGCCGGTCGTTCAACGCGTGCAGTTTGCTTAGTTTTAATCGGGTCACCGCCGTCAAGAGCCCGGCCTAACGGATCAACCACTCGCCCAACCAGCTCAGGCCCAACCGGTACTTCAAGCACATTACCAGTTAATTTAGCTGTTGCGCCAGCTTTAACATCGGTGTCTTCGCCTAGTAATACAGCCCCAATCTCATCTTCACCAAGATTAAAGGCAAACGCGGTTACACTTTGTCCGCGTACACCGGTTATCTCGATCATCTCGCTAAAACCGCAACTTCTAAGTCCGTAAATCCAGGCAATCCCGTCGCCAACCCTTGTTACGATACCTGTCTCTTCAATTTCCGGGCGCGATTTTAATTCATTAATCGCAGCCCGTATATCTTTACTTAGCTCGGCAATTGAAAGTTCAGCCACTAATTGCATCCTTTCCGTAGGTTATTAATGTTTTAAGCTCATTTAATTTTGCCCTCAGGGACAAATCTAGTTGGGCATTGGGAAATTCTAGCCGCACTCCGCCAAGCAGGTTAGTGTCAATCTTAGGACTAATAATAATCTGCTTAGCTTGAGGGTAAACCAGTCTAACCTCTGCTGCAATGTCTTTAAGTGCAGCCTCACTTAAGCGATGTGCGCTGACTGCTGTTACCTCAACCGTGCCTGTTAGCGCACGCTCGGCCACAACATCTCGCATCAATGAATCAAGCTCATCGGTCCGGTTTTCATTTAAAAGATAGGCCGCAACTTCCTTGGCTAAACGCTGCGGCGAAACATTAGCTAAATGCTGAATGATCACACCAGCAATCTGAGTACGGGGAGTCTTCATGTCCGGATTTGCTCCTTAACTGCACGACTAACCAGCTCAGAATCTTTAGCTGCATCAACCTTCTCGCCGATTACCGCCTCAGTTGCATCAGTGACTAATCCGGCAACCTGGCCCTCCAGTTCATGCCAGGCCCGTTTAACTTCCGATTCTGATCGTGCTTTGGCGTCTTTTAACAAAATCACTGCTTTATCCCGGGCCTGATCTTCGGCGTCACGGACAACCTGCCGAGCAGATGCCTGGGCCTCCGTTATTATCTGGTCGGCTTTCGCCCGGGTTTCATGCAAAGTCTTAGCAACCCTAGCCTCAAGCTCGGCTTTTTCCTTTTCCATTTGCTCGCCCAGCGTAACGCCTTTTTCGATAACCTCACGCCGCTCTTTTAGCACTTTCATGATTGGCTTAAACGCCCACCGCCTCAATATTAAGATGGCAATGATGAAGGTTATTAGCTGGACTATAAACCCCGATAGCGAAATGCCTAGGGCGCTAGCGCCGCCGCTACTTGAACCGAAATGTGTCAGTAAATCAAAAGTCACAGTTATTAAAATCCACTCTATTACTTGATGAAGAACACTGAAGCGAAGGCTAGAAGTGCATAAAGTTCAATGATCGCCACAAAAACCAGCGCTTGACCTAAAAGTTTACTCTCAGGGTTACGCCCAGTAGCCTGTAAATAGCTACCACCGACGATGCCCATTCCGATCGAAGGCCCAATAAAACCACCACCAATCATTAGCCCGTGACCAATGATAGTAGTATTGATTACTGCTGCAAATTCGTGCATGTTAGTTAGTTCTCCTTGTTTTATAAACGCTTAATTTAATCCCATTAAAGTCCTTCAAGCCCGCCCCTTGGCCGTCTCAGCTTTCGCCTTCATTTTTCCAGACACTGCCTCTTCGGTCAAGCTATCTGTGTTATGCAAGCTGGCATGGTTGACGGCAATCGCAAGATACATGGTACCAAGCAGGACAAAAATAAAGGCCTGCAAGACATCATCAAACAGATCAAGCAAATAAAACGGCGTAGCGGTAATTGGTGCTATGACATTGCCGAGGTAGGCAAACACGACCACAATCAGCTCAACGATCGATATGTTAAGGAATAGACGAAGGGACAGGCTAATCACACGCGTGATATCAGTAATCATTTCAATTAACCCGATAAATAAATACAACGGATTTTTAATGCTGCCAACAAAAAAATGAGAAAAGTATTCCTTGACCCCGACTTCTTTGATCGAACTTACATACACCAGACCCATTGTTAATACACCCATCGCCAGAGTAGCGTTAAAATCAGCGGTAAACGGCCGCAGAAGCGGTATGCCATGATAAGTCACCGAATCGCCAACACCGGGAATTAATCCAAGCAAATTGTTAAATAGGATAATGAAGAATAATGGCACAAAATAAAGAATATATTTTTGGGCACGATCTTTTTGCTCAAAAGAATCCTCGACCGTACTGCTCATAAACTCGGCAATCCATTCAATAAACTGAATGATGCCACCTTTAGGTCTGACCGTAATTCGCCGGGCCGCCCAGATAAACAACACGATCATAACGATCGTTCCAATCCATCCGTAAAGAATCGAGTTAGTAATTAGTAATGGCCCGATATGAAACAAACCTTGCGGGGCAATGTGAACCGTTAGGGCAGAAGAAGCGAATATTCCCAAACGGCTCACTTTGCTCCTCCTTTTGGTATAGAAGAGTCAATGCTTCGATTTGAATACTGTTTGTACATGCGCCTGACGATTAAAAAATAGCCAACAACAGCGATCACCGCACCGGTGATAGTCAATGCCGGGAAGATATGGAAGTGTTTGTCTAGCTCAAACCCACCGACTAGAGGAACCAGTACCACTAAAGCCAACTGCCAGCTCATATCGATAACCGCACCAGCAAATAACTTGAGCGCCCGGTTCCGATTAGCTGATCGTATTTCATCACTCTTAGCATCTGCCGGTTCCTTAGCCGGCACCTCTCTTGCTTCCATTTCTGCTTAATTATATCAGGTTAAATATTCTTATCGCAAAATGTGTTTAAGCGGCTTAAAAAAAGATAGTTTTAGTATAGAAAGTATAGTATAATGGGCCTATGACAGATAACAATAAAGTTACAATTTACACTGCTACGTGGTGTGCTTTTTGTCACGCGGCTAAGCAATATCTGGACAAGCAAGGCGTCAAATACGAAGACCTTGACGTTGAAGCTAATCCAGATAATGGAAAAGCTGCAGTTGAGAAAAGCGGCCAAAGGGGTATACCGGTCATTGACATTGCCGGAGACGTTATTATTGGTTTTGACCGACCAAAGATTGACTCAGCCCTAAAAGCTCATGGCTTATTAGCGTAAACCTTGATCTAGCGCACGTCAGTTGCGTTGGAAATATGACAGGTTATCCTTAGTAACGCGTGCTAACATTGAGCACAGTTAATCGGGGGTAAGCATGTGGCCGAGGTATCAAATCGAACTTATATAGACATCGCCGAGATTGAGCTAGGACTACACAAAAATCCTGAACTGTTTGAAGTAGCCGCGGATATCTTACGGCGCGATCCGACAATTAAAAACATTAATAATGTTGATGATCAAATTGAGCAGATTCAGCCAGACCGAAGTGAAAAAGTAGCCCATCTGGTACAAACCTTAGGACATTTTTTGCAAAGTGAAGGCCATCTAAGATATGCCGCCATCGATAATGAAGTAGTAGCTAGGTCTAACACTGACCCCAGCCAGAAGCAAGTCATCTACGATCTAGTGGTTAGTAATAACGGCAATCCGGCCGATTATCTCAAACCCCAGGACCTACCGTCAGATAAAATATCGGCTGAAGAGCTAGAAAAGCAAAAAGCCTCAGAGCGCGCCGCACGCAGGGCTCGAGCTGAAATTGCCCAACGCTATGGCCGGGAAGCACTTAATCCTTTCGACCCGCAAAAACGTGAAATCGACAAACTGGTATCGTTAAGCAAAAGTGCAAATCTGCTGCGCATGCTGGCAGTAATAGCCATGGAACGTCAAAACTCCGGTAGTCAAGGCAAGCCAGAAGCCAAATCCGCCGCTAGCTAGTTTTGATTGCAATCTGGTTTTGGCATAAAATGGCATTATAAGATTATGGCGTTTGAGGATTATAAAACCAAACCATCAGTCGTACTTGTTTACACTGGAGAAGGTAAGGGCAAGACGTCCGCTTCGGTTGGTCTACTGGGCCGGGCCCTTGGTAACGGCTGGAGGGTAGCTTTTATCCAATTTATTAAGCACTGGGATGTTAGCGAACATACTTTTATTCGCGAAATCCAACCACTATATGGTAAAAAATTATTCTTTTTTAAAGGCGGAAAAGGTTTTTATAACGCCGGAGATTTAAGCGCCAAAAACATTACCCCCGAAGAACACCGCTTGGCGGCTGAACTAACATTCGAAACCGCTATGGACTGCGCCACTAACGGCAATTACGAACTGGTTATTTGTGATGAAATCAATAACGCCGTAAACGACGGTTTACTTAATATCCAAGACATTAAACAACTAATTACGCAGCGTAACCCTGCTACCAGTTTGTGCTTAACCGGCAGGAACTTTAAATCCGAATTGCTCGATTTAGTCGATATCGCGACTGAAATGAAAAAAATCAAGCATCATTTTGACGACAACTTCCTAGCGAACAAGGGCATCGATTTCTAGTCCGAATAGTGTTAGAATTGGCTATAA
>DAHWID010000027.1 GCA_027345405.1 Candidatus Saccharimonadota bacterium
AATGTCTTAAACCCGGTGATCGTTACCGGTGTAGAAGGACCAGCTTGCGCAAGCGGCCGTCCGTCCGTCGACTCGAGGTTTCTGACCTTAGCATAGGTACTACCCGCCACGACAAATTGTCCCCTTCTAAGCTCACCCGCCTCAATTAAAACTTGTGCTACCGGGCCGCGTCCGATCTCAACGTGTGCTTCAATGACCAGACCACGGGCAGGAATATCTCGATCGGCCTTCAGTTCTTCTACATCAGCGACTAAAAGGACCATATCGAGCAGTTCGTTGATCCCCTTGCCGGTTTTAGCTGACACTTCTACTACCACGGTATCGCCGCCCCATTCTTCTATCAGCAAATTAGCTTCTGCTAGTTGCTGCTTAATCCGGTTAACATCAGCTTCTGGTTTATCCACTTTATTAATGGCAACAATGATCTTGACTCCGGCATTTTTAGCATAACGAATCGCTTCAAGGGTTTGCGGTTTAACACCGTCATCGGCAGCAACAACTAACACTACTATATCTGTCAGTTGGGCTCCGTGTTCACGGATGGCGGCAAAAGCTTCATGCCCTGGTGTATCCAAAAAAGTAATCGGACGGTTATTATGCGTAATTTGGTAGGCGGATATGTGCTGAGTGATCCCGCCGCTTTCCTTAGCTGCTACAGCCGAACCGCGAATCGCATCAAGCAGCGAAGTCTTACCGTGATCGACGTGTCCCATAACTGCCACGACCGGGGGCCTGAGCTCGGCCCTTGCCCCAGCCTGTGGTTTTTCCCGTTTGGGCCGTTCTAGATAATTGCCGCTCGGCTTAAGCTCAACATCTAATCCCAACTCTTGGATAATAATTTGCGCCGTATCGAAGTCGATCCGCTCATTAACAGTCACCATGACACCGTTTTTCATTAATTCGGCTATTAGAGTTGAGACAGGTATCATTAACCGCTCGGCGAGAGAGCCGACGGTGATCGTTTCTTCTAGCTGTACTTCTGTCGCCATCAGACACTCTCCTTTCTGCCGAAGCTTGCGGCTATTTAATTAACTACTTGTCTGCATCTTTTTTGGTGCTAGGTTTTACTTTCGGACTTTTAGCAGAGGTTTTCTTAAGAGACAGTGCTATTTTGCGATTTTCAGTATCAATATCTAATACTTTAAACTGTTTTTTCTCGTTCAGCTGGAACAATGTTTCCGGATCCACCCCTTCATCATCGCTCATCTCCGAAACATGGACTAAAGCTTCAACACTGGGAGATAACTGTACGAAGGCGCCGAAAGGTGTAATTCTGGTTATCTTACCTTCTACCTCATCACCGCGTTTAAAAGCTTTAACCTCGCTTAGCCACGGATCTTCAGTCATCTGTTTAAGGCTTAAACTGAGACGGTCTTTATCTATAGCTATGATCTTGGCCTTAACCCGGTCACCGACTTTGACATAGTTGCGCGGGTTATCTACCCGCTCCCAAGATATTTCAGATATATGGATAAGTCCTTCAATCCCGTCAACATTAACAAAAGCGCCAAAGTCAATCACTCCTGTAACAACACCCTCTACCACATCGCCAACCTTCAGTTCGGCAAAGCGCGCCGCCATATCGTCTTTAACTGCTTCCTTTTCTGAAAAGATCAGTTTGTTCTCTTTGCGGCTAACATCTAAGATCCGTACTTTTAGCGGAACGTTTGTCAGTTGATTGAGTTTTTGCAGGATCTCGTCCTTATCCGCACCGCTAACCCTAGGGTAGTGACCGGCTGCCAGTTGGCTGACTGGCAAAAAGCCACGAATTCCTTCCAGTTCAACTAACAAGCCGCCGCGGTTAGCATCATAGGGTATAATTTCCACAACTTCTTGCTCAGCAAACAGCCGTTCCAGTTCTTCCCAACCACGATCTTTTACTGCCCGCCGCATCGATAACAAAGCATGGCCTTCGTCCAGCTCAGGATCAATCACGCTAACGGTGACGGTTTGACCCTCCTCTAGCGGCTGGCCGTAACCAATCTCCCGGCGCAATACGACTCCAACCCCTCGAGAACCTAAATCAATCCACACCTCGTGCTTCTTAATCGAGGTAACCGTCCCTTCGACCACATCTCCAGCTTTTAGGGATTCAACCTCGCTGCTTTGCAGCAGTTCATCCATGGTTAACGTTTTTGGCATAGCTCTAGCATGCCTCCTTCTAAATGAATTTCTTTCTCGATCGTCTCACCCGCCGCCGACTTTATGTTCCGCGTCAATATAAGTGCACCTCTCGGAAAGATTACCTAATATTATACCTTAAGTGCTTCTTTAGCCAAACAGTCCTTAGGATTATTTAGAGATTGCGCTTTATGACAGTCCGACCGTGCCGACTGCCTAACCAGAACGTGACTACCAGCGCCACTGCCACTATTATTAGCGCCCATAAAGGTATCGCCGTATTAACAGGTGTGGTACTGTTGATTTTACTAACACTTTTGTTAGTCGAGGCCGTAATCTGACCGTTCGCAATTGCGACCAGCTGAATAAAGCCGGTCACTCCCTTATTGTCACTGACGCTGACCGTAACCGTATAAACTCCTGGGGTGGTATAGACATGTTGAATTGTTACCTGACCGGCAGCCGCAGCGCTTTGCAGAGTCGGTGCAGTGCCGTCACCCCAGTCGGTGCTTAAAGCGTATGGTGGCGTACCCCCTCCTAAAATTATCGGCCAGGATAAAGTCTGACCCGGATTGGCTCCTAGCTCGCCGTAGTCGCTGGTAATCACAACTAAGGCGCCGGGAGCGGTAAATTGCGAACCGGCATAAGTTACGCTCACGTTAGCCGAATTGGGACTACCCTGCCCTAAGGAATCATACTGTTGCGCATAAAGGATGTTGTTGCCGCTAAATAGGTCGGCTTTCAAGCTATAGCTGCCGCCACTGCAAATCGTCGACCCGACAAACACATTATTGGAAAAAACTTTAACCAGTAGGCCGTTGATGCACAATCCGCCAATGGTAATCGGGATTGAACTAAAAGACTGGCCGCTTGCTGGGACAGCGATCGTGGGAGCTGAACCAGGTGGTGCAGACGGAATGGTTGCCTCTAGACCTAGTGAGCTCGGCTGCGGCGGTGGATTGGGCAAGGCAAACACTGGCGAGGCCACACTTATAAGCAAAACTAAGCCTAGACTTAAGAAAATGGATTTCGCTGGTATTGATCGCCGCATAGTTGCACTTTCTCTCTGGCAATCCCGCCTTGACCCTAATGTATATTACGTATTGAACGCCGGTACCAGTAACGGAAGAATTTGGGCAGTAGCCAAATCAGACTGATCAAGAAAACCAAGATAATAGCAGCCAAGATAATAATCCAAGGAGCTACCACGTAAAATGTCGTCTTACCGCTCAGCAGCTGCCCTTTGCTACCATAACCGAAATTACCATAAACTGTATACTTGCCAAACGAACCAATATGCTTAAGCGGTACACTAAACGCCCTGGCGCTGTCAGGCAACACGTTGCCGGGAGGATTAGCATTGTTAATCGATGCCGTCATGACTGGTTTGCCAGAAGTGTTATCGACCTCTATTTTACCGAATGGTTCGGTTTGCACGTTACCGGTGTTAGTAAAGATCGCGGTTGCCACTAAGTTGCTGCCAGAGAAAAAGAATCCCCCTGTATTGCCGTTTTGACTGACACTAAAGCCGGTTAAGCCCAACTGATCATTTAATTGTGGTCCATTGACACGGATGAGGATAAGTGAAGCGACACTTGCGGCAATATTTAAGGTTTTACCAGAAGACGAACTGACAGCTATAAAGCGGACAGCGCCAAAATAGCCCCCGCCTGACGTATCAACAGGTATATGAATAAAGACGTTTACGGCCTTCGATTTACCTGGACCGACTGTAATATTCGGTATCGGGCTAATAAACTTCTGGATGCTATATGGACTACCGGCAGTTATTAGCGTAGGAGTACCGCTTGTACCATTCGCCTCAAAATTATTAATGACCGCCTCAAACGTGGCATTGGTTTTAGTTATGTTGGTAATATCTAGTGTGACAATTGCGCTCTTGCCGGGATCGAGTGTTAAATCCGTCCTCACCGGAGATACTTTCAGGCCGTTGCCAGATACCGAAGCACCCGAAACAGGGGCCGACATTAATGTTAGTAGAAATAATAGCGCTACGCTACCGCTAATCACCTTCCTAGTCATGAAATTCCTTAAACCTCTTAGTTTTAGCTACTAGAAAAATCATAGCATAAGCATTAGAAATTACCTATGCCCGTATAGGTCAGAGTTGTCGCGTATACTCCAGGCGGCTGGGTTTTCGCCATGTTGAGGATGTAGCTGATCGTATAAATTTTGTAATTAGAGGCGAGCGGTGAACTGGCAATAACTTCCCCGCTATTAAATCGAAAAGTATTCGGTGTAGCATAAGCCGGCGTAACATTACCACTACCGGGTCCTTGCGGATTTTGGCCGATTGCAGGATTGCTGTTAGCTACCAAGTTGAGGCCGAACTGGCTGGTTCCAGGTATAGACGGCCCATCACTTGACAGCGGTGGCAAAACGTTGTTGCCAGAAATAAACGTGTTCCCACTTAGTATAATTGAATATCCGTTCTGGGCATTAGTCTGAATCAACATTTGGCTTTCCGAGCTGTTAGTAGAAAACGGCGACAGATCACCGAAATCAATAAAGTTGCCCTGCGATTGACTGCAATTGTGGTTGGCAATCGTTACACCCAAACAGAAAAGAATATATGGCGGCACCGTAGCAGAGATGGTGTAGCCATTAGTAATAGCCATGGCAATACCTCCGTAATCGGTTGATGAACCGCTGACATTAGTTTCGGCATAGGTCTGAATGCGAGCAAAGAATGTACCGACTGCCGACGGATTGACCACCCCGCTTAAATTAAAAGATAAAGGACCGCTGGGAACAACCGACGGGCTTCTATTTAAAATAAGGTAGTTAGCTGTAGTCAGTGATGAGATGCTAAACCCGCCTGGACCGCTCTGAGAGCTTAAAGCAGCGTTTT
>DAHWID010000028.1 GCA_027345405.1 Candidatus Saccharimonadota bacterium
TATTTAACCACGGGAATAACCGTAGAGTCTGGAAAGGAATTGGCTATCATATTGGTTTCGTGGCTATAGGAATAACGAATTGCCACCTGTACTTGAGTCCATCGGAAACGAGCGATGCTCCCAATGGAGAATTGCGGTGTTATAGAAATCCGCAATCTTTTATAAAAAGTCGGGCTGTCGGCGTAGGAAGACTGCCCGAACCTGGAGACGTTCGTGTGCCATTGCCCCTGCCAGGATTAAGTAAAAGGCTCGTAAAATTAGCAAAACAGGCCACAAGCTAGACAAATTTATTTAACCTGACCGTCTCCCACTTTGATATACTAAAGGGTAAATGGCGACATACAAACTTATTCAAGATATTGAAGCTGAAGATCATATCCTGGGACCACTGACTTTGCGCCAGTTTATATATGGCCTCGTCGCAGCCTTACTTTATTACATCTGTTTTATAATCTTCACGAAGCACATTTGGGTATTACTGATTCTATTCCTGCCGCCTGCTTTTTTCGCAACCTTTTTTGCGTTCCCTTTCAAACGTGATCAACCGACAGAGGTCTGGGCACTTTCAAAGCTTAGGTTTCTGCTAAAACCCAGACGGCGAATATGGAGTCAGAGTGGGGTCAAGGATTTAGTAACAATAACTGTGCCCAAAAAAGTCGAGCATCCATTAACCAATGGGTTGAGCCAGACCGAAGTAAGGAGTCGGCTACAAGCACTAGCTATGACTTTGGATACTCGTGGTTGGGCCGTAAAAAATATAGGCGAAGTTCCAAATGAACCCACTATCACCATCACACCAGATTCTGACAGGTTGTTTGGTATTGGTTCAATTCCTCAACCGTTACCGGACTTTGTGGAGTCACCAAATGACGATATGCTCGATGACATGAATCCAAAGTCACTTCAAATTGAGGAACTAATTAATGAATCTACAGAACAAAACAGAAGGCAGCTCATCGGACGGCTAGATGAACTTAGGCAACCTGAATCGAAAACAACCGAATCTCTAGATGGCAACGATCAAGAGTTAACCAATACCCTTAAGGCGAATGTTAAAAGATCCAATCTTTCAACCTCCAGTCTGCACACAATAAACCCCACTCCGGCAACGAAACCAAAAATATCAACTAACAAAAAAAGTGTAACCCATATAGACCCGGCAAAACTAAGTTACGCTCTTAACAATCCAAGTTTGAGCATTCAAACCGTGGCCAATGAGATTAATCGTCCGGATGAAGTAGTAATAAAACTTTCACACTAAATTTATGAACGCACTAAATTCCAGTCAAACAAACCAACAACCAGAAATGGTTACCAGTTCTAATCGAGGGGATCGAGTAATCGAATCTCAGCGCTCTAAAAGAACGCTACTAGGATCGTCGACAAAAACTGCTCAAGCAAAAACAGCTGCAAACCCCAACAGTACCCAAAATATGTTAGAAATTGCCGAGATTAGAGACGGTATAGTTATCATGAACGATGGTAGCTTTAGGGGTGTCATTATGGCTAAAAGTATCAATTTTGATCTAATGAGCCCCCAGGAGCAAGAATCGGTAGAGTTTGCTTATCAAGGTTTCTTAAACTCTTTGGGGTTTCCGGTTCAAATCGTAATTAGGACTCAGCGTATTGACATGCAACCATATATAGATAGACTCGACAAAATACGCTCAGAACATGACAACATGTTACTTGCTATGCTTATGGATGACTATATATCATATGTTCAACAACTGAGCAGTCAAACCAATATAATGGATAAAAAATTTTATGTTGTTATACCTTATTACAGCACGGTTAATGACGAATCTAAGGCCTTGGCCCAAGGCAAGACTTTTTTAACGGGCTTGGCGCAAATGTTTAGTAAAGCAGAAAAACATGTTGTTATTAATGAAGCCCAGCTTGAAGCCGCAAAAACTGAATTAAGAAATCGTATGCAAGCTGTACTTGGGGGTTTAATGCAATCGGGTATTCAAGGCCTTCCACTAGATACAGAAGAATTAATTGAGCTGTACTATGATGTCTATAACCCGGACACGGCGACGCGTCAAGAGTTGCGTAATGTTGATGATTTGACGGCTGATGTGGTTTATAGAGGCGATGGTGTAGCACCGCAACCCCACCTACAGGGAGAGCTTTAGAAATTATGGCACTTCCTTTTAGTAAATCTATGGTGGATCCTGTTGCAATTGCTCAGCAACAGAAAGACCAAGAGGCAATGCAGGTTGAGGCAGCGTTCCGCAAAGGAATTACAGCCCTTCGAGATTTTATTGCTCCAAGCTCAGTAAACTTTAGTAATTCTTACTTCCAGATAGGGACACGTTATGCCAGAACATTTTATGTCTATGGCTATCCCCGGCAAGTCTATACCGGATGGTTGAGCAGCATGGTCAATCTTGACGAAATCATGGATCTATCAATGTATATATACCCCGTTGAAAGCCAGGTAGTGCTTGAAAACCTGCGCAAAAAGGTCACTCAGCTTGAAGCTGGCCTACAGATAGATGCCGAAAAGGGGAAAGTCCGCGATCCTGGCAAAGAAGCAGCCATAACGGATGCGGAAGAAATTCGCGATAAACTCCAGGTTGGTGAAGAACGTTTTTTTCGTTTCGCTTTATATTTTACGATCTATGCTTATTCGCTTGACGAGCTAGAGTTTGTTTCGCATAAGGTAGAGTCGCTTCTTGGGCAGCAGTTAGTTTATAGTAAACCGGCAACATCTCAACAAGAAGAAGCATTTAATTCAACCGTTCCCCAATTAAGCGACCAGCTACAAATCCGACGTAACATGAGTACTGGAGCTTTAAGCACTAGTTTTCCGTTCACATCAGCCGATCTAAGCCAAGAAAACGGCATACTTTATGGAATCAATATGCATAACTCCGGCCTAGTTATATTTGACCGTTTCACACTAGAGAACGGTAACTCTGTTGTATTTGCCAAATCTGGTGCAGGCAAATCCTTTAGTGTTAAGCTAGAGGCTTTGCGTTCAATGATGCTTGGAACAGAGATAATAATAGTTGACCCAGAAAATGAATACCAGAAACTTTGTGATGCTGTTGGTGGTGCATACGTTAGACTAAGCTTAAATAGCTCTGTTCGCGTTAATCCGTTTGATCTACCGCAGGTTATAGACACCGAAGAAGCTGACAATGCTCTCCGTTCAAACCTAATCACTTTGCATGGATTGTTGCGCCAAATGATGGGTGGTGCACAAGCGCAGCTCATAGGTAATAGCTCAACCTTGATGCCCGCTCTTACACCATCAGAAGAAGCAGATCTAGATGCGGCACTTATCGATACTTATGCCAAAGCTGGTATAACTAATGATCCGCTGACCCACACCGGTAGGCCACCGACCATTAATGAGTTATATGATACTTTATTGCATATGGGGGGGGATGGTCCTCAATTGGCTCAAAGGCTGCGCAAATATACAACTGGAACTTTCGCCGGCATATTTAGTCAGCAATCTAACATTGATATTAACAACCCTATGGTTGTATTTAACATCCGAGACCTCGAAGATGAACTACGACCAGTTGCAATGTATATAGTCTTAAACTACATCTGGAACAAAACAAAAACCGACAAAAAAAAGCGAATATTGATTGTAGATGAAGCTTGGCAGTTGATGAAATATGAGGATTCAGCCAATTTTCTCTTTAGTATAGCTAAGCGCGCCAGAAAGTACGGTCTTGGTATAACTACTGTCACTCAAGATGTAGAGGATTTTATGGGAAGCAGGATGGGTCGCGCTATAGTTGCAAACGCTTCAATGCAGTTTCTGATGAAACAATCGCCTTCGGCAGTAGATGTGCTGGCTGAGGTATTCAAGCTTACTATCGAAGAAAAGAAACGACTCAGCCAGTTTCCTGTAGGACAAGGCCTATTTTTTGCTGGGCCAAACCATGTGCATATACAGGTAATAGCTAGTCCAACCGAAACAGGTTTAATATCCACCACACCGGTTTCTATCCAAAGCGACGCCCAAGCAACCATTGATTTAAAAGGTGGTGCGGCAGCGGGAGGAATTGATCTATCCAACCGTCTAACTCCAGGGGTATAATTGATAATAATATTTTCAACCAAAAACATAGATGGACAATCAAGAGGACAACAACCCCTATAGTCA
>DAHWID010000029.1 GCA_027345405.1 Candidatus Saccharimonadota bacterium
GGTATTGCGGATGGAACTAATCCGGCGCCGTAAGGTTATAGTACTAGCCACTATTTGTCCCCCGAAGACTTAACCTTTATTTCATCTTCTTTGGCATAGCTTGCAGCAATGGCCTTAGCGACTTTAAGGATTTCCTCTTTTTGCTTATCGTCCGGAGTTATCCCGCTATTTACAGATTCAATAAGCTTGACATGTTTGGTTCTTAACTCACGCAGCAACTCGGATTCGGCCGGTTTAATCTTATCTATAGGGACATTATCGAAAGCGCCATTAGTGGCAGACAATAGCGCCACGTACATTTCCCAAAGCGCATACGGTGAATATTGAGGCTGCTTAAGTAGTTCGGTCAAACGTTGTCCGCGTTCGATCCGGCTGCGAGTTTGTTCGTCAAGATCAGTCGAGAACTGGCTGAATGACGCTAGTTCACGAAACTGTGCCAGCGATAGCCTCAACCCGCCAGCAACACTCTTCATGCCTTTGGTTTGGGCATCACCGCCAACCCGGGATACACTCAATCCGACGGAAATAGCCGGACGGATACCTTGGTAAAACAAGTTGGTCTCCATAAATATCTGGCCATCCGTTATCGAGATAACGTTAGTCGGTATGTATGCCGAAATATCCCCAGCCTGGGTCTCAATAATAGGTAATGCAGTTAAGGAACCGCCGCCTTGCGCTTCGTTCAACTTGGCGGCACGCTCAAGCAGCCTTGAGTGCAAATAAAAGACATCGCCAGGGTACGCTTCACGGCCTGGCGGACGCCGCAACAGCAAACTCATCTGGCGATAGGCCACCGCGTGTTTTGACAAGTCATCATAAATCACCAGTGCATGCTGTTTATTATCGCGGTAATATTCACCCATTGCACAACCGGCATAGGGTGCCAGATAAAGCATGGCAGCCGGATCAGCAGGAGAGGTAGCCACTACAATAGTTTGGTCCATCACTCCTTCACGCTTGAGTCGATCAACCAGACGCGATATCTTGCTTAACTTCTGCCCAATCGCCACGTAAACGTTAATCACCCCGGTCTTTTGCCGCGCCTGATTAATCATTGTATCCACCACTACGGCCGTCTTACCAGTCTGGCGATCACCTATGATCAGCTCACGCTGCCCGCGGCCGATAGGTATCATTGCATCAATCGCCATAATACCGGTCATCAATGGTTCGTTAACCTTATGGCGGTCCAGTACGCCCGGAGCCGGTCGTTCAACGCG
>DAHWID010000002.1 GCA_027345405.1 Candidatus Saccharimonadota bacterium
GTCGTATTGACGCCTAAACTCGAGCCTACACCTTATCTCGAAAAAATTATGAAGGAAGCTCTAGCTGACTACCGGGATGGCAAGAATATTACAAGAACTACCAATAAAGCCGAACTTAAGAAGTACTTAGATACTTTATGATTATCGATTTCCATAAGACCTTTCACAAACAGGCGGTAAACTTAAAGCCTGCACAAAAGAATCGATTAAAAAAGGCTTTGGTATTGTTTGCGGAAGAGCCATATCATCCTGACTTATACAACCAACCACTGACAGGCGAATGGCAAGGATTTAGAAGTATTAGTTTTGGTGGAGACTGGCGAGCACACTATAAGATTATCGATGACGACACAGTTCTATTTGTAGCTGTCGGCACCCATAGTCAGCTGTATCAGTAAGTTAAGATTCAGCCCAACTGGTCTTCATTTTGTCTAGGGGTTGCGTTAAAGGCAACCCCTAGACAATTGTGCAGGCTGATCATACTCGAAAGCAGAGCGTTCCATGTTTGGCCAGCATGGGTCACCATAATAATGGTGCAGATAAGATTAAAAATAAATATTTATAGTGTTTAAGATCCTGATCAACTTGTCCATAGTCGTATTTATGTTAGGTCAAATTAATTCTGGTCACATATATACAGGCGTCATAAATTATTACGGTTTAGTTATGATGGCGAGATTAGATTGGTGCTGGATGCGGACGTTTGAAGCTGTAAAGAAGTCATTAACTGCTCTTGTTGCACCCGGGAGGCTGCTACGGTTATAGTCATCAATAATTACCGCTCCGCCAGAGCTTAAACGCGGCCAGATCATCTCCAAGCTATTATAGATTGAGTGATAAAAGTCTGAATCAACAAAAGCGAAGGCAATTTGGTTGGGTAAGTCTTTGTTTTTAAGTTCATTAAACCATGCCTTATGGATCAATGGAGATTTTAGATGAGCATGCTTAAAGTTACGGATTAACTGTCGCTTAGAAGCCTTAAGCTCGCCTGCTTTAAAATCAGATCCGGCAACTGAAGCGTCCTCGATCGTCTTGTCTGGTAGGCCTTCGAATGAATCATAAACATGGAAACGTCTGATTGTGGTAGAAGCTTCTAGTAGCCTGGCTATAAATAATGAGGTAGTTCCTAGATAACAACCAAATTCGACAATATCGCCGGGGATGTGATGTTTTAGTGCTTGATCGAGCCGTTTCAGTATCAAGGTCAGACGCTCTTTATCCATCTGATCACTTATCAGCTGATGCCGTTCTATAATTTGACTGGTTGAGTTTGCGATATTTCCCGGCAAAGGGGCGCCTCACTTAGCTTTAGCGGATGTTATTTAAGAAATCAACAAGTTCTCTAGGGGTCATTTCGGCTTTAACGATGTAGCCGTCAGCCTGTTTTTCAATATCCTGCCTAACATCTTCGCGTTGTTCGAGGTTAGTTGTAATTATAATCTTGGCTTTCAGATGTGGGGTTTTGTTTGGATCGCGCAAGGTGCGCAAGATTTCTATCCCGGTCACATTCGGCAACATAAGATCAAGCAGGATGATATCATAGGCGTCGCTTTGGGCTAGCGTTAAGCCCCTGGCTCCGTCAACTTCAAGCGTCACATCATAACCTGCCTTGCTTAATGCGCGGATATAAAGTTCACCAATAAAGCGCTCATCTTCGATACAGAGAACTTTTTTTGTTGGCTGGGAGCCGGCTGGTCTGACAGTGTCCCCGGGTGTTATTTGTGTGGCGTCGTTATCCATGTTATCTCCTATAAAGTGAGTGGTTTTTGATCCAGCCGTGTGCACCACGGGTGATTTCTTTATTATCACTGTTTTTATTGTCGGCGGCAAGACTGGCGTAAGGTTGGATCGAGAAACCGAATACGCTGCCCTCGCCTACCTTAGAACGAACCCAAATATTACCTCCGTGGGCATTGACAATTGCTTTAGCTAAGTAGAGTCCTAATCCGGTCCCCCCAATTTGGCTACGGTTATGGTGGTCGCGGTAAAACTTAGTAAACAGATTCGGCATAATGCTTGGACTAATACCTAGACCAAAGTCTTGGACAGTGGTTTCTACTAAACCTTCCTTGGATAAGTGAGCATCAACTTTGATCACCTTAGAGCTACCGCTGTATTTAATGGCATTGTCTAATAAGTTGTTAATTACTTCATATATGCTTAAGCGATCTACGCCGACGCTTGGTAGATTAGGTGCAATGTTGGTTTCAATTGAGATGCCTCGAACCTTAGCGCGTAAGCTGATAGCATTGACCGCGTCAGCTACTATGTCTCCCCAATTTTCTTCATATAATGATAGCTGCAGCTGGTCGTTATCTACTCTAGCAACATTTAAGATATTATTGACAAATACTGATAGCTGCTGAGCCGTAGCATTCATTTTTTCGATAAACTGCGATAGATCATTGCGCCCAAGATCTTTTGTTTCGTCCTCAAGTGCCTCGATGTAACCTCTAAGCAGAGTTAGGGGTGTTCGCAGTTCATGTACACTTAGAGCAACAAAACTAACGGCCTGATCATCCTGAGAGTATTGTTTGGTATGGTCAAACAATACCACCATAGTTTCGTAATGTTCCGGATTATCTTTGTTGTAATAAGCCGCAAGATCAAATAACAGTGTCGGGTGGTTATCCAGAACATTGAGGCGTACCCGCTCCCAACTCATTGTCGCAGTGGCACTGCTGGACTTCACTTGTTTTAGCCAATGTTCGAACGTATTTTCGCTTGGGAAAGACATATCTAAGACCATATAAAAATTCTTCCCAATCATGTCTGTCGTACTGATCCCGATATATTTACCAGCAGCAGCGTTAGCAAATATAATCGTTTCGGCAGGGTCTAACACGAATAGTGGTAGTGGTAAATTGTTTGCCACAAAGCTTGCATTTAATTCAGAACTTGGCTGCTTGGGAGCGTTGGCGACAGTTGCGGTAAGCTGCAGAACTTTTGCCGATAAATCAGCGACCAGTTCGCGACCAACTTTCAGCTGATCAATATTAGGGGGTGGCAGACCCCCTCCTGGTGTAATGTTAATTACTAGTTGCCATAGAGCTCTGAGCGGTGCGATTAAGTGATTGCTCAGGATTAGGGCAAAACTAAAGCTTAGAACCAGTGCGACACCTAAGAGTATTAGCGAATAAGCCAGATCATTTAAGTGAAGATAAGTTTTGAGTGTTATCCAACAAGCAATCAATATGACATTAGCTGCGAGTAGCATCAGTATCAAGCTGGTTAAGTACTGCCGTTTGGTTCGATTTAAATAATTTGAACTACTCGCCATGGCTAGCTCACCCTATTGTACTCATAGGCTTAATTATATGATGCCTCTTTGGCTGAAGCTAAGGCTGTAATCCAGACTTGTCCGGCATTAAGTTTCAGCGGTTGGCCGCTACTAGCTAACGTAAATTCTAGCGGTGCATCGATGCTCGGCTTATTCCATTGCCCAATCGTGACAGATCCGTCTTGAAAGACTAAGGCTTCTCCGCTGCCGATGTCTTGATACACTGAATAATAAGCATCAGAACTATCGAGGCTTCCTTGGCTCCATGGTACAACCATTCCGATAACGACTTTAGGGCTTAACTGCTCATTAGTATTAGCATCGATTTGCGGGGCGCCACCTTCGCTACGGTTATAGCTATCAGTCACTGGGTTATAGCTATAGTGTACGTTATAGGTGGAGTATGAAATATTGAAGTTAATATTAGTAACATTAGGTTGTTTGACTGGTGCGTCGGTTTTGCGTGGCCAGCCGCTAAAGCTGCTAGTGGTCCAGCCAAGCGAGTTCTCAAGCTTAAGTATGTTTTGCAAGTTGGTATAGAGGTTGTGCGGTGCCGGGCGACTGCTAATTCTGGTTGCATAATTGGAGTAATCTAATAGGTCGATGTTCCTAACGTTTTCCGTATTTATGTCATTAAGGGCTTGAGGGCTACCCCCGGCGTGAACATAAGGCGCGTTAAACCCTAGCTCCCAGTCGATAAAATAAGGTCGGGCCGAACGGACTGGTCCGACGTAGGTTGGTAACTGGTCCTGGTAAAGTGCCATAAAGCGAGAAATTCCACCTTCCGTTAGAGCTTCAAAAACTACCCCAGCTTGGCTGAGCCCAGATTGTGGTCTGGCGGGAGGGGTGTTCTCAATCATAACTGCGGTGATTGGTCGATTATTAAGGCTTGGTGGTATCGGCAGTCCGGTTAGGGTTGATGAGACCGTGTTAATCGTTTGGGGTTTAGCTTTGGGTTTTGTTACGGTTGGAATATTAACTGTCAACGGTTTGTGGCTATGCGCAAGATAGATGAGTCCGCCGCCAGCCGCAATAACTACCACCAATGCTACACCGGCAAGGATCCAGGTTTGTTTTTTGCTTAGCCGCCAGAATTTGTGCTTTTTGGTATTTATAAGCGCTAATCGTCCGAGCAGCGGTTCATGGGCGGGGTGGTTGCGGGTGCTAGGCTCTGCATCAACATCTGCTCTGCTAGCATTGTCGTCACTTGCAGCCACCTGGTCGGGAGTCCTGAAGTTGGTTTCAGGGTAGGCTCGGTCAGGTTTACGACCTACTGGTGACACTGCCGGATTTGACCGGATATCATCATGCATAAGCTTAGTTTATCATTAAAGAGACTCAATCTGCTGAGTAATCCGCCGAAGTACACGTTCCTTGCCGATCAACTCTAATGAGTCCGCCAGCTGTGGGCTCGCGACAGCTTGTGTTGTAGCAATTCTGATTAAGCTGAAAAGTACGGCCGGTGGTTGGTTAGTCAGTTGAAGTAGAGTGTTAAGCCTGAGGTTTAAGTCGCTGAGGCTAAAATCACTTGAGTCTAATTGCTCGAGAGTTTGCTTTAGTAAGCTTTTTAGTGTTTCGTGGTTCAGAGCTGACAGTTTGGCATTGTTATTAATCAGATCGGGGTCAATTGGCAGATCTACAAAAAAGTAAAGCGAGAGTGACGGTAGTTCGGCTAAGTATTTAAGTCGTTCTTGGATTAAGCTTAGGACGCGGCATCGATAGTCGGCATCAAACTTGGCTGCTTCCGGTGGCCAAAACCTCTCTGCCCGAAGTTCGAGCTCTTCAATCGGCAGTTGTCGGATATGAGCTCCATTCATCCAGATTAGCCGTTTTTCGTCAAAGCGTGCGCCACTTTTGCCAACACGTTCTATGGAGAAAGTTTTTAATAGTTCTTCCCGGCTAAAAAGCTCTTTAGTAGTGCCGTCGTTCCAGCCGAGTGATGCCATGAAGTTAATCAAAGCATCGGGCAAGAAGCCTTCTTCTATATAATTGAGGATATCTTTAGCGCCGTCGCGTTTAGATAGCTTTTTATTACCAGAAGGTCCGAGGACCGGTGGGGGCGTGGCAAAAGTCGGATGTTCAATATTGAGAGCCTCGTATAGGTTCAGGTAATTGGGCGTTGAGGCAATGAATTCTTGTCCGCGGATAACGTGACTAATCTGCATTTCATAGTCATCAACGATGTGCGCAAAATTATATGTCGGATAGCCATCGGATTTAATTAGGACAAAATCATCAATTGCATCAGCTTTAGCTGATAGATCACCCATAATCATGTCATGCCAGGCATAATCCTTAGGTTCGCTTTTAAAGCGCAAGGGTAATTTAGCATAAACCCAGGCCGGCGGATGATCAGGACGATGATTGCGGTAGAGGAATGGTTGGTGGTTCTTGGCTGCTTGATCGTGATACTCAGCTAGTTGCTCCGGACTTAGCGGATCGGCATAAGCCCGCCCTAATTTAATGAGAGCCAAAGCCCAGTCGCGGTAGATGTCGAGCCGTTCACTTTGACGATATGGTCCGTAGGGGCCGCCTTTGTCGGGCCCTTCATCGTAGTCAAGCCCCAGTTCATTTAAGCAAGTAATAATGTGCTCGATACTTCCCTGCACTTCGCGACTCTTGTCGGTATCTTCAATGCGCAGTATAAACTGTCCCCCCTTCTGACGGGCCAACAGCCACGCAAATAGCGCAGTACGGATACTTCCGACATGAAGATAGCCAGTAGGGCTAGGCGCAAAACGGGTTCGTAAATTCATTAATCTATATTAAAGGTTAAATTGCCAAGATGGCCAAATGGATACCTAAGAAGCCAGGGCTAGTTTAATTATTTGATTGGTGCTTAAACTGTTATTGCCGCTCAGCTGGTACCACACGCCTTTTTTGATCCAGGCAGCTTGGTCGTTGCCGAAGAGATAGATGGTGTTGTTATTAACGTCGATTTTATGGTAATTGCTGCCTTCAAGTGGAATAACCACGTTAGATACCAATGCTGCAGTATTCCAGCTGCTACTATGCTCAGTTAGTGTATAGCTGCGTGAGTCGACGTTACTCTTAAAATCGAATCGCACAACTCCGGGATCATATTCGATTGAAGCGAGAGAATAGCCAGATGGACGCTGGCTTGGTAGAACAGCCGCAAATCCGGCATGTACACTTGCTACTTTGACCATAACACCGGGCATATTGGCATAAATCGCGTAAGCTAGGACGACAAGCGCCATGACACCGATCAGCCCAGCTGCTGCCAGGTGAGTGTGTTTACGACGCTTACCGTGGAGGGCTCTTAACTCCTTTTTAGTTAGTTTTGGTTGGGTATGGCTAGCAGCATTTTCCAGGGCTCTCTCTAACACTCCGGTTGGTGTTGGGGAAGCAATAGCTTGTGCTTGGAGAGTTGATGCTGTATTTGGCATAACTTGTGACGTAGTTTGAGCGCTGCGGGTAAAGGCGCCAAAACGAGATATTTTTTGGCTTTTAGCAAAACTTTGTGCACGCCGCAGAAGTCGTTTATCAACATTGCCGACATAAGTAGGAGTAGTTATTAGCGGTTTTTGATCCATGGTGTCGAGTGGTGCATAAGCTTGGCTGACCAGGCGAGCAGTCTTTTGCGGTTTAGTGACGGCGCTGCGCATTAGGGTGTGAGTTGGTTGGGGTTGTTTGCTGACGTGGTGAGGCTGCGAGTGCGTGCTAAAGGTCCGTTGACGCGGAGCTATAATGTCCATGCTTACTGGCATGGGCTTGCGTTCTTCATAGTCAAGTCCGTTTATTTTTATACTGGCGCGTGTTGGTTGCACGTTTTTTTATTTCCCGTTTACCATCTAATTTTAACATAACCGTCATCCCGGCTTTGGTCTATCTTAATCCTACTTGTGCTTGCTCGCAAGTCAACTTAGAATGAAAGATACTTTTATTGAAGAGTTTAGTTTTTTTAAGCTGCCCTCAATCATCAGCTGTTAAGGTGGTATAAGTAGATGATGGAATATCTTGATCCGGTTAAACAAAAGAACTATCGCATTAGATTGTGGATAGGTTATGGTTTAGTTACGATCGGAATTGCCATCGGTAGCGTCATTTTATTGTGGGAAGCTTATGGATACAGCGTCAAAAATGGTCAGGTAGTTCAGGACGGCATGGTGTTTATCTCTAGTCAACCTAATCCTGCCTCAATTTATATTAATGGTGTGCTTAATTCGGCTAGCACTAATACGCGACTAACAATACCGGCCGGCGTTTATAAGTTTATGCTAACTGCACCTGGCTATCGGCCCTGGGTTCATAACATCCCTATATTGGGTGGTCAAGTCGTACATTATGACTATCCGCTACTGTTTCCAACAAAGTTAATTAGCACTAAAATTACCAGCTTTTCTACTGCTCCAGCTTTTGCTACACAAAGTCCATCCCAGCAGTATTTAGTGGTGGCTGATCCATCGAATTTTACGAGTTTTTATTTATACAATCTGACGGCTCCGACAACTCCGCCGGTTACTTTGACCCTGCCCGCGGGTCTAATTACGCCGGCGGTTACGTCACAGAGCTGGCAAGTGATCGGCTGGGCCGACGATAATTCACACCTGCTCCTAGAACATCTTTATGATGGAACAAGTGAATACATTGAGCTTGATACGACTAATCCGGCTAACTCAATTAATATTAACAAGACCTTTAACGTTAACCCGACTAAAGTTACACTTATTAACCTTAAATACAATCAGTTTTATTTGTATGATGGCTCGACTCAAGTTTTATCGCAAGCCGTTATTGGCAGCCCAGTTACGCAAGTAGCCACTAATGTGCTAGCTTACGACAGTTATAGCAACAATCAGTTACTCTATACGACAGCAGCAAATGCGCCTAATGGTCAGGTGAATGTTGACTTATACAGCTCAGGCAGCACTTACTTTGTACGCAACTTACCGATTGCCACCACATATTTACTAAATATGGCCGGTTATAACGGTAATAATTATGCTGTTTTAGGGGATAGTTCCAGTAACTTTGTTTACATCTATCAAAACCCGCTTTCCCAGGCGACGTCCGGAAGCAAGATCTTGCCGTTTCGGGCATTACAGATCAATGATCCGACCTATGATTCATTTGCACCGACAGCTCAGTTTATTTTAGTAGAGAATGGTTCAAGCTTTGCTCTATATGACATTTATAACGATGTGACATACCACTATACAATTTCTGCTCCGTTGCAGCCGCCCGAGGTGCACGTTCAGTGGATGGACGGTGATCGCTTGGATTATGTCAGCAATAATACGCTTACGGTAATCGATTATGACAATACTAATCAAGTCAAGCTGACCAGTGGCTTACCACAGTATCTAACTTTCTTTGCTCCTAATTACCACAGTTACTTTTCGTTAATGCCGAAAGGTACGACAGTCGAGTTAAAGCAAACATCTTTATTGGCGTCTTAAGGAGGAAAATTCACGGCTATACCAGCGCCATATTAGATAAATGACGCCTAAAACGATCGCGCCTGTGACTATCTTTCCCCATATGGTTGAGATATATCGCTGCCATAGCGTTGGACCATTGCTTGGAAGTTGTGTCACATTAGTAGATGCGGAAATAGTCGGAGTTGGCGCACTGTCTCCAGTTGGGCTGGGACTAATCTGATCACCGACAACGACGAGGCGGTTAAGCGAAGTTCCTGGCGGGTCGCAGGTTATCAGTGTCGCTGTGGCGACGTGGCCAGCTAACGGATTTAATACGCTGACGTCGTTCGGGCTGACAATCTTAGTTAAGAATACCTTATATGCATAAATCTTATCTGCATACGTTAGGTAAAATACGTCGCCTTTCACCAGATCATGCAGCAGCACAAATGCAAACTTATACTTACCTGGATTTAAAATGTTATTGCTAGAGTGGCCAAAGAAAGCGGCATTGCCGGTTTCTCCGGGTAGAGATGTTGTTGGATAATGGATTACTCCTCCCTCTAGATCATTTTCAATAACATTTTCATTAGTAGTATGGACATTATAGTTGACGGGGATTTCAACATTAATTTTCGGAATAATAACTTCCGGAATGGTCGATGGAGCTACAGTCTGCGAGCTTAAAATTATAGGGGTAGCGGTATCTGTTCGGCTGGGTTGGATAAATGGCGCGATGATTACTTCGTTAAAGAAACCGAAAAGCAGGATTATTATTACGAGTACTCCCATTGCTAATCCAAATAGAGCCGACTGTAGATGATGTTTCCAGGTTAAGCGCGGAGCTACAGTTGGGGTTTTTCGCCGAGCGGAAGTGCGTCGGGAGGAACGTGCAGTGTTGATGCCACGACGGTTAATGTGAGCCGAAATGTCTTGCGCTTTAATCGTTTGTGGAGTTTGGGTTGGAATAACAGTCGGAGCAGTGGGCGTGGTTGCAGCTTGGTTTAACGGGTTTTGATTGCTGGCATAAAATTCATCCCAGACTTGCTTTTTCTGTTCTTGGTTTAGTTTCTGGTAGTAGTTATGCCATTCGGTTTGGATCTGAGCTAAACCCTTACCCGAATGCATTAGATCATACATGAATTGCTGGTGCTGACTAAGGTTGTTTGTGCTTTTTACTTCTTGTTCTTCGACTAAAGCGTCCGGTTCGTTAGCATAAAGCACATCAAGCTTGGCGCGTATAAAATTAGCTGATAGGTTCTGACTTGCGTCAATATCCCCGTCTTTTGGAGATTGGTTGTTGGACTGGTCAATATTGTCTTCTTGCATAACTAATCAATCAGGGGCGATGCCCTTAACTTCTTTAGTATAGTACAATTAAGGTGTCATTGGCCGGAATGGCGGAACTGGTATACGCGCACGACTCAAAATCGTGTTCCCTTCGGGAGTGAGGGTTCGATTCCCTCTTCCGGCACCAAGCACCATGTTTGTTGAATTAAATCTATGATTTTTAAGGCACTTATCCCTTGACAGTAGGTAATCAGGGGTGTATACTGTAAGTATGAAATCAATGAGGTATACAATTAAAGACTTCCGAGCCGACTTTCCAGATGAGCAGGCTTGTTTAGCATGGCTTAAAGAATATCTCTATCCTGATGGTATTTACTGTAAAATCTGTAAAAAGGTAACTCCTCATCATGCTATGAGAACTAGGAAGTCATACTCTTGTGAAACTTGTGGTCATCATGTTCACCCTACAGCAGGTACTATCTTTGAACACTCATCTACACCATTAACTCTATGGTTCTATGCTATTTATCTTATGTCTAGTACTAGAGCAGGAATATCTGCTAAACAGCTTGAGAGAGAACTAGGAGTAACTTATAAGACAGCATGGCGCATGTTCCACCAGATACGCTCAATGATGGGTGATGATGACGGTAATTTAACTGGTGAGGTTGAAATTGATGAAATGTATCTACATGCAGACCCTCGTAAACGCTCAAGCGTTAAACCCCACGAAAGCCAAGTTGTTTTTGGTATGGTTGAGCGCAAAGGAAGGGATAAGGTTTTACATGCTAAGAGTAGTGGCGCTAGAGTATTAGTTCCTGAGATTGAAAAGTCAGTCGACAATTCTGCTGTTGTCTATACCGACACTTACGGCTCTTACCGTCTGCTCACTAAAAGAGGTTACTCACATCAGACCGTGAACCACAGTGAGCAACAGTACGTTGTCGGTAGATTGCATACTCAAAACGTAGAGAACTTATGGTCAAACATGAAACGTGGTATTAAGGGGGTGTACAGACATGTTGACCCTAAGTATGTACAAGCCTATGCAGATGAATATGCATTTAGGTATAGCCACCGCAATGACTTTCAGCCAATGTTTTGGGCGTTATTGGACAGGGTTAATAAATTATAGCTATACACATTTTTGTCGTATACACGTGATGGATAGTTGCTTGTTTTCACATACAAATAATGCTAATATTTGTATGTGACAAATTTTGACCCTAATATTCCGTATAACGACTTGGCACTTCTGCCCCCTAAGCAGGAGTTCTATAATTTAGCTACTTATAAAAAAGTTGTTAAGGCTACAGACGAATTATCTAAACTTAATGGGTTGCTACTGTCTACGTGGGATAACGTAACGGCAACCATGAATATGTTTAACCCTTTCTTTGCGCCTGAGGCAGAAGCTAGTTCAAAGGTTGAAAATATCGTAACTACTACAGAGGAAATTTTATTAGCGGGAGTATTAGATGAATCACAACAAAGTCCTGCACAAAAAGAAGGTAGGGCATACGTAAATGCACTTGCCAAAGGTGCATCAATTATAGAGTCAAAGAAGCCCCTAACTACAAACTCATTTTTAGATATTCAAGATAAACTTGCCGTAAAAGCTAAAGGCATTAGAAAAACTCCCGGAACACAACTTAAGGATGATAGAACGGGAAAAGTATTCTACACACCCCCAGAGGGTGAGAGCAGAATTAGAGATCTATTACAGAATCTTGAAAACTTTATAAATATTCCGAATGATGAAATTGACCCTCTTATTAATATGGCACTGATGCACTACCAATTTGAAGCCATTCACCCTTTTTACGATGGTAACGGTAGGACTGGGAGAATATTAATGCCTTTGTACCTGGAATTATCACATAAGACTAGATATCCTTTCCTATTCATTAGTGGATATATTCTTAAGCACAAACCTGAATACTATTCAAAGCTACGTAATGTCACTGAAAAGGGAGAATGGTTACAATGGGTAGACTTCATTCTGGAAGGCGCAACAGCCACCGCAAAAAGGATGTCGGATACTCTTATTCAGATTAAAGAACAAAAAGACCAAGCCAGTAGCTTACTTGGCGAAAATATAGGGACTAGGCACAATGATTTGGTCCAGTTTGTTTTTAACGAGCCCATCTTTAATCGGTTGCAGTTGGCCGATTCTTTGGGTATTCATAACCACACGTCTACTAAATATGCAGAGTATTTAGTAGAAACAAAAATAGTTACAAAACAAAAATTTCATAAGCAGTGGGTATATATAAACGTTGGGCTAGTAAGACTTTTACAAAAATATGCGCAATGGGACTGACCTTAAGTTTTCTTTTTCCGACTGACTTTTTTCAACACCTTTAAAAACTCTTGTTTAGTAAGGTTATTAGCAGGATTATCTTTCTTTGTCATAACTATATTGTAACTTACTTTTTCTGAACTACTACATGAGATGAGGTGGGTATGTTAATTTGAACTGATTTGTTATCGGCCATAGTAATCACTAGAGTTACAATAGATATAATCAAGGCTAAAAAAGACACTATAAACATACGATGAGTTACTTTGACTTGAGCCTGATAAGCACTATGCTGAAGATCAAGATTAGCCTTTACAGTAGCATATTCGTTATTATCACGCCTTTGCCGGTCTTGGTCATCCACGGTAGGAAACCCCACACTGTGCCAGTCTATATTCGGCTTGTCGACTAGAGGTGCAGTAAAAATGGATTTTAAAACTTCCGAGAGTTTCTTGACCATAGACAGAATATATCATAAGCTACCTACCTTCGTGGTATAAGTGCCATTTTTAATCATTGACGAACTAAACATAAGCGGTTAATCTAAGCCTAGATGGTTTACACTAAAACTAAAAGCCGATACACAATCTGGGGGTGAAATTAGGTGGCGTACTTAACCTTCCGGCATCAGCGAAACGGCACCGGCAAGGTTGAAAAGCCGTGAAAGAGGTCAGCAATTACCTTTCGCGCGGAGAACAAGAACAAATCGGTTTTGAGCGCGGGGTAATAGCGGTACGGCGGAAGGTATCCCAAGAAAGTTATACGGTCTTCGGTGATATATTCGCTAAGCTTAGTTCTAAGCTTGGGTCTGCCGAGAGGTTTTTTAATAAGCAAAAGCTAGGGGTGTCAATCGTTAGATTATCTCAGCTGAGTTCGGATATATTGCTAAGAGGTCGGCCCACCGATTCAATTACCGAGCGTATACAGACGGCGGCTAAGCCTTTAGAAGTCGGTTTGGGTCGGCTAGCGCTATATGGTAAAAAGTATAATAACCATTTCAATCAAAAAACCCTGATACGTGCAAATTTGGTGGTTGAATTGCTAGATGATGGCACACTCGAAGATGAATTCCGGCATTATGAGAAAGAGTATGCTAACGACGGAATGTACTTACGGAATCGTCCTGAAGAAACTGGATATAGTCCGCACTGTAGTATTGCTGTGATTAGCGCAAACCTTGGTCGCTTTGATGATCAATATTCACTAAATCGTTTAAGCCGAGCAGCTAAACTCGGACATTTCGGTCAGTTGAGCATTAAACTTAACCCGGTTAGAAGTTATGATCAAGCTACAGCACCATTAGTCAGTACATATAGGCCGCTTGATTCAGCCTCAAACGTCTTAGTGGGTTGCTGCAACCGCCAGACTGAAGCAGCGACTCCTGCGGCAGCTAGGGTGTAATCTTCTTTACTGGTAGCAGATACTTTACCTCCATAAGCTACAAAGAACAGATTTTCATGTTCAGTAATTACCGACCAAGGGTAGCCTAGAGTCAGTGCATGCAATAGTTCGGCCATTTGATAAATGGTCATCTGCGAACGGGCGGCCATCGGGAAACGTATGTTAAGCAGCAGTTTTTGTAATTGATTAAAATCTAGTATCAAGCACAGGCGGTCATTGTCTAAAATCAGACTTGGACTATCGTAAATGATCGATATGGCATCGCCGGCAAGACTCAGTAAAGACGTATTTTTTTCTAGGTAGTGTTCCATTAGTATCGCGGTCTCGCTGCTTTTACCAAGATCGCCCGGGAATAGCACGCCGTCAGCCCAAGCCGCTAGCTCCACTAGGATGGAGAGTGAACTTCTGGCTAAGCCGCCGCTTTTAGTGCTCGGAGCGAATTCACTTTCTGGTAGCAGATAGCTGACAGTGCGCTTAAGCACATCCGGCAATAAGACCCTTATACTGCCAATGCCGGTTTTACTGGCATCAGCATAAGCCCGAGAGACAGTGTAAAAACCATGACCGCTGCCGCCTATAATCGCCAACTTTCCAGCAGTCGACTGTTGTTCGGGCTGGCTCCAAATCACATCAGAAAATAGAGGTTTGCCCGCTGTCTGTTGGTGAAAGTAAGTATTGTCCATGACTATATTTTAATTGGTAAACTACGTTTTTGCGCTCGACAACAATATCCCATCCGTGTTTATTGGCATGTTCAAAGAGTTTCTTAGCCGGATTAAAGGCAATCGGACGCTCAACCATCTCAAGCATTCCGATATCTATGGCCGTATCGCCTATGCCGACACTTCCCTTTTCGACTGCTCCATGGCGTTTGATGAGCGCTGCAAGTTGGCGTTGTTTGCCAGATTTAAGTAGTAGCTGAGTTTTACCGCTCAAACGGCCTTCTTTAATTAAGTATCGGCTGCCGCTAAAATCATCAAAGTTATAGTAGCTGGCAACCTGACCGACCAGCTCGGACGGTGAAGTGGAAATTGCAAACGTCAGATAACCTTGTTCCTGCAAGCGGTTTAATGTATCCCTGGTATAGACATAAACTTGGTCCTGGTAGCGTTCTACTACGGCAGTGCAAATATTTGCAAAAGTTTCATACTCTAAACCGGTTAAAGCGCGGCGAATGAGTCGGATCAAGACATCCTCATAGTCACTAAAAGAATTGGGCGAATGGCGTTTCTTCCAGCTCATTCGCATGGTTACAATGCTTTGATAGTCGTCCTTGCTGATTATGCCGAATTTAACCAGTGCATCTGCCATCGCATGGTATAGCTGCCACCGAATCAATGTGCCGTCGATATCAAAAACGGCAAACGGACGGGCACTCATTTAAAAATCCAGGGTTAGACTGATCGGGCAATGGTCGGAACCAAGCACTGAAGGATGAATATCGGCTGCGACGACGTGTGACTGAAGCGATCTTGAGATCAAAAAATAATCTATGCGCCAGCCGACGTTGCGTGCCCGAGCATTGGCAAAGTGGCTCCACCAGGTATAGAAGCCGTTTCCCCGGTGAAACAAACGGAATGCATCGATAAATCCGGCGTCGATAATTGCACTAAGCCCGGCTCTTTCCTCTTGCGTAAAACCCTTTTTGCCCTGGTTGGGCTTAGGATTAGCCAAATCATCCTCAGTGTGTGCGACGTTCAGGTCTCCGCAGACTATAACCGGTTTATGTTTTTCAAGCTGAAGTAAATAGTCTAAAAAAGCCGGATCCCAATGCTTGAAACGTAGCTCGAGGCGGCTGAGGTCGTCCTTAGCATTTGGAGTGTAGACACTCACTAGGTAGTAGTTATCATATTCAGCGGTGATAATCCTTCCCTCTTGGTTGGGATTACCATATAGATCCCCCCTTAAGTCATGGGCTTGGATAATTTCTTTTGGCAGACCAAGACTAACTTTTAACGGATGTAATTTAGTCAAAATGGCAACTCCGGAGTAGCCTGCTTTATCTGCAGGATACCAAAAAGTTTCAAAGCCGTTTTTCGGAAGTGAGATTTGTTCCGGCTGGGCTTTGATTTCTTGTAGCCCTAACACATCCGGGTGATGTTGTCTTAAAAAGTCTGCCCAGGCACCTTTGTTGATCACTGCCCGGATACCGTTAACATTCCATGAGTAAAATTTCACCATAATTTTAAGCCAAGTATAGCCAGCACTACATCAATTTGCTAGACTCACATATGGAATATGCCATATAAAAGGATCCTGCTAAAGATTTCAGGGGAGCAACTTGCCGGCCGCTACGAAGGTGGCATTGATGCCGAATTGGGCTCTTGGTTAGCAGATGAAATCAAAACTGTTCAGGATTCGGACATTGAAGTGGTCATTATGGTGGGCGGCGGTAACTTTGCCCGCGGCGCACAATTGGCTGGACATGGAATCAAGCGAGTAACAGCTGACCAGATCGGCATGTTGGGGACAATGATGAACGCCCTTGCGCTTAACGATATATTTGAGTACCGCGGTTTACAATCTCGTTGCTTGAGCAATATATTTGCCGAACAAGTAGCTGAACCATTTGTACACCGTTTGGCAGAAAAGCATTTGGCCCAGAAGCGAGTGGTAATAGTGGCCGGCGGAATCGGACGGCCTTATTTAACAACTGACACGGCGGCGGTCAGTTTAGCGCTCGAGTTGTCTTGTGACGTAGTGCTCAAAGCCACAAAGGTTGACGGAGTTTTCGACCAGGATCCAGCAATTAATCCCAAGGCTGTTAAATTGCCGCATGTTAGTGGAGACGAAGCAGTCCGGAATCCGTCCATCAGAGTTATGGATAAGGCGGCTTTAGGGCTTGCCCTTGAGCATCATCTTCCGATTATTGTGTTTGACGCGCTTAGTTCCGGCAGCATTCTTGCGGCGGCCACCGGCCGGCATAGCGGTACCCTGATTAGTTCCTAAGGTCCGCCAAAGCGACTTGGCCGGAATCTTTGATTTATCTACACGGTCGATATATTTGCGGGCAATCTCTTCAACTTCGCTCAGCAGGCCGTCACTTAATGTCGTTGGCTTCAGGCCAAGAGCTTTGAATTGGTCATTTTTCACTTTGAGATCATTGGCATCGGCTTCAAGCCTGGGGTTTGGATAGTGCATAATCTCGGCGCCGGTTTTTTCCGCAACTAACTTAGCCAGGTCGATAACTTTGTACACTTCAGTTACTTGGTTAAAGATGGTTGGCCTTTCCCCTTTTTGCGGCGGGTTTAGGAGAGCGAGTTCAATGCAGCGTACAGTGTCGCGAAGATGGATGAAGGCTCGGGTTTGACCACCACTGCCATGGACTGTGAGCGGATAGGACATAGCTGCCTGCATCAAAAAGCGATTGAGTACCGTGCCGTAATCTCCATCGTAATCAAAACGGTTAATTAGTCGTTCATCCAGTTCCGTTTCTGGGGTTTGAGTTCCCCAAACAATTCCCTGATGTAAATCGGTTATGCGGATTTGGTCATTCTTAGCATAGAAAGCGAACATTAGTTGATCAATTGTTTTACTCATGTGATAGACCGATCCGGGGTTAGCAGGATGTAATATTTCGCGGTCAATTTCGCCTTCAGGAGTTTCGACCTTGACCTTTATGTATCCTTCGGGGATTGGTGCGTTGCCGAGCCAGCCATAACCGTATACTCCCATTGTGCCAAGGTGTACAACGTGTGCATCGATACCGGCCTCAACTAACGCGCATAGCAGATTATGAGTGGCGTTGACATTATTATTAACCGTGTAACGCTTAGTCGATGGAGTTTTCATGGAATACGGTGCCGAACGCTGTTCAGCAAAATGAACGATGGCGTCAGGTTTTTGCTTGACTAGCAGCTGCACCAATTTGTCATAGTCGTTCGCCAAATCTAGAAACGAAAAACCGATTTTATTACCGGTCAATTGCTCCCATACCTTAATCCTGGTCGATAGTGGCTGAATCGGGGTGAGCGAGCTTAATTCAAGTAGGATATCGATTTGTCGATGACTAAAGTTATCAACAATTGTGATGTCATGGCCCGAACGTGATAAGTGTAATGCAGTCGGCCAGCCGCAGAATCCATCTCCACCTAGAATCATAATCTTCATATATTTTTCCTTTCTATAGTCACTAAAAACTGCTCGCCCTACCGGCTTATTATACTTTAGTCTAATAGCTGAAGTATAACTTAAGTCGTTAGCCGAACAGATAATCTATCACTAAGTCAAGCTAAAACCGTAAACCCATGCTTAATTTATTTTTTATGTCATCCAAGGTCTTTGGCATCTAAGGTTAGATGGTCGCCGGGTACTACCTGACCATCCAATATCTTAGTTGCGATGACGTTTTCGACCGACTCTTGAATGGCTCTTCTCATCGGACGGGCGCCAAGAGTTTTATCGTAACCTTTCTCAACAATTTTAGCTATTGCCGCATCAGTTAAGCTAACGCTAACTTTCTGTTCAGCTAAGACATTATTTACCTCGTTGAGCATCAATTCAACCACCTGATGCAGTTCGTTTTGATTTAACGGTCTAAATACCACAATTTCATCGAAACGGTTTAGCAGTTCGGGTTTGAACGGCCCTTTTTGCATAAGCTGTTCGATTAAAAGTGGCTGCAAGTTTTCGGCCGTGTCCCCACTTTCGATTCGTTCTCTAATTAATGTTGAGCCGGCGTTAGAGGTAGCAATAATAATACAATCTTTGAACGATACTTTACGACCGCTGGTATCGGTCAAATTGCCTTCATCTAGTAACTGAAGCAACAGATTTAAGATGTTAGCGTGGGACTTTTCAATTTCATCCAGTAGAACGACTGAAGCTGGTTTCTGACGAACGGCTAAAATTAAGCTTTTGCTTTCATTTTGGCCGTCACTTAATAGTCGCTTAACGTCATCGGGGCTTTGGTATTCACTCATATCCAGCCTGATGATATTTTCTTCGCTGCCAAAATAGGTAGTCGCTAAGGCCTTAGCCAGTTCGGTTTTCCCTACCCCAGTCGGGCCGAGGAACAAAAAACTGCCAATCGGGCGCTTAGGACTAGCGACTCCGGCCCGAGCCCGTCTAATGGCATTGGCTACGACGCTGACAGCCTGATTTTGATTGATCATGCGCTCATGGATACGTGCTTCAAGATTTAAGAGCGTATCGGTTTCACTAGCTCCGGCCGATGAAACTTTCACCCCATAAGCAACCTCGACGGCCTGCTGTATGGCATAAGCGTCAACCACCCCGCTACTTGCTTGTGCTAAAGCCTGAGTGAGTAGTTTAATTGCCTTTCCGGGATAGGCCAAGTCATGTTCATAGCGTCCGCTTAAACGGTAAGCTTCTTTTAACGCCGGCAGAGTAATGAGTACTTTATTGGCATGTTCCAGGCCTAAAGCGGTGTCTTCCAGGATATGGATAATGTCAGTTTCGTTTGGTTCATTCAAGTTAATGGGGGCGAGAAGGTTAAATAAAGAAGGCTTAGTAGCTTTAAACGTTTGGTAATCATGAGGCGTCATGGCCAGGATAATTGGTAAAGCACGGGATTGCACGACCGGTAGTAAAATCTGGCTGATATCAAAAGTACCAATACCTTCACTAAAAAAACGTTTGGCATCATCAAGAAATAAAATTATATGGCCAGCAGCGGCTGCTTCATGCAGCAGTTGGTTAACGATTTGCTCAATATAGCCCGCTCGATTAGCATTTGCGACCACGATAGATGGGTCAATCTCAAATATTTGATGGTAGTTGCGGCTATTGCTGGCCAGCAGACTTTGAGCAAGCGCATAGACGTGGCTGGTTTTTCCAATACCGTCTTCACCGATTAGGGCAATGGCCAAAGAGCCGCTAGCGAAGGCCTGCTTGATTGAATTGACTCCGGACGAATTGGTTAACCAACTAAAATAACCGCCCTTTTCGACTTCCTGGCTGATATTGTAGCCAAAGCGGTAGAGCAAATTAGTAAAGCCAAAGCTCCAGTCTCGGCCGATGCCACCATTAAACGATTGTCTTTGTTCGGTTAAGTTTAAATTGCGGCTTAGCCAGAATAAAACCTCTGCAATATCCGACTTCTGCAGTTTATTACGGCGAAGCTGCTGCTCGAGCGTTAACGAAGTCATCATTAAAGCAGCTCCGATATGCATAACTTCAATGGATGCCCGTCCGGTGCTGTCCGCCAGTCTTTCAGCTTCCTGCCAGATCAGCTCCGGCTTAATGGCGTCGGCCGCTATTGCATGACCAATATCCTCAGATGGCAAAAATAAGTGATTAGTTATAAAAGCTAGTTGCCAGTGTGTTTTGAGCCTTGACCAGATAGCTTCAGCAGTTAGTTCTGTTTTAGAATCCAAGCTAGTTAAAACCGTGGCGTCTAAACGTTCATTAAAGCCCAATCCTTCTGGAGATAATACTGCCAGATCCCTTTTATACCAAAGAGCAAGTACCAGGCAGGCGACAGCGACGGCTACTAGAAGATAGGCTAGGCGCAAATGATTAGCATAGGCTAGTAGGCCAACTGCCATAAACAGTAAGACCACTAACGTGATCATAAGCTTATAGCCTGTCGAGCCGATTGTTTTAGCCAAACGTGCCTTTTTGGCTCTTAACGAATTTAAGGCAAGTGTTCCGTTCATCCGATGATCCCTTTAACTAAAGCTACGATAACTACAGCCGGCAATAACGGCCAAACTATTATTACTAGCAAGCTAATAAGTGCGACTCCGCTCATACAAATTAAAGCAACAACAAGTGTTACCAAACGGACTACTAAACCGACTAAGCGGCTGACCATATTATCTATGAATGATCTAAAACGAGTGTCGAGGCTTTGCCCCGGCGGGGTTATTATTCTCCGCCACGGCGCAAATAGGGTTCTTAGGATGATCGATAGTGAGAACATCTGAGTTGTTTTATCCAGTCGCCTTCTCAGATCAGTAATGGTTTTGGACCAACCGGTTCCATACCACCATCTAAAAAATTCAAGCATAAGCATAGCCATAATTGTACACTGTAATTTCTTGCAAAATGAGAGGCTAGTTAATTAACCGCCGGCAGACTTACTTAGACTTATCTTTCTGGCGGAGGGAGAGGGATTCGAACCCTCGAGAGCAAATGCCCTACACGCTTTCCAAGCGTGCGCCATAGGCCAACTAGGCGACCCCTCCGTTGCTTAAGCTAATTATACAAGAAATCGTTTAGACTAAATTACTACAATAAAGTTTGCCTAAATGCAAACGTCGGACGTAAACTATTTATCAAGATGCCATTAATTAAGCTAGAAGACGTCAGTAAATTGTACGGCTTCGGGGATGCTACAACCCTAGCTCTCGACGAGGCTAACCTTTCTATTGAAAAAGGCGAGTTCGTGGCGATCATGGGTCCTAGCGGCTGCGGTAAGAGCACTCTGCTTAATGTTATGGGTTTGCTCGATCGTCCGACTCATGGAACATATAAGCTGCAGAACCGGTTGGTTGACCGACTCAGCCAAAACCGAGCCGCCAGATTGCGCCGTGATACTATCGGTTTTATTTTCCAGTCTTATAACCTACTACCGCGCCTGACGGTGCTCGAAAATGTAGCTTTGCCTCTGACATATAAAGGCATTGGCGTTACGAGACGATTAAAAGCCGCCAGTGCGATGCTCGAGCGGGTTGGCATGCAGAACCGTGAATACTTTTATCCATATCAGCTCTCTGGCGGACAAATACAATGTGCGGCCATTGCCCGTGCGTTAGTTAACGAACCGTCAATTATTATTGCCGATGAGCCAACCGGTAATTTAGATAGTGCTGGTAGCCGTCTGATCATGGAGCTGCTTAGTGAGGTGCACAAAATGGGTAATACGGTTATCTTTGTGACGCATAACCCGGAGTTAACCCGCTATGCCACCAGAGTTGTCTACATGCATGACGGGATGATTATCCAAGATGAAAGTACGAGTGTCGGTCAGGTAGCTAAAACTGCGAAAGCCCGTCTGTATTCACGCCCCAAGAAGTCGGTCGAGGATGACCTAGCTGGTGTCTCACTACTAATGAAGACGGTGCCCGACAAAGAAAGCAGCGAACCATTACCACACCGTAAAAAAAAGACGCCAGCGAAACGTCGGCCAAATACTAAAGCTAAAGCTAAAAGGAGGTCGGACGCATGAGCTGGCGTAGTGGCCACATTCATACGGCGATAGTGTCGATGCGGGTTAACCGCTGGCGCAGCCTTCTTACTATGTTTGGTATCATTGTCGGCGTTGCTAGTGTGATTGTGATCATTGGCATCACGCAAGGTGTTAAGAACGAAATAACTAACCAGGTTAACGCTTACTCGAAAGACGTCATAACCATAACATCAACTGCTGGCAACAGCTCCAGTTTTGGAGTTAATCAGGTGGCGGCTGTTTCAGTTCTCACGAATCAGGACGTGCTTTCCGTGAGTAAGATCAAAGGCGTGATAGCCAGTGTGCCGCTCGAATTTTTGTCCGGTATTGCTAAAGGAGATAAATCCTACCCTTCTGGCTTAGTGATTGCAACAACTCCTGAGCTGCCGGAAGTGATCAATCAGCCATTGGTGCTTGGGGCTTTCTTTAGCCAAAACGACCCGAATCCATTTGCGGCTGTACTTGGATATAAGGCTTCGCTTGGGCTATTTAATCAGAATGTACCGCCGCTTGGGTATGGCTTTACTTGGCATAACCAGCAGTTCATTGTAAGCGGAGTCTTAAATCGCTTTAAGGCAACTCCATTTTCTAATAACACACTGTATAATGATGCCATTTTTATTCCGACGACAGCAATGAAGCAACTTTCACTTAATAGTAGTGGTATTTACCAGATACTTGCTAGGGTTAAATATGCTAAAGACCTGCCGCTTATAGCTAAAAAAATTGAAGCTGTTTTGCTAGCAAATCATGGTGGCCAAAAGAATTTTTCAGTACTACTACCTTCTCAAGTGGCGCAAAGCAGTACCAGCGTATTAAATCTACTGGCGGCTTTAACGATCGGGATTGCGGCCATTGCCCTATTTGTTGGTGGGGTTGGCATAATGAACGTTATGTTAGTATCAGTTACCGAGCGGATGCATGAAATAGGTATTCGTAAAGCTATTGGTGCCAGTAATCGGCAGATTATGTCACAGTTTTTAATTGAGGCCGCAACTGTTAGCGTGGCGGGCGGACTGATCGGAATTGTTCTGGCCTTAGCAGTTGATTTCGGTTTGAAATTAGCTACCAGTCTCAGTCCGAGCATCAGCTGGAAAGTTATTGCGCTTGGGGCGGTTGTCTCTATGGCAATTGGTATTGTTTTTGGATTGGTTCCGGCGCTAAGAGCTGCCGGAAAAGAGCCAATTGAAGCATTACGTGATGAGTAAACCGGTTAGCCAGCACAAGTACCGGTACTAACCGGCGCCGAATTAGACGGAGTATCATGGATAATTCTAACGATTGGAGTGGTTACAAGCGCGTAGCCTACACCGTTATATTGAGTCGACTGAGCGAATACTATACCAACTACAGTGCCGTTCTTAGTAATTAAGGGTCCGCCTGAGTTTCCGGGAATAATGTCGGCTGCAACCTCGTAGATTTGGCGGTTAGTCGAGCCCCGATCGTAAATGTTGCTTCCGGTCGCCTCGAATTCGTCCAGTATTTCAGCCATTTCCTCTTTAAAGTTACCACCTCCTGGATAACCAAGTACTGCTGCTGGCGTAGAATTATTAACCATACTTGAAGTGACGGTTAAGGGCGACCCGTTTAGTCCATGCGTTCGGATTAACGCAAAGTCTAAATTGGGGTTGAAATAAATGACCTGACCCGGGTGGCTACCGCTGCTGCTTTCGATATATGGTTGGGCAATCCCCGCTACCACATGCGCATTGGTGGCAACAATATCTGGAGCGACAATAAAACCAGAACCCTCAACGATGCCCCCGCACCCAGACCCGACCAATTTAACGACCGATGGACGGTCTTTGCTTAGTGCTGCTGTAAATTCGGATGCCGGCGGCAGGTTGATCTTAGCTGGCGGGCTGGGCTCGATGCCATTAAATGCTCTAGGGAATCCGTTAGGATCGACTAAGTGTCCTAGGTCGGCAATAACATTAGGAGCAGCCGGTAAATGACGGTCTAAAGCGGCAACAATTCGGCTTGAGCGCAGCTCGTTCTGAAGTGATAAATAAGGTAAGCCGCGCAAGAGGGCGGCTCCCAGCCAAACTCCTACCAATACCGAAACAACTGAAATTAAAGAGCCAAACAGATTATCGTAACGGCTCAGTTTGGCAAGAATCACTTTGCCGCGAAGATAAATGCCGACATATTCACCGATAACCAACAATAGAAATGCACAACCGAGAGTGGTTACCAGAGTTACGATTAAACGACTGGTAGGGGTATGAACTAACTCGACTGTGTATGGTTCGATTGCTGCTCCGATCAGCAAACCGCCAAAGAAACCAATGGTTGAAAATGCTTGCTGAACAAAACCGATTTCCCGCCCTCGAATCACGGCACTAATTAAGAGCACAATGATGATAATATCTATAATCATTACTTTAATAGTTTAGTCGATAGAAAATGCGCCAGATGAGATATATCTGGACCCTGGCTGCCGTTATCATACAACTTGAGATCTGATGCACCGGTCTGCCACGCGTCTAAAATTGGTTGCAGTAAATGCCAAGACGACAAGACTTCATCTTTGGTGGCAAACAGCATCTTATCTCCTCGAATGGCATCAACTAGTACACGCTCGTAGGCATCATGCTGGTGTTCGCCAAAGTCTGTACTATAACTAAAATTCATTTTAACCTTACGTAAGTTATGGGCAAAACCCGGCTGTTCAATTATTAGGTCTATATCTATTCCTTCATTGGGCTGAATCCTAAAACTTAAAATGTTAGGATCGTCACCTCCAAAATATACCTGTATAACTGTTACTTTTTCGTCCAGTGCCTTGCCGGTAGTTAGCTGAAAGACAGTTCCTTTCCAGCGCGGGTCGCGTGAAGCTAAAACTAATGAAACAAAAGTTTCGCGTTGGCTATGCGGATTATTGACTTCACTTTTATAACTGGCATATTGGCCACGGACTGCTTGTCTGACGATACCGTCGCGTGGGTTGGGTGGGATTAGGTTGGAGATAAAAGCATGTTTGGCGGCATGTACTTCAGCGCTGGTCAGTTCTTTTGGCATTTCCATAGCAGTAAGTGAAAGTAATTGTAGCAAGTGGCTTTGGACAAGATCACGCATCGCCCCGACCTGTTCGTAAAAAGCTACCCGGTTTTCAATACCGATTTGCTCTTTGGCGATAACGTGGATTAGACGTATATGCTGGCTGTCCCACTGGCTCGAGAAGACCGGGTTATGGCGTCGGAATTTTAAAATGTTTTGGGCTGTTTCCTTGGCAAGATAGTGGTCAATTCGGAATATCTGCTCTTCACTAAACACTCGTTCGGTATTTGCTATTAGCTCCTCAGCGGTTTTAACATCAAACCCGAAAGGTTTTTCGACTAGTAGCCTAACGCTGGCTTTAGTATGGGCACAGCTTTGATTCAACCTGTGACTGCCTAAACGGTCGACGATTTGGTCATATACCTGAGGCGGTATGGATAAATAGTAAAGCCGGTCAAGGCAGACGCCCGCCGCATCTTCAGTTTCCTGTAAATAATTCTTGAGTGCTTCATAGTGCTCGTCGTTTAATGGGTCAAGCTTAAACATTGACAGCCATGAGCCCAGTTTGTTCAGGACTGATTCATCACAAACACTACCCTGTTCAGTTACGCAAAGACTGATGGTGTCGATGATCTCTTCTTTAGCTACATCGCGCCGGCTGATTCCGACAATCTTAGTTCCGTCCGGCAGCAGGTTGTCATGGCACAGATGATAAAGTGCCGGTAGTACCTTACGCTTGGCCAGATCTCCCGTGATCCCGAATATGACTAATATTACCGGTGTGAGCTGCGGAGCATCTTCCATGAAGGTTAATCGTCCTTGTTTAAGGCATGTCCACCAAAACGGTTACGCATGGCTGCTAATAGTTTCGTTGCAAAGCTGACTTGACCTTTTTGAGAGTCTAAACGGACATCCATAGCTGCTGAAATTGCCGGCATCGGCAGTCCAATTTGTCGCGCTACTTCAAGCGTCCAGCGTGCCTCGCCATTCTCAGCGACGTAACCATCAACTCCAGTTAATTCGGGGTTCTCTTTTAGCGCATCGCGGGACAGTTCATTTAACCATGAGGTTATAACGCTATGGTGTTGCCACACTTCACCCGCCGCTGCCAAATCTAATCCTTTATAGGGGCCTTCCTTTAGCATGTGGTAACCTTCAGCCAGGCTTTCCATCATGCCGTATTCGATGGCATTATGGACCATTTTGACAAAGTGTCCGCTACCGCTTTCACCAAAGTAGGCATAGGCTCCATCCGGTTTAGCAAGAGTGGCTAAAGCGGGTTCAATAAGTTCAAACGCCGAGCGCTCGTCAGCTCCGGCCATCATTGAAAAACCATTGGCGTATCCCCAAACACCTCCGCTTACCCCGACATCAACCAGTCTGATACCTTGCTCTTTCAGTCGTTCATTGAGCTGTTTGGTCAGACGGAAGTCAGAGTTGCCGCCGTCAATTATGATGCTGGTTTTTGGCAACAGCTGGGTCCACTCATCAACTTGTTCGTCGACAACTGTTGCCGGCAGCATAATCCAGACAATCGCAGGATCAGTACCAAATGCCGTGATTGCATCTGTCTTAGTATTCGCTCGGATTGCCCCGAAGGCTACCGCCTCGTCAATCTTATCTATGGATCGGTTGTGAACGATGACTTCATGATGATCGTCGTTTAGCTTATGGGCGATTTGCATTCCCATGCGCCCTAACCCGTGAATTATAATTTTCATTAGTTTCTTTCTCCTATTTGATCGTTATATATAAATGATTCTTCGATTTGTTTTATGATTTGGGCAGGTTGGTCGCTTAGGGGTAGATCTTGGCTGATTAGACGCTCTAACTGCGGCAGCTTACTAGCACCCATAGCTATTAAGAAACCGCAGTTTAATTGTCTTATGCCGTTAAAAGTCATTGTAATCCTGGTATATGGTTGGCTAGCATAACTAGTAACGATTTCCGGTAACTCTCTAGCGGCCGGACTTTGCGGTAGAATTCCGGCAATGTGACCATCTTCACCCATGCCGAATTGGCCAATAGCAGTATTGACATTATCTATAGCTGTTTTAAGCTCCTCGCTATAGTCTGCAGTTACCGAGTCAAGATCGGCTGAACCATCTGCTTTCAGGGGTTCAATAATCTGGGCGTGTTTAGGGTCAAAGCCGGAATTTTTTAGTTTAGCCCAGTTTGATTCAGGATGATTATACGGTCCATAACGTTCATCAGTTAAAGCGATGGTTAGATTAGCGCTTAAATCGCTGTCTAAAGCTTGCATGACGCTTACAGATATTGGAATATTACTGCCTCCACTAACTAGCCATAATGTCGGTCCGATGGACAAGGAACTCTTGAGCTTACTAACCAATGGTCCGATAGCGAGCTCGGGCACGCCGATTTTATATACTTGCATACTTATCTATACTATAACGCGAGCTGGCTATGTTTAAACTAAAAGTTCAACTTAAAAGGACCTTGTTATATTTTAAACAAAGTCCTTTTAATGATGATATTAGCTTTAACCGCGTGGTGCTTGCGGCCTGGCTTCGCTGACTGAAACCGGACGTCCATTCAGCTCTTGACCGTTGAGCTTGTCGATTGCAGCCTTAGCTTCTTCATCGTTGCTCATTTCGACAAAACCGAAGCCCTTGCTGCGGTTGGTGTCGCGGTCAACGATCACTTTGGCCGATACTACTGTACCAACTCCGGAGAAAAAATTCGCCAGGTCGTCATCAGTTGCTGACCAAGCCAGTGATCCGACAAATAGTTTATTTGCCATAACTTAACTTATTACCTCTTTCTTCGTCTGAGGTAAGTCATAATACTTAGCTGCACCTCAAGTAACCCGAATCATTAATGTTAACTTTACTAGAATGTCTCTTAGATAAAACAAGATTTACTAGCAGCTTCATCTAGCGTGGGATAATCTTTGCATAAAGCGGAGCTAAAAGCAAGCGCTTTTGCTTAAGACGGTTGACATACACTGGTTAAGATTGTATTATAATAACTATGGTACTACATCAAATTGATAGTATTGAGATGGCTTGGGTAATGGCTATAGCCGAAGATCCTTATCGGACCGTAGCTAAGTGGATTCTTGAACACGAACCACCTGAGCGAACTATTTGGCGGAACTAGAGATAAAAGTAGGAGAAGCTGAGGCTAATGAAGCTGGCCGGGTATGCTTAAACAGACAGAGCAAAATTTTAGCTGGGCATGAGGAAAAATATGAGCCGCGCAAAGGCTATGAGTATCCTGAGTTTGTAAGAATAGAGAAGATAGATTTAATTGATTTTGCAGCCACATTATATCCAACTAGACCGGAAAAGGTTAGAAATATTAAAGCCGGCAGAGCTTGGGAAGGACTAGCGCGGGTTTACTATGGTTTTGTGGCGGATCCTAATGCCATGAAAGGTAATCAGCAGCCGCCAAGATTGCCGCGGCTGCCCTTGACATTCTTGTATCCACCTAAGAAACCGACTGATGATGCTTGGGGTCTGGACTTTAAAAGTCTCGATCAGTTTATAAAACTATACGATGAAGTCAGGGAGGCAAACCCGGAGTTAACGCCAAACGCGATTCTAGGTTTTGATTTCGCCAACGAACGCATCGAATTCTTAAGACAGTTTGTAAAGTATAAAAAGCAGCAGCTGGAAGCAAATGTTAACCGACGTCCAACCGGATAAACCCTTCAGCGTATTTGCACCCGGCCTTTTTACCGTTTAACTCGGCAAAGTGAGTGAAGCGTTCTCTTACGGCCGCAAAGTCTTTGATTTGACTGGCATGACACTTTAGCACTTGCCATTTAAGCTCCAGTGTATTGCTGACGTCTTCATAATAATTTTGATAGTCAAAGTTATTTAACAGCACAGTTTTGGTTTTATGAGGCATCAGACCTTCGCTTAAGAGTTCTGGGAATGTTAAATGATCTCTAGCCAGCGGAAATATTGCATCAAGTGTAGCTAGGCCGGCAGCTCGGTGGTCAGGATGATTGATGTATCCTCTGCTGCGTGAATAAACTAAGGTCGGGTCATTAGTAATGACAATGTCAGGTTTACGTAAGCGAATTTCGCGGACGATATCCCGTTTTAGTTCAATTGAAACTTCTAAGGCGGAATCCGGGTAATTCAGAAAGGTCACACTTCTCCCCCTTATGGCGAGCAACGCGGCTCGCTGTTCCTCGCGGCGGAGTTTAATTAATTCTTCAGGCGCGATTTGGTGGTCATCGCTTCCTTTGCTGCCGTCAGTCAGGATAAGGTAGTAAACTTCCGCTCCAGCCTGTGCGTATTTGGCAAGAGTCGCAGAAGCACCGAAGTCTAAGTCATCTGGATGGGCAGCGACACCTAAAACTACTTTTGGTGTGAGTGAATTGCTTTGAAAGTCCATGTCAGCTTAATTCCTAAATTTTACAAGAAGTACTTTTAAATATCTAACTAGCCTGGGGTTTTGAATACCGACCCGTTATACTAACGCTAGCTATGAGATTTAGCTTGAAACGGCTCCGTCTTAATGCGTGGCAGCTTTTATCCTTACTAATTATACCGGTTTTGGCGACAATTAGTTTCGGTATTTACTCTAGCACAAAGCCGATTAATGCAACTATTGATCTGTCGTGGCCAAATTGTTCTGATATCCCTAATCGGTTTTTCAAAAGTGCGGTGATTGGCGTGACCGGCGGCCTAGACTTTCATTCGAACCCTTGCGCTGGTAATGAAATGTCGGTTGTGAGTACTTATAATATCTATAGTAATACCGGCGATCCGGGATTCCCGCGAATTAAGCAGTTAGGTAAAAAACCGCTTGCGTGCCATGGCTTAGAACTGGTTTGTTATTCGTTTAACTATGGTTATACTGCCGGCCGCTATGCCAGACTGCAGGCGCAATATGCCGGTTTGCATGCTAGCATGTGGTGGCTGGATGTTGAGTCAATTAACAGTTGGACCAATTCAATTGCTGCTAACCGGGCAGATATTGAGGGAATGGCACTTGGTATAATCGGTTCCGGTCACAACCTGCTTACTATGGCCATTGGTATTTATAGCGCTGTTAACCAATGGCAGGCGATTGTCGGCAACTGGCGTCCGGGCTTCCCAATATGGCTTGGTACTGGTGATTTGAGCTTAAAAGTGGCAAAGTCAGCTTGCGTAACGCCGAGCATAACCGGTGGACCGATTGTATTGACGCAGTATACTGTCGCAAACTTAGACTATGATTATGTCTGCCATAACACGTCTTTACGGCCCTTACGGCTGGGCTTTGTTAAGAATGGTCTACTTTATTAGGACTTAATCGCGGACTGGCTTAATGACTGCGCTGCCCGAACGCGACACGCTCAATGATGACGTCGTTCATATTGGCCATCAAGGCCGGCACGAGCGTAAATTCACCATAGCGGTTATTAATATTATCGGCTGCGGTGGCTAGCGCATGGCTGTCGCCTGATTGATCGAATAGTCCTAGCTGGTGTACTTTGGCTGGCGTTAGATTATAGACTGTAACGCCAATATTGGTAGCCGGGGCATTAATCTCTAGTGCCTGTAGTTGGTAGTTGGCGGCCCGGAAGATATCTTGAGTGGAATAAAGCGGTACTTTAGTTTGTGTGCGCCGGGAGAAATAGGTGCGGTCGGTGAAGCCTAACCAGAGGTGTACGCCATGCGCCTGGAAACCATCCCGCCGCAGCCGGCGACCGGCTTTTTCGCACAGCTTCATTAACAGTTTCGCTAGCTCATTTTTATCCATAGTTTTTTGTCCGATAGCATATTGCTGGCCGAAGCTTTTGCGGTTAAATGTAACGGCATCGATTTCATGTCCTCTCAACCGAAGGTACCAATAGAACCCGTTAATTGAGTGAAAGGCCTGGTTTTTAAGAGTTGTAAGCGGAGCGTCGAGGAATTCAATTGGCGTATAAATACCAGCCAGATTTAAGCGGGCGGCGTAACGTCGGTTGATTCCGGGTAGGTCAATTAGGTTTAGCTTTTTATAAGTCGCTCTGAGGTTGCTAGCACTGATCACATCGAGGCCGTCTGGTTTGTGCAGACCGGCGGCCAGCTTGGCTAAGAAACGGTTGGGGCCGAGGCCGATATTAATTGTGACATATGCTCCTAATGAACGCTTTACTTCGGCTTTGATCTGGTAGCCAATGTCTTCTAGGGCGATGTTTTTGCGTTCGGCCGGAGAGCCATTAAAGTCAATCACGAATTCGTCCACACTCTTTGGCGTAATGTCACTAGTGTAGTTTAGTAGTACTTTACGGAAGCGGTTATGAGCATCAAAGTACTTGTCTGGATCGGGAGTTAGTATGGTGATGCCCGGGCACAACAATTTGGCATCACGTACGCTTGTGCCGGTAGTAACTCCCCTAGCTTTGGCATCATAACTGGCTGCTAAAATGATGCCTCTAGGAGTGTCGTAGGCGGCTACCCCTACCGGACGGTTACGCAGCAATGGGTTAGCCTGTTGTTCGATTGTGGCAAAACAGGAGTTTAAGTCCACGTGCATTATTAACGGCCGGTTGTAGTTAAGACCGATATCCATCTTTAGTCTTGCTTTTTTTCAGGCCGTCTGCCCGTCGCTTACCGCGTCTAGTTTCCAGTGCAGATTGGCGGTATTAAGGTCCAGCCTAAACCACAGTGCCCGGTTTTCATCAACCAGTTCGAAGATGTGATGTAAGGTGGTGCCTTGTTTGATTTGATGATGATAGCCAATTTCTCCAACCCGATAATCCCGGCTGCGCCACCTAATGATGTGCGGTAGTGCTTGACGGCTCTTGGCGCTGAATATTAGAACTACACTAACCTCTTCCCCTATATGCTCACGCATGGCTCGTTCTCCTATCCTAATAAAATTAATAAAAGTAGCAATAACTTAAGACCCTTTTAAAAAAAACGTTGTTTCGCCCGCCCTAAAATATGGGTCTTTAATCGGGTTCGGGCCTAGGAGAGTGAGCCGGCTACCGGCCGGTGATCACTTAGTATGATTAATGCAATCTAATAAAGGTTCAAGCAGGGACGATTTATTTTTAAAAAGTATGCTTGCCTATACATTATTATATACCCATAAATAGGCATAAGAGTGTAGAGTTTGAAGCTTTTTGGCTTAAAGAATGAGCTTTAGAAGGAGTTTTAGTTTAATCATACTTGCGCTTTAGCTAATTTTTGGTCCCAAGGTATCCTTAAGCTTGTTTTAACCTATAATATTTAAGATTAAGTTATGTCAATAAAGAAGTACTTAAGACAGTTTATAATTGTAGTCCTGGTTCTAGCGATAGGAGTCGGAGGCGGTGTTCTTGGTGCGCTTTGGTATCAGTCGAGACATCCTTATGGCGGCACGACGATTGAATCTTTAGGTTCCAGCCCAAAGATCGTTGAAGTGGCGAGTAATAGCGGATTGACGATTCCGGAAATTGCCAATGAATATGCTAACGCCGTGGTGGCTATTACGACCACCAGCACCACCTACAGCTTCTTTGGCGGGCCCATAACATCCGAAGGCGAAGGCACTGGCATGATTTTAACGTCAAACGGCTACATCCTAACTAATAACCATGTAGTTCCGCAAGGTTCGCAAGATGTCAGCGTGACTTTAGCCAACCAAAAAACTTACACCGGATCAATTGTAGCCAATGATCCGACCGCGGATCTGGCTCTCATTAAGATCAATGCGTCGGGGCTAGATACGGTTAAGTTAGGTAACTCAAGTGACGTACAAGTTGGTGATGGAGTGGTTGCTATAGGTAATGCCCTAGGTCAGTTTCAAAATACGGTCACTCAAGGGATAATTAGCGCTGAGAATCGTTCTATTACGGCGAGCGAACCAAATGGCAATAGTGAATCCTTAAGCGGCTTACTGCAAACCGATGCTGCGATTAACCCTGGAAACTCTGGCGGACCGCTAATTTTAACCTCAGACGGTGAAGTGATTGGTATCAATACCGCGACTTCAAGCACCGGTCAAGATTTGGGCTTTGCAATACCCATTGATACCGCTAAGAGTTTCATTCAACCGTATGTCGGCAGCATTTAGGCTTCTTCGCTGTTGCCACCAAACACTAGTCCGGTCAGTCTCTTGACCAGATTAACGAAAGCGTTCTGACCGAAACCAAACAGAAAAGCGACGACATCATAGAGTACCGTATTACGGTCAAAGTGATTGTTGATCGTTGCAGCGTTGATTATTAGCACCACCAGCAGATAGCTGATCAATCCGTAAACTGCGCCTAGTGCCCCGCTGAACATGTGCCATACATTTAAGGCACTGGTCCACTCCTGGCGCGACACTACGCGGTACAGACTAACTAGCAACCCGCCAAGCATACCAAACCACAGTATCGCTAGTGGCATGTTGCCGAACGGGTACAAAATATAGTGAGGTAAGTTGCTCGCGTAGGCACTTCTAAAGATCGGCAATGCGATCAGTAATACGATATACACGAACGGCCATATTAATACCGCCCAATTAAACTTTGAGTTATTTGTTGGTGTAGCCATGATTACCCTCTTCTCCCACCGTTTATATATTTGCCATTATTAATTCGAAATGTCCTAAGTGTCAATGGCCTAGCGATTCAGCGGCTCATCTGTTAAACGTAGTAATTAGTGCTACATAACACCTTAATTATGGCTATTACATTTTGTTAGCTGGCTATAGCCTAGATTTTTTTATTGTAACGGTCAATTATTTTTTGTGGGTAAATAAGTCAGGCCTTAGCTTACGCTCGCGGCTTCTTCTTTTCCGGAAATACCCAGTATTTGTACCAGAACCAGCTCCATATCGTGAAGAAGCCGGCAGATAATACGAAGCCGATATATGGCGTTATGCCGACACTTTTAAGACCCCATATAATAAGATAGTCAAGTACAAAGCCGAAACTCTCGATTGCGATATAGCGGGCAGCATGTTCCATTTCGGACAAATGCTTTCTGTCTGAAAAGGCCCAGAACCGCTGAGCTAAATAATTTGTGCTCCAGCCGATGGCATCGGCTAAGACTTTAGCTGGGAACCAGCCCCAATGAAATACGCTGTAGCCAATCGCAAATATGCCGTATCCGATGAAAAAGTATAAGCCACCACCGAGCCAGTACTTTATGAAACGCGCGAGCTCCTTGTGTCGACGTAGGTTGGCTACCGGATTCATTTATCTTGCTTTTGGCGCTTCTTGTGTCGTTCGAGGTTGGATTGCATCTCTTTTAAAAAGTTTTCATAGGCTACAAGATTCGGAAAGCTGACCGAGGCAACGACGTCGGCTTGTGGCCGACCATCAACCATCGGACGCATTTGAATAAAGTTGATTACCGCCATACCGTCAATTGCGTCATTAAGTAGTGTGATTTGAGCATCATGCGTAACCGTTGCAACGGTATAGGTTAAGTCTAGATCTTGCGGGTTCATGTAATAGCTATTATACCTTTTTAAGTTATTAAGTAAGTTTATGCCTAAAGTTAGCTATAAAACAATTGTAGCAGCCATTGCTTTACCGCTAAAGCAACCTATTTCAAAAAACGATCAGGATAGTCGGTAATTATACCGGACAAGCCATATTTACTTAGTCGATTTGCAATCTTCGGTTTGTTTACGGTAAAGGCATAGACGTGTTGCCCGCCGCGTGATGCAAGTTTGAGATAGCCGCTCCACAAAAAACGGTAATTAAGGCAGATATACTCGGCTTGAAGTTTTCGTTGGCGATAACCAGCCCTTACTCCTGACCAAGATTCGTTTACGACGACACAGATTTGTGGCAGAGCTGCTTTTAATTGTTTTAAGATGGGGTAAGAGAAGGAGGAAAATAGAAAATCTACAGGTGATTCCCATCTATCTAGCTGCTTTGATACTAACTTTATAATACTTGGGAAGTTTGACGCTACTTTTAATTTCCATACACAGTCTCATTTTGTGCGCCGTTGCCGCAATAGCTTGCTCGAGTGTAGCCAGATCGTCCTTATACTGTTTCAGGCGAGCATAGTTTGTTTTGGCTATAACTAGCCACGGCTCGTGATTAATTTTTAATTTCCGGTTATGGAAAAGTATTGGCACGCCATCTTTCGTGACGCGCACATCGACTTCGACAATTGAAACTTTATATTCTATGGCCTTCTCAATCGCCAATATAGTATTTTCTGGCGCCAGGCCTTTGGCTCCTCGATGTCCAATAATTTGCATTGGATTCCTTTCTAGCTTTTTATAGCCAGTATTCTGGCACATTTATTAAATTATATATCTTAGACGCACTAAGACCGCCGATGCTAGTCACATTGATATAATGACTATAATATGCGGGCAAATTATTTGGATAGTTTCATTAGAGATATTTTTAGCATTAGTCCGCGCTATATTGACATATTTGGTAATTATTTACCTGGCATGGCTGGCACATCAATTGCTACACAGGGTGCCATAACTTCACAAACTGATGTGATCCGTGCTTTGCGTCATGATGTTTCCTCTTTAGTGAAGCTTAAAGCATCCGCGAACTCGCAAAAAGTAATTGCCTGTTCAAAGAATATCGAAGGTAGACTGTTATTGCTACAAACATTGGGTGTGATCAGTGATAAGCGTTGCACTAAATTGATTGATGAACTTAATAGGGTTACATACCTCTAAAATTTATTTCTACTTGAGTTAATTGAAAAAATACTTTTCAATTAACTCAAGTATGACCAACATGGAACTGCCGCCAGCTGAAGCTACGGGTGAACTAATTAGTAATGACAATCAAGAGCAGTTTAGGGACACTCTAGATCGGATTGTCGGGCTCTACTCTAGGGATCCAGAGGTACTTGAAGATGTAGAACGAGCCAAATCTAAACCACGTGAACCGGGTAACGCCGAGGATCTACTGCAGGAATTTCTTAAAGACATCGGCCAGTACAGCATTCCTAGCGAACAAGAGCAGAAGACTTTAGCCTACACCATACGTAATGGGGTCGAAGCTCAAAGGCAGTTGGATCAAGATGCTTCTCGCGTGGAGTTAATACGAGCTGTTAAAGCCGCAGTTAGTGCTAGACAAATGATGATCTTACGTAATGCTAAACTGGTTGTTTCCTGGGCAAACAAGATTTATGTTAGCAATGACAATTACTCAAAGCTGGATCGAATCGAAGAAGGTATGATTGGTTTAGCTCATGCGGTAGCGCTGTTTGATCCGGATCGGGGATATAAATTTAGCACATATGCCTCTTGGTGGATTCGTCAAGCTATTCAAAGAGGTCGACCGATTCACGAGCTGGTTAACTTACCGTCGCATGAAATGGATAGGCTCGTCAATCTAGAAGCAGTCAGAGAAGAGCTAGAGCGAACACTAAAAAGGAAACCGACAGAAGAGGAACTTATAACCAAGTACAACTCTCTGTATTCAAACGGCAAGCAGTCTAAAGGTATGGAAAGACCCGAGTTCACAATGTTAACCAATCTGGCTGGGAGCCCGGTGTCACTCAATACCCGGGCCGACTTTAAAGACGGAGAGGGCGAAGAGCTCGGGGATAGCATTATCGATAAAACTAAATTGCCGCCATTTTCAGACGAAATTGAAAAGTTTGAGTGGAAAGATGAATTAAGTGATTTGCTGGTCCGAGCAAACTTAAGTGCGTTTGAGCGGCTTATAATTTCATTGCGCTTTGGTTTGCTCTTGATAAAACCAGACGAGTCTTTGGCTGTAGTCCCTGATGAATACTTGGATTTGTCGGGGCGTAGTTTTAAGCAGCCAGACTACGATGAGATAATTGCTGCAATCGCTGATTCTCAGAGTGGAATCGTTTCTATTGCCAAATGCGCGCAGTTGATTGGCATTAGACCTCACAATATCTCACTGATTGTTGAACGAGTTATTAAGAAAATTCGAGCTTACAACTCCTTGGCTGCTTAGATATATCACTGGCAATAACTGCCAGGACTTAAGTCTAAAGCTGCGCCTTAAATTGCGGTACTTAACAGATTTGATCAGTACTTTTTAAATTACTGATCAAGAAATTCGATCAGCGCCTTCTTGACTATAACTTTAGAGAAATATGCCTGCCCTAGAGGAAAGCACATCAAGTAATACCAGAACTTTTCAGCTTTTGTTAATTTATGTTTGGCCACATTGCTCTCCTCTTAAGTTAGATGTGGTTCAATTGTAGCACCTAAGAGTCAAGGGCTAATCTTTAGAGGTGTAAATGCAAGTTCGCAGGTTGCAAACGGTCGATATAGTCGGATTTGAAAATGAACTAGTTTAATCTGGCACTATTTTGACTGTTTGGCTTGAATTTAGGTTTGATCATCCATAGAACCATTTGTTGTACCTTCAATTTTAGACTATTTCTGTAAGAAACTGGACAGTCTATTAAAAAGATAATACTGTAATTTAGTAGGACAAATAGGAAGATCTGCTTATATGAGTGATGTGATGGTCGACGACAACGGGGATGAACCGAGGCGCTGGGCTCCGAGCCGTGTTGCTTCGGCTGCTATCTTAGTTGTCCTAGTGCTTGGGGGTCTGGCTTACGGCATATACAGTCTAGTCAATACGTCGAGTACTACTACCACTCGTCCACATGCAGTTGAACCGGCTTTGAAGCCGAAGCAGAATTCTGCTCCGGCCAAGCCGGCAACCACCCCTAGTGCGACAACAACCCCGACTGCTCCATCTAGCAGCACTACAGCACCTCAAAGTAACAGTCTGACTAACACTGGCCCGGGAGACGCGGCTTTATACGGTTTTATCGCAGCAACTATCATCGGCACCTTAAGTCATTATGGCTGGCGACGGTTTAAGCGTAATCAATCCTAGGTTTTGGCAAAGTTTAGCTTTTGGACAATTTGGCGTTCGTTGCTGTCAGCTAGTTTAGCTACGATTTGCATCTGTCGGCAGGTAATCTCTTTACGTGATGGACCTCGAGCGCCACGATTTGTAACGTGCGGTCGAAAATCTCTCGATCTGTGATTATCTTTTAATAATTGGCCGCCGCTTTCGCGAATTATACTAAGAAGTTTTTGATGAAGGTTAGATAGTTCTTGGGAGGGCACAATTAAGGTTACTTTAACTCGGTGCGGCCCAAAGTATGCCGTATCCCCTGTCACTAGCCTGATAGATGAGAAACTAGCGACTAACTCGTCAAGCCGGGTAATGAATTCGGATAAGCTATTCCCTCCTATCTCAAACCAAGGCACGATTGTCAGATGGAGTGGCCATATACTAAAACGTTGCTGGGGACTAACTCTTTCCAGCATGAGACAAGCCAGCAAAGTCATGACACATCCACACTGTTGTCGGCACAGAGTTGACAATTAGCACTCATCAAATATCCTCATATATCTGCAACCTATGCTAAGTTAACTTGCGGTAAGGCTCTGTTAGTATTATTACTTGGCTTAAGCTAGTTTAGATGCCCTCAAGCATACGCTTAATCGCCGATTTAACATCACAAAACTTTGTCTCTAATAGTGTCGATCGATTTTCACTCATAGCTTTAGGCGAGTAACTTTTTTTATAGCCGCGGTCTACCTTTTCGCCATAACATGAGGTTCTCTATTTTTAATTTGTGCGTGAGGGGGGTTAGGCATGGGTTACCAGGAAATAATTAAGAAAGTACAAATATACTCTGGCTTAAGTGACGGCGAAAGTAAGGATGCGCTCGATTGCTTAGTTGAGACACTTGCCGTTCGTCTCGATGAAGCCGAGAGAAAGCAATTTGCCACTAATTTGCCGGAGGAGCTGGGTGACATGGCGCTTGCAGTTTATCCTAGTGACGAGAATAGCAAGCCTGACATTTTAGTTCAGTTTATGCAGCTAGAGCAAGTTGGTCCAACTCGGGCGCGCAAGGACTTTTTATCTGCCTGGCAAGCGCTTAAGGATAGTGTAAATTCCAATGAGATAAAACGCTTAAGACAACAGTTGCCGCGGCTCAACCACTTGCTACGCTAAAGTTTCTTGGTGGATGTATTTAGCTCCTCTTAACCATGAAGCGTAAGCTGCCACTAAACAGGCGCCTACAGCAAACAGTAAAACAACGACCAAGCCATGCTTAAAGGGAGCTGCAATTAGGTGAGGAAAATACTCTTTGGAAGTTAGCTTGGCGGCCGCGGATGGCTTAAGTTTGCTTAAAACATTTGTACCGAGCAGAGTTTTAAGCGGATTATAACCCAAGAAGGCAGCAAACAGATAGCTGATTGCCGGCAAATGCGCTAAATGTGTTGCTAGAACCCCAGAAACTCCATTTGCCGTTAGGCCGTGGTAAATGCTACCTGGGACGGTTGCAGTCAATCCAACAATCATGAGCGTAAAAAAGATACCAATTGAGAGCGGCATTCCTACGTTCATGAATGTTGCTCGCATACCCGAAGCTACTCCTCGAAATGCTGCCGGCACCGAATTCATAATCCCGGCAGTATTAGGTGATGAAAACATGCCAAAGGCCAAGCCGTTAAGTAACAAAATTAAAGCAAAAAGATAATAGGGAAAGTCGACTGGAAGCATCATCATCAGCGCAAAGCTGCCCGCTGCTAAGATCATTCCGCCTGTCGCAAACGGTCGCGCACCAAATTTATCGGACAAATATCCAGAGAGTGGTCCGGCTATCAAGAAACCAGCGGTTGTCGGCAACATGTAAATACCGGCCCAGAGCGGAGTCTGCGTAAAGGCGTAACCGTGTAGCGGTAACCAGATGCCCTGCAGCCACATAATTAGCATAAACTGCAAACCCCCTCGACCCATGGCTGCCAGCAGTCCAGCCATGTTTCCTGCCGTAAAAGCTCGAATTTTAAATAGGCTTAAATTAAACATTGGCTGAGCAACCTTGCGTTCAATGAAAGCAAAACAAATTAGTAGCGCCACGCCCGCCACCATTAGCCAGATTACCAAAGGGTTACCCCAGCCCATGGCAGAGTTGCCATAAGGTTTAATGGCGTAAGTAATTCCAACCAGCAACATTGATAACCCGGCAGCAAAAGATAAATTGCCTATCCAGTCAATTTTTGCCGGGTGAAATATATCAATTTCTTTGAGCGCGACATAGGACCAGATGATCCCTAAAACGCCGATCGGCACATTGAACCAAAAGACATAGCGCCAGGAGAATTGAGCCAGAAACCCTCCTACTAATATCCCAATAAATGAGCCGGCAAGCGCGGCAATCTGGTTAATGCCAAGTGCCATTCCCCGTTGGTTCTCTGGAAAGGCATCGGTTAAAATAGCAGCTGAGTTAGCCATTAATAGCGCTCCGCCTACCGCCTGTACCATACGGAAGATGATTAGCTCGATGGCCCCACTACTGCCCTGGCTCCAGGTCAATCCAGCTAGCAGCGCACCGACGCTAAAGATGACAAAACCTAAGTTATACATTTTGACCCGGCCGTACATATCTCCTAGGCGACCGAGTGAAACAACTAGTACCGCAGTGACTAACATATAGCCCAGCAGTATCCACAGCAAGTAACTAAAACTTGAGGCGCTGAGTGGGTTGATTTTAATGCCGCGAAAGATGACCGGCAGCGCGATAATTAAGCTAGTGGCGTTCAAAGATGCCATTAAGATGCCAAGTGTAGTATTGGACAATGCAATCCACTTATAGTGGGGACTAGTTCGATTACTGTGAGCAAGGATTTTGTTAAGCATTTTTTAGTATCTCACTCCAAGCCCTGCTAGCAATATTATCCTAATTGAGCTTGGTTTTATCCGACTGGTTCTATTTTAGCACCAAGTTTGATGGAATTGTGCTGTTGCTCGACGACAGCTGTTTATCCAGGTTTTGTAGGCTGCTGTTAACTTTATTTAAGTTAGTGTTGATTTTATCTACCTGCGCGTTAAATTGATTAACCTTTTTATTTAGTGTTTGACTAGCACTAGAGAGTTTTGTGCCTCCATAGATAAACAACGTCAGTATTCCTGCCAGTAAAATAGTGATCAACCCGAGGCAGATTGCAATGTATATCTTAAAGCCTTTGCCGCTTTTGCCCATGCTTAAATAACTATTATGGTTTAGTCGGTGTATCTAGACAAGTTTTAAATAATTATTTGGAGACTGCCGGCTGCTCTAATGAACCAAGTTTTCGAGTAATGCTGTTATCTATACCTAGGCGTATAAGTTCATCGGATATGGCTTTAGCATGCAGCAAATTGTAAGCATTATTCGGGTCAGAAGCTTGCCGTTTTAGGTAGCTTGTCAGGGATGAAAAGACAATACTGGTGGCATAGTCGCCAAACCGATCGTCGATATCGTCTTTTTTGAGAGTTCGGAGTAAGTTTGCGAAACTTTTGCCATCTTTTATGCGCAAACCTAAGGTTTCATAAATCTCAGTTTCATTGCCACTATTAATTGTTATCCTAGATACTCCCGGATCAATCTCTAGTCCGACTCGACTTAAAACATCCGATTTGGTAAGTGCCTCTTTTCTTGCTCTGACATCGGCAATATTAGTCGAATCAACCCGCTCAGGTTGCGGGCCGTCGTCAACTAATACTCCTTGAGCACGTAAAACTGCGTCGAGACAGCCATAGCGCCTATTAAAGTCTTCAATTTCCCGCATCACGCCAACTAATGTACTGTAGTCGTTTCTAGGTGTCATAACTGGCGCCTGATCCACGGGATAAGCTTCAACACTCATTAATTACAGAATAAAATAAACTAACAAAATAGTCAAGTAGATCCTCTAATAATATGGTCGAGTATGTTTTCAGCTTGTTTGTAGAAGCTAGGGCGTTTGGCTTTGGCTTCTTTGATGGTGTGATGCAATTTGTGTAAGATCTCTGGTCTTTCCAGATCGGTTAGTAATTTCTGAAATTCCTTATCCAGTTCTTCGAGCTCCTCATCGGTCATCTCTTCCAAACCGATAAACGAATCGCGGGCGCGCCGATCAGCGGCAATCAGTTCGTTCAGTTTTAGCTGAATAGCTTTACTATCACGGTACTGGCTACTTTGCAACGTGAAGACCATTAGAAAAATAATGACATCCGTGATTGTTGAAATAGCTATCATCCAGGTATTAGAAAAATGAAAATATGGCCCAGTAATTAACCAGACTATAACACCGAATGCTGCTAACAAGAATGCTACAGGCGAACCGGTTGAACGCGATAACCATTGCGAGAAATTGTGAATGACGCTTTTCATTTGTTTTTTAACTTTGCTTTTATTATATCAGGGATCTAAAAAGCGTCTATAATGTAGTATATGAAACCAGCACCCAACTTTAAGCTTCAAGATCAAGATGGTAATTGGCACAGCCTAGAAGATTATCACGGAAAATATTTAGTGCTTTACTTTTACCCTAAAGATGACACGCCCGGCTGCACGAAAGAAGCTTGTGCATTTCGTGACGGGCGCGATGACATTAAAGATCTAGGTAATGTAGAGGTTGTCGGAGTTAGCAAGGATTCGGTTGCTTCCCACAAAAAATTTGCCGATAAGTATCACCTTAATTTTACGCTACTGTCTGATCCGGATCATAAAGTTATCGAAGCTTACGGTTCGTGGCAACCGAATAAATTTATGGGCAGATCATTTATGGGTACTCATCGGGATACTTTCATTATTTCACCGGAAGGTAAAATATTAAAAGAGTATCGAGGGGTTAGCCCGAACGATCATGCAACTGAGATAATTACTGAGCTCGGACGGCAAATGCACGTTCAATAGGTACTACGTTGCCTAAGCCCGTCGCTTCTGTGACGCATTGAGGGTAGCTCTGCTTAGCCGCATACACTAAAAGTTCATCTAGTGGAGGCTTAATTGGCGCTAGGATTAATGCGCCAACCATTTTTATCTGGTCATAATACTTTCTAACGTTTTCTATCTGAGCTAGGGCGGTTAGAGCCGCTTCGTTATAAGAAAGAGCTCCTACTCCAAAAAGTGTCAATAAATCATTGTCCCTTTCATGAATTTGCACCCAGTCCTTAGGAAAATCTTCACGGCATAACCCATCGTATATACCAAGCATAACTTGGTCGTGTTCCTGCGCGTTGTCAGTAACTACTAAAAGATGTACGCCAGCCAACCAAAGTGATTTTTCGCCTATCTCATGCACAGTGCCATAGTATATAATTTAGGACAGAAAGTGCAAGTCTCATTTTATTTTAAATTTCACACTTTATTTGGTTTGATAGTTGGTAAGTTTCACCTGAGTGAATGACTGCCTAGCAGTTTTTGATGAGTTATCCTGGTTTTATGATCAGCAATAAGTTTTAGTTAGTAAATCAACCCTACCGTGATATTTGATTGAAGCTCGAAGCTAAAGATGCTTTCCGTAGTAATACCAGAAGTGATGCAATATAAAAGCAATCATTAAGACAAACCAAAATAGCAGAATGTCTAAATGATGCTTTCTGATCCAGCGGTAGGTTCGAGTGGACTTAAACTTAGTTAAAATTATTCCATTATCTATGTTATATAAGGTGCTGTACCAAAACAAAGTAGTGGTAACGACGTCGACCGTCAAACAGAATGGGCAGAGTGCATGGATTTCGAACATGCTTTTAAACAGCAGATAATAGGCTGAAATAATTCCCACACTCACGAAAGTTTGCAGGGTTGCAAAAAACCAGCGTTTATATTTGGCGCCGGCAATCATTCCTACGCCAGCTGCCAGAACTGCTCCAAACGCCGCAATGCCATAAAATGGGTATGGCAACCCGAAAATCGAGTCGCCCTTAAATGTGATGACGTCGCCGCAGCTTATAATCGGGTTTAAATTGCACGATGGTATGTAGTTAGGGTTTTGAGCGATCGCCAGCGTGTCATGGCTTAAAATTAAGGAAGCGGTTAGCCCGATAGCTCCTCCAATAATAAGTAGCCATGGGTAAACATTAAATAATGTTAGTTTAAGTTTCACGCATGTAATTATAGCGATTCAGCTTAATTCTACCTATATGGGATATAATTAAGCAGTAGCGTTAATAGTGGTATGGTGAAGTTAAAAATAAACATTCGAAATTTGCAAATTGTTTTAGGTTTCCTGTGGTTGCTTGATGGAATATTCCAGCTGCAGCCTAAGATGTTTACGAGTGCCTTTGCTCATAACGTGATTGCGCCAGCCGCTCAAGGACAGCCGGGTTTTGTCTACACCCTGATGCATTTTGCGGTGCATCTTGTATTGCTCCAACCGGCAGTCTTTGATGTATTATTTGCCTTAATTCAACTGAGTCTCGGCGCCCTGATTATATATAAAAAGACTGCTAAATTTGGGTTGATGGCATCTGCGATTTGGGCGTTTGTAGTTTGGAGTCTTGGTGAAGGATTTGGTGGTATTTTTAGTGGTCATACGTTGCTGCTGATTGGTGCTCCCGGTGCTGCCCTGCTTTACTTGCTGCTGGCACTTGCCCTATTGCCCAAAAAAGACCGCAGCAATGCTTCGCCGAGGTACTGGTTAGTCTTTGTATGGATGGCTATTTGGATGGGGGGAGGTATCTACCAGTTGCTACCGGGGCAAAATAACGTTGGCAATCTCGGTTCAATAATCAGCAGTAACAGTGTTGGGGCTCCTAATTGGCTAGCAGCGCTAGATACGCATGTCGGCAAGTGGATTACTGGTCTCGGGCACTACTCTGTTGCTAGTCATCCAGTGACGGTGCAAATGGCTGGCATGAGCATGAGCGCGCCGGTTTCGGCTGGATCATCACACCCAGGCTACTTGTTAATTTTGGGGCTGGCTTTAGTGCAACTACTAATTGGTTTTGGGGTGTTGTTCCCTGGCAGGTGGCGCAGGGTAACGATCTTAGGAGGATCGGTCCTAGCGCTGGCGTTTTGGGTATTTGGGCAAAATCTGGGTGGTTTTTATTCCGCTACGATGACTGATCCAAACAGCGGACCGTTATTGATGCTGCTCGGCTTAACTATACTTGGAATCTCCGGCTTGGATGTCCAGCTGTCACAGTTAGGCAAACGGATTGGCGCCTTACTGCTTGGAGGCAATGATGATCTCAAACAACTTGTAGTAGAACCAATGGAGTCTCAGGACGTCTGAGAGGTATAATCGCTTTGGTTAAGTAAACTTAATTTAAGGTTTAAAGCTATTTGGCATAATATGGCGGCATGCATAAGCGATATATTCTAATTGCGGCACTGTTATGGGCGGCATCTGTGCAGTACTTTGTTGTTCAGATAAGCATAGCTGTTGCATCCCGACACTATAACTTTATATCTGACGCCATAAGTGACCTCGGCAACACTGGCTGCGGACGATTTGACGGACATTATGTTTGCTCGGCTTACCCCTGGCTTATGAATGATTCATTGATAGCTTTAGGTGCTAGCGTACTAGCCGGCGCGCTGCTGTTTCTTGCCTTTTACCGGCCATACCGGTTACGCACCCGGCTGGGTTTTGTATTAATGGGGGTAGCATCAATTGGCATCATTATGGTTGGGCTATTCCCGGAAAACCTGGCGCCAACGATCCATAACGCTGGAGCAGATCTTGGTTTTTTGGCCGGCTTAATGTCTATAGTGATAATTGGTATCGGCTTAAAAGTAACTAAATGGCTGCACTATTATACGATTGCTGCGGCTTTAATAGCGGCTACAGGATTAATCTTGATTACCACACATAATGAAGATTGGGTAGCATCCGGAGCAGCCGAACGTGCGGTAGCAAGTAGCGAGATTATCTGGCTGATATTGTTTGGGGTCTATATTGCATTTCGTTTGTTACGTCGTCCGACCCTCGAGTTACCTCTCGAACGTAAGGATGAACCGAATATTTTTCAGATATAAACCTGGTGATTTAAGCTATTCCCAGCGAAATACGCGGAAAGCTACGGCGTAGATAATAACTAACCAAACTCCCATCACTGCTAGCTGCGGTCCTAAATCAAGCAGGCTTTTGCCTTGAGTTAGTATCATTCTGGCTCCGTCAATGACGGGCGTGAGTGGCATGTAGTTTGTGATTGATTGCAGCCACTGGGGCATAAGATAGCGCGGAAAAAATACCCCGGTTAAAAACATCATTGGGAACACGATGATGTTTCCTAATGGCGCTACCTGACGTTCATTTTTAGCCCATCCTCCAAGGGCCAATCCAATGCCAAGGATTAAGATAATGCCTAGAATTAGATATAGCGCCAGGGTTGCCAGATCACCGACAATTTTTAGATGGTACAGTTCAACTGCAACTACCATCATCAGACCGAGAGACATTAGACCGGTTACTGCTTGCCCAAGCATGTTTGACATAAAGAATTGCCAGACCCGTAGAGGTGTAGTGTGTAGCCGGCGCAAGACACCCATTTTCTTGAGTTCAGGGAACACGCTCATCGGTCCAAAGATACCAGTGCCTAGTATTGCAAAACCAAGTAAGCCAGTAAAGGTATAGTCAAATGAAGTCAGGCTGTGGGCATCAGACTGCTTAGTAATGACTTTTAATGTTTGGCCGGATTTAGTGAAGTGACTGGTAATAGCGCTAAACTGTGACTGCATGATTGAAGCTAAAGCTTGAGCCTCTTGTTGGTTGCTGCCAGAGTAACGCAGTATGGCATTGCCGGTCGGTAAGCCGTTTATAATTTGGCCAAAGCCCTTGGGTAACTCGATTATAACGTCAATTTCACCTCGGCTTAAACTGCTGTCAGCTTGAGCTAAGGTACTAACACCAGATTGAATGTTAAATGTCTTATCCTTTCGCAGGTTGGTTGAATATAGCTGGGCCAATGGTGTGCGTGAATCATTAATTAGTGCAACACGGAAGTTTAAGCTGCCGGTGTTACTTAAGCTACCGAACACGAACAGAAAAATAAGAGGAAATAAAAAGGTAAAAAACAAGGCTACTCGGTCGCGGAAAAGTCGCCTTAAATTTACAACAAAGAAGACCCAAACTGTATAGAGTTTAATTTGCCATGAGTCGGATCTATGTTTACTCATGCTTCGCTCTTGAACTTCTTTCCCGTCAGGTCGATATAGACGTCCTCTAAGTTAGCCTTATTTTCGATTGGCGGTTTCGAAAAACCACGTTTTAGTAAAGCCTCGATTAATTTATTCGGTGTATCAAGGGCAATGATTCTGCCGCTGTCCATAATTGCTACCCGGTCGCACAGAATCTGCGCTTCTTCCATGTAATGGGTGGTCAAAATAACACTAATGCCACGGGCCTTAACTTCAGTAATGAGGTTCCATAAATTCCTTCTGGCTTGCGGGTCAAGCCCGGTTGTCGGTTCATCAAGAAAAAAGACTTTTGGGTTATGTACTAGAGCAGTGACAATCGAGAAACGTTGCTTTTGCCCGCCAGACAACTGTTCAACAAAAGCATTGGCTTTCTCGCCCAAGCCCACTTCATTTAGAAATGTTCTTGGGTTTACTCTTTCGCCGTAAGCTGCAGCAAACATCTGGATTATTTCAGTTAGTTTGGTTCGATCTTGAAACCCGGGTGATTGCGGCTGAACTCCAATCAGTGAACGGATTTTGTATGGGTTAGTGGCAACATCAATATTGGTAATTGTGGCACTGCCATGATCAATCTCACGCAGAGTCTCGATCATTTCAAGGGTAGTTGTTTTGCCGGCTCCGTTTGGTCCAAGTATCCCAAACACTTCACCCTTATATACACTAAAACTGATAGCATCTACGGCTTTGATTCCGTTATAGCTCTTAGAGAGATCTTTAACCTTTACAATAATTTCAGGCATTAATTAAAACAAGGGTTTATTAGCTTGGTTCATCATACCACATGTATTTGACATTATGTCTTGTGGTCATTTGCGGTTTTTTGCACGAATTAACGCTTTTGTTTAAACTGTTTAAATTTTATATGATCTTTGTAGTTTTTGATTTTGTCTTATGAATTCACACATTACGCCGGATGATTTTTATAGTGATTGCCCGCCAGAGAGAATTATAGGTATTGAGTGCGAATATAACTTACAACAAGGGATATCTAGTCCTGGAGTATTAATACCCATAAGTAGCTATATGACGCCAGAGGCTATTGCTAGAGCCGGGCTAAGCATTTTTGGCAAAAGTAAATTTTTGGATAATGGCGGTGGAATTTATGCCGATATCGGAGATCATTTAGAGTATGACACGCCCGAATGTCTTGGGCCTCAAGAGGCAGCTGCCGCCGATATGGCTGGCACAGTAATTATTAGAAGGATTGTTGAAGCTTCTGAGTTACCACATAATGGTTTATTCCGGCTTACCGGCAGCAATACAGAAGCTAATGATATCGTTTATACAAGTGGTTATCACGAAAATTACTTATTTCCTCGATCGGCAGCCGATTCTTATTTAATCGATGATCTTCTGCCTGCTTATGCGGCATCCTGCATTTGGGGTCTATCCGGAATGGTAGGGGCGAGTTATGTTTTTTCACAAAAGATCTGGGGGATTGCCGGTAAGCCAATTAGCCGGTTTATTGATGAGCGACGCACAGGTCATCAAAAGCCAATGTTTATAATTCCGCCAATTGAATCGGATCATGACACCATTGGTCATCATGCATGGGCCCGTGTTGAACGACGTTATGCGGATGCCGGGTTGTCACCAGAAGTGCGCTTTATGCAGCTTGCTACAATGTCGTTAGTTTTAAGGATGATAGAGCACGCAGATAAGATAGGCCCCAAGCGTCTAGAGCAGATAAGTTTAAAGAATCCTGTTAAGGCGGCGCATATTTTTGCAGCTAATTTGGCGCTTAATAAAACAGTGTTAACTAAAGATGACGAAAGAGTTACGGCTCAAGACATTCAGAAAAAGTTCATTGAAATGGCAAAAGACTTAAATTGCAAGATTAAACTTCCGGACGATGAGGTGCGGGCGATTTATCTGTGGGAGAACATTATCGATGGATTTGGTAGCAGCCAGCCAGACCAAGTTGAATATGGTGATTTAGTCAAAATGCTTGATGTTGCAGCCCGGCACGTGGTGCTAGCACGCAAACTAGGACCCGGCTCTATTACTAATATAAATCCGCAAGCTGTGGCGCTCAATCTTATATGGGACAGGCTGTTGCCTGTTGGCGGTGCTCAAATATGGTGGAAAAAATTTCCATCAGAATCTGTCCCGCCAAAACTTATTGATGAAATGCTTAATGGCACCAGGTTACCAAAGACACGTGCCGCGATTCGCATACACCAGCTTAAACACAATTCTGACAACATTGCCTGGCTCAATTGGGCGAGCATTCGCTATAAAAATAACACAACCACAGTCTTAGATGATTTTTATGCTACCAGCTAGAGGAGATCGAG
>DAHWID010000030.1 GCA_027345405.1 Candidatus Saccharimonadota bacterium
GCAAGTAAGATGCGTAAGGCTCAAGAGCAGGCGCTGCGCAGCCGGGCTTACCGGGACGCAGCTTATGGTTTATTGCGCCGCTTGAACTCGATTTCCGAGGTGACACGTCAACCTTTGTTTCGCAGACGCGAAATCGGGCGTCGGCTGTATGTTGTCATCACCAGTAACAGTGGTCTGGCTGGAGCGTATAACGCTAACGTACTTAAACTGTTAACCAGCAGTGTCCGCGCAGACAGGGCTAGCGGTATTAGCAGCCAAGTGATAGCGATCGGCAATAAAGGAGCTCAGTTTTGCCGGCGGCTGAATGATATTGAGTTGCTTGCGGTATATCCGGCTTTTGGCGATCATCCGACGCCGAATGATTTGCGGCCGACGCTTAATACTATTATCGATAAATACATCAAGGAAGAGACAGATGAAGTAATACTGCTCTATACTTTGTTTAAGAGTAATTTGGCGCAGGTTGCAACGCGGACCGCTATTATGCCGGCTAGCTTCGATGAAGATGGGAAGAGCGTAATTAAAGGCGGTGGATTTACTAATTTTGAGCCTGATGTCGAGACGGTACTGCTTTATTCTGCGATTACTTTAATTGAAGCCCAGTTGTGGCAGGCGGTGCTTGAGGCAATAGCCAGTGAACATTCCGCGCGTATGTTAGCCATGAAGAATGCCAGCGATAATGCT
>DAHWID010000031.1 GCA_027345405.1 Candidatus Saccharimonadota bacterium
TACCCATTCAGAACAATTGCCGCCTCAAGCTATCATTCGTGATAAAGATACCTTTGTTAACGTAGCTGAAACTAGTTACGGCGTGTCTCTCCAGGCCCCAATACGTTAAACATAATACTGTTCTCTCAACCAGTCGTCGAGACTGCCTCCGCCCCCTCCGGCCATGGCAACGACCATGTCGCCTTTGTTTAAGTGGGCATCAATTGTTCGTTTCAAATCACTATTGCGTGCGGCCGGTAGAGCGATTGTTGGGTCACTTAAGTGAGATATAAGCTCAGCCGGCGCTAAAATACGTTGGTTGGGGTCTTCTCGAGCCAGATAACTCGGCAGCCAATAAACTTGAGCTGCACCAGCAAAACTATCTCTGTAATCATTAATCATATAATGCTGCCTGCGATTGGTCAGTGGTTCATAAATTACGACTATCGCCTGTTTTGGCTTAGCCATTTCTTTAGCTACACTCATTGCTGCGCGTATTTTTTCAGGCGTATGTGCATAATCACTGTATAGACCCGGTACAATTTCCTCCATCCTTCT
>DAHWID010000032.1 GCA_027345405.1 Candidatus Saccharimonadota bacterium
GAAAGCCGCTTCTCCTTTAACAATCCGGTAATCCAAGGTTTCTTCTTTAGCAATTTTTTCAATTGCCTCCTCTGCTTCTCGCCAGAGCTTTTTATCGCCAAGATATCTATCACTATCATCTCTAAATGAAAGGTCCACTGACAGTGGCATGCCTAACACCAGATACATTTGTTTAACCATTGAAATGATTGATCGAAACTCTGACTCCACTTGATCGATGCGAACAAAGGCGTGTGAATCATCTTGAGTAAGTGCCCGAACTCTTGAAAGACCGTGCAGTTCACCACTTTTTTCGTCTCGATACAAAGTAGTCGTTTCCATGTAGCGCTTGGGCAAATCACGATAACTACGAGGGCGCGACGCATAAATTTGTGTAACATGTGGGCAATTCATGGGTTTAAGCATAAATGTATCCTCTGACTCAACACTTTTAACCTCAAACCTCTCGGGGTATTTATCGTAATGACCTGACCGTTTATATAGCTCAATTCTTGTAATGTGTGGCGTCCAAACTGCTTCATAACCACCGTC
>DAHWID010000033.1 GCA_027345405.1 Candidatus Saccharimonadota bacterium
GATTATGCCACGATCGATTCCGGACTGGGCTTACACTACGTCGATCTTAGTGAACTCCCTCGGACTAAAGTCCGAGGCTTCCTTGTTTCGCCATGTTGGGTCGGTCATGCTGATGCTCAATGTACAGTTTGATAGCAGTCTCGGTTACTCGTCCAACACTTTCAGCGAAGTAGCCCTTCGCCCAGAAGCTGTCTCCCCACAACCATTCCTGCAATTCTGGATGTGCTTGGCGGATAGCCCGACCACTTCCACCTTTGAAAGTCTTTACAGCCTGTGACAGGGCAACAGTTGGCGGTAATTCAACCAACATGTGAATATGGTCGGGCATCACGGCCAAGCGGACAATCCACCAATCATTCATTTGGGCACATTCGTAGAATAGCTTCTGGATCTCAGTAGCTACATCGCCTACTAATAATCTTTTGCGATACTTGGGTACCCACACTAAGTGATACTGCAGACGATACCGAGAATGCGATCCGTGATAATAACGTTGACCTTTCTTCATCTCTGACCCAAGCATGG
>DAHWID010000034.1 GCA_027345405.1 Candidatus Saccharimonadota bacterium
TATGGTAAAAACGAACCATACAACCATTAACGTCAAAGAAGATAGATTTCACGCCAGAGTTAGTTTCGTTATTTTTTATGAATTTAGAGCCCCCCTTACTCCCAACTAATTCATCCAGACCTAATCCAAGAGCATTAGCAATGCTCTGAATAGTAAAGATAGAAGGTGACTTAATTGCCACACGTTCAATTTTAGTAAGAGTAGAAAAGCTAAGGTTAGCAGCCTGGCACAACTGCTGCTGTGTTAAACCAGCCTGTCTACGCATATTCTGCAGACGCTTGCCCAACCCCTTCTCGTCCATAGCCATATAATACCAGTTAAGGCCTTCCTAAACCAGTAATGTATTGCTAGTTTAGAAATGAATTAGCCATGTAAAAGTAAATATCAAAACAAGATACCCCACAACGAAAACAGTGCCCGTGACGGTCCAAACTCTCTTTTGGTTATCCCCATAACCCAATCTTTTACCAATAGTATGGTATACAAAAGCTGCAATACCAGCGGCAATTATGAGAGCTA
>DAHWID010000035.1 GCA_027345405.1 Candidatus Saccharimonadota bacterium
CAGATTGAACTGTCTCTTCCACATTTTCAAATGGAGATGTAATCCACAACATTATATTATCTCGTAATAACGAAATAAAAGTATTTTGATTTGAAAGAAGATTTGTTTTTTCAGCTCCAGTAAATTGTTTTACTATATTACTCAATTTATTTTCATCACTGAATGATGGGTACATTGAGCGTGTTGTTGAATGATAAAAACAACCATTATGATCACCCGACGATCCAATAAGAATAAGATCATCATAAGGTAAAAATTTTATTTCATTAGGATTAAGAGTTTTTATTTGACTTTTAACCAACATTTATAATGTTTAGAAAATAAATTTATTAATATGATATATCCATTTAACATTTAAGTTAATGATATATCTTTTTTGTAATATTCCGTGATTAAAGAATGAATGGTGTTGATATGAAGATTTTATAGTTAAATGTTTAAAATTAATACTTCAAGATTAAAAGATGAGAAGATATATCGGCCAAAGCTTAATCCAGAGTAT
>DAHWID010000003.1 GCA_027345405.1 Candidatus Saccharimonadota bacterium
TATGTCCTGAAGCCGAGCTTGCATCAGAAGTAGTGGATATTAGCAACCCTTCCATAAAACCTAATCCAGAAGTAGGCATAAAACTAAACAAGCTTGAGTCGTACTTGGGTTTGAAACTGAATCCGGAAGATATCATTGGATTGTTAAAGCGCGTTGAGATACCAGCTCGAGTTGATCGCGACCAGCTGTTAGTTTCGCCGCCTTTCTGGCGCACGGACATTAACGAAGGCGTTGATTTAATCGAAGAAGTGGCGCGTTTGTATGGCTATGATAATTTACCGCAGTCGGATCTGATGCGGCCGCTTGTTCCACCCAAACCCGTCAAACTGATTTCGATTAAACAGAAGTTGCGCTTTATTCTTGCTGCGGCCGGAGCTAATGAACTATTAACTTATAGTTTCGTTGATCCGAAGTTACTTAATGCCGCCAATCAGGATGTACAAAACGCTTACCAAATAGCTAACCCATTGAGCCCGGAGCTTAGCTACTACCGTCTCTCTATAATCCCAAGTTTATTACATAAAGTGCACTTAAACCACAAGGCGGGGTATAACAAGTTTGCGGTGTTTGAAATTGGCAAGACTCATCAGATTAGTCAAACTGACGCAAGCGGTTTGCCCGTGGAAGAGGAGCATATCGCTTTAGTCGTATCACGTGCGCGGGAGTCCAGCCAATCAGGAGAAGCCTTCTACCAGTTGCGAGCATATCTTGATTACATTTTAGAAGCTTTAAATATTGAAGCCGATCTTAAATTTAGTTCGGCTGAAGATATTAAACAGCCAGCGCTCGCGAGCGCCGCCGCACCTTTATTGGATGGGCGGAACGCTTTAATTTCAAGCGGCGAAATAGTGATAGGTGTTATCGGTGAGTTTGGTAACCAGACGAGAGCAGCCTTAAAGCTTCCGCAATTTTGCGCCGGTTTGGAATTAGACATTAAGGCTCTAATTAATTTAATCGATTCCCATTCACGCTCATACCATCCTCTGGCTCGTTACCCGAAAATTACACAGGACTTAACGTTGGCTACTCACAGTAAAGGCTACCTTGAGCTATTCGATAAAATCATGAATCAGCTAAAAAAACTTATGCCCAACGATGTACACTTTAGTCTGATTCCGCTAGATGCATATCCGCAGCCAAACGGGAGCGTAAACTGGACCTTTAGGATAGTCTGTGAGAGCAATTTACGCACATTGACTGACCAAGAATTATCCTCAGTGCTAAAGCAAATTCATTAGGCTTGAAGGAGACTTGTCCGAAAGGTATATAATATTTTTAAAATAGGTAATGGAGATAAAAAATGACAATTGAAATGGACAGATTACAAGTTGAATATGAAAATCTAGTAGCAAGAGAGGAAGCGCGTATAGCCGAGAGGAACCGGCGGCAGGAGCAAATTAATGCATTGGCTCAGAATATATTAGTAAGTGCTCTTAAAAACTCTCAAAGTCCACTACCTTCCGGCAACAAAGTAGCTTGTCAGGTCAACTCACTAGAAGCTGCGGCTTTTCTGAATATGGCTAGAGATGGTCTTATAAATATAGATAATGACGGTACGCCATCGTTAAGCCCGTTAGGCTTGCATCATGCATACCTTCTCAGCAAAAGGGAAACGACTTAGTTCTATGCGGCGAGCAGCGCGAGCCATTATACGTCGTAAAGATGAATTGCTTTTAATGCATCGCAATAAGTTTGGGAGCGAGTACGACATATTAGTTGGCGGAGGGGTCGAACTAGGCGAAGAGCCGGAAGCAGCATTGCTTAGAGAAATTCGCGAGGAAACCGGCATCAACGTCACTCAGCCTAAGCTGGTTTTTGTCGAAGAAGCGGGTGAACCTTATGGCACTCAATATATTTATTTATGCGATTATACAGACGGTGAAATTAAGTTAGACCCTGGTTCGACTGAGGCTAAGATAAATCAGCTAGGCAAGAATCTCTATCAACCGGTATGGCGCAAACTAAGCGAATTTGAGGATATAGATTTTCATACCCCTGAACTTAAACGGGCCATGCTTGATGCTTTTAAAAACGGATTCCCAAGTCAGCCTATCGACATAACCAACAGCTAAGGTATAATTGGATCGAGTTATGGCGATTAGAGGAAGAGTCTTTGCGGGTTTAGGGGCTGTCTTATTTTTACTGACAAGTTCAGCTTTGACAATATTGGTAATACTAACTTCAAATAATAGTTCTTCAACTGCCAATACGACAATTAGCGCTCAGGCAAGCGCATCCTGCCCCAGCGGGTTTAACGTAAACGATGGTAATAAATTAGCCGGATATACTCCTCCGACAAGCGCAATCAGTCATCTGGAAATTGGTAATTTAAAAATAGGCAGCGGTCCGGTAGTTAAAACCGGCGCCACCGTAACGGCGTGCTACATTGGCGCTTTAGCTAGTAACGGTGTTATTTTTGATGCCAGTTCAGAGCACGGCGGTCCACAGACCTTTTCGCTTAATTCCGTTATTGAGGGCTGGAAACTCGGGATACCTGGAATGCATGTCGGTGGCACCAGAGAACTCATCATACCTTCGGGTCTGGCGTACGGATCACAAAAGGTAGGCAGCATTCCACCTAATTCAAATTTGGTCTTTCTGGTATATATTACTAATACCAATTAGCGTAAAAAGCACAATATATAGCGTATTGACCAAAAAGCTAACGCTATTTTATAATAGAGCTCACTAAGACCTTAATAGATAAAACAAACAATTAAAAGGCCTTAATCCAAGAAAAACTAACAAGTCCAAAGTTAAGGAGACTAGCTAAAATGGTCAAAAAAATCACCATCTTTACCAGCGACACATGCGGATACTGCCACATGGTAAAAACATACCTAAAGGCCAAGGGAATGGGTTATGAAGAAGTCAATCTAGATCGTGTGCCTGAGCGCCGAGCTGAAGCGCACCGTTTAAGTGGAGCTTTAACAGTTCCAGTGACAGTAGTTACTAAAACAGACGATAGCCAGGAGATTATTGTTGGCTATAACCTGGCAAAACTCGCACCGGCCGTCAACTAAACCGTCGTAAAGCAAGCACATACTTATGCAGAGTCAGTCAGCGTTCTGCTAGGTAATAACTAGAAAGAGAAGACTTATGAGTGAGCAAATAAAACACGAAGTGATCATGATTGGCGCTGGACCAGCCGCTTTAACAGCGGCTATTTATACGACCAGAGAAGACATAGATACCTTATTGATCGAAAAAGGCGTTGTCGGAGGACTTGCGGCAGTAACTGATGTTATCGATAATTACCCTGGTTTTGCAAAAGGTGTCAAGGGGCTTGATTTGGCCGATGATTTACGCCAGCAAGCGGAACGCTTTGGTACAGAAATCGAGCTTGCGGAAGTCAGTGAGCTGATTAAGGAGGATAAATTAATTCGGCTTAAAACCACTGCCGGTGAAATGGTGGCTGATGCAGTATTAATCGCTACTGGGTGTGATTATAAAAGGACTGGGATACCAGGCGAAGAAAAATATTATGCCCGTGGTGTCCATTTTTGTGCGACCTGCGATGGTGCATTTTACCGGGATAAGCGGTTAGTGGTGATTGGTGGAGGTAATTCTGCCTTCCAAGAATCGATTTTTCTGACACGATATGCCAATCACATTGATATATTAGTCAGAAGTCAAATCAAAGCCAGTGATGTCTTGCAAAAAGAAATGCAGCCGTTTATTGACCAAGGCAAGGTCAGCGTTCACCTCGGCGTAACGCCACTAGAAATAGTCGGCGACGAGAACGGTGTTACTGCAGTTAATGGAACCGACGCTAACGGGAATAAAGTTGAATTTAAAACGGACGGTGTTTTTGAATTTATTGGGCTAAAGCCTAATACTTCGTTTTTGCGAGAATCAGGAGTCAGATTAAACGAACAGGGTTTTGTTATTACCGATGAAAATCTTGAAACTAGCATCGAAGGAGTATTCGCGGCCGGTGATGTCCGCAGCGGGGCGACGATGCAGATCGCCAGTGCATCGGGAGAAGGCGCAACAGCCGCTCTTAAAATTCGTGAGTATCTTGAGGGCCGGTTGCATAACTCTGAGTTACGACAGCTTGAAGTTAATCCTTAATTGATTTGTTACAATTATTTTAGTCAGAGAGGAAGTTAAAATATGCCAGATTACAATAAAGTGCTAAGTCCGGGTGATATAGAAAACGGCAAGTTGAACGCTGTTATTGAGATTCCTGAGGGCAGTCACCTTAAAATCGAATATGATCGTAAAGCAGCCGCCTTTATGGTTGACCGCGTGGAGCCGAGCATCTATCCAAAGCCGATTAACTACGGATTTATTCCTGCCACCAAAGACGAAGACGGGGATGAGCTAGATGTCTTAGTCGTTGCTAGCGAGCCGATTCCGACAGGCGTTTGGCTAGAGTGCAAATACGTTGGCGTGCTTAAATTCGAAGATGACGGTGAAGGCGACCATAAAATTGTTGCTGTGCCAGCCGATGATCGTGATAGCGGCGACAGTGTCAATTCACTAGACGACCTAGGTAGCCGCTGGCAACAAAAGGTCGAGCAGCATTTCAGCCATTACAAGGATCTTAAAAAGCCAGGTAGTACTAAAGTTTTGGGCTGGGGCGATCAAGCTGCCGCTAAACAGGTTATTTTAGAATCTATCAAGAGATACGAGCAAAGTTAAGCTTAAGCTTAGATTTATTTAGTATAACCATAACTGCTATAGTTAAAATATAAACACAACCATTCCAGGGGGTAAGAGAATGAAAACAAAATTAGCAATAAACGGTTTTGGGCGGATCGGTAGAATCGCCTTTAGGATAGCTTACGACCGAGACGACATCGACATTGTCGCAATTAATGATCTGACCGATACTAAAACCCTAGCCTATTTGTTAAAACATGATTCTAATTATGGAAATTATCATCATGATGTTAGTTTTGATGAGAGTCACCTTAAGATTGATAATAATGCCATACCGGTTTATGCCGAGAAGGACCCGTCGCTGTTGCCTTGGAGGGATTTGGATGTTGACATAGTGATTGAATCCACTGGCCACTTTACAACTAGCGATACAGCAAGCGCACATCTTAAGGCGGGTGCTAAAAAAGTTATTATATCGGCTCCAAGCAAAAGTGATGATGTTAAAACGATTGTCATTGGCGCTAACGACGATGAATTAAAAGACAGCGGCGACATTATTTCTAATGCCTCATGTACTACCAACAGTGTAGCGGCGGTTATGGACATATTAGATAGAGAGTTTGGAATTGAAAAAGCTCTACTTACGACCGTTCATAGCGATACGGCTAGCCAGACTTTAACCGATTCACCCGCCAAGGATCTACGAGAGGGTCGAGCAGCACCGCATAACATCGTACCTACAACCACCGGCGCGGCCATTGCCGTAGCTAAAACAGTCCATACTTTAGTTGGTAAATTTGACGGTTTGAGCGTACGTGTGCCCACTCCGGTGGTGTCACTAAGTGATGTGACCATGCTACTTAGGCAAAATGTATCGAAGGAGCAGATAAATGACTGTTTGACTAAGGCCTCGCAAGATCCATACTACCAGGGGATTATTGCCGTTTCGGATGAGCCGTTGGTATCTAGTGATTATCTCGGTAATTCCAACTCCGGCATTGTTGATCTAGAGTTGACTAACGTAGTGGCTGGTAATTTAGCTAAAGTTGTCGTCTGGTATGACAATGAATGGGGCTATTCAAACCGCTTAGTCGAGCTGGTAGCAGATACCGGTAAATTGTTAAAAGGAGAATAACAGAAAAGGCAGTCGGTGATGAAAATATTCTTGGGATCAGATCATGTCGGACTTGAGCTTAAAGGGAAGGTTAAAGATTATCTGATTCGCTGCGGGCACGAAGTTGTCGATGAGGGCAATGACCATCCTGACCCGAACGACGACTTCCCGGTTTTTGCAGCTCGGGTTATTAACGCCATGAATTCCAGCAGCGAAGTTGATCCTAAAGGTATCTTGATTTGTGGTAGCGGTCAGGGTATGTGCATGGCCGCTAACCGTTATAAGGGTATTCGAGCGGCTCTATGTTGGAATGTAGCCGAAGCCCACGCTGCCCGCAATGATGATGACTCGAACGTTCTTTGCCTGTCAGCTCGATCAACGCCGATGAAGGAGGCGGAAGCGATTATTAATACTTGGGTTTCAACTGCATATGCCGCCGCCCCGCGCTACATTCGCCGCTTAAAGGAGCTCGACGAGCTGGCTTAAAAATACGTATTAGTTTATGAATGCCTGGATTTGCCCGACAATTACTGCTGTCACACGCAAAGAATATGAGCGCCAGTTTAATATTATTAATAAGTTTGCGGTGCGCATCCATTTTGATGTATCGGACGGGTCGTTGGCACCACGGAGACTATTTTCTTTCTCGCAGATGCGCTGGCATAAAGATACGTTAGCAGATGTTCATATCATGAGTCGCTATCCGCACGCGGACATAGTTTTGGCCTATCATCTGCGCCCACATTTGGTAATTATTCATGCTGAAGCTGAAGTTGACCTCATTCGGGCTGCTAATAGCTTACACTCTGCCGGCATTAAGGCAGGTCTGGCACTCTTATCTGATACTCAAGTTGAACAAGTTTCGGCTATAATTCCGCATTTTGACCATGCTCTTATCTTTTCTGGTAACTTAGGTTACCAGGGAGGATCAGTAGCTGATCTAAATTTGTTAAACAAAGTTCATAAGTTGAAAAGTCTTAACCCGAATATTGAGATTGGCTGGGACGGAGGAATTAACAATGACAATATAGAGCTGATAGTTGCGAGTGGCATTAGCGTTGCTAATGTTGGCGGATATATACAATCAGCGTCTTCGCCAAAAAGGGCTTATGCTAAACTGGTAAGTACACTAAAGAAATCAAAACATCATGCCGAGTAAACTTTCCCTAAAGCAACTAGAGTTAATCGCAAACGACATTCGCGAAGATATCGTGCATATGCTAGAAGTAGCAGGCAGCGGACATTCGGCTGGTCCCCTCGGACTAGCGGATATCTTTACGGCGTTATATTTCGACGTTTTAAAACACGATCCCAAAAATCCAGATTGGCGTGATCGGGATATTCTAATACTCTCAAATGGCCATTGTGTTCCCGTACGATATGCAGCAATGGCGCGCGCTGGCTACTTTGATCGCAAGGAGTTGCTAACTTTACGTCAATTAGGCTCGCGCTTGCAAGGTCATCCCGAGCGAAAGCGCTTGCCTGGACTAGAGAGCACCAGCGGACCTTTAGGTTGCGGCTTAAGTCAGGCCGCAGGGATTGCCCTAGCGCATAAAATGGACAACATTCTGCACCGCTACATCTATGTCGTGATGGGGGATGGTGAAACAGATGAAGGTAACGTCTGGGAAGCGGCGATGTTTGCCGGGGATAACCATTTGTCTAAAATTATAGCCATTATTGACCGCAATAACATTCAAATCGACGGTCCAACCGAAATGGTACTGCCACTCGAGGATTATAAGGCAAAATGGGAAGCTTTCGGATGGCACGTGCTAGAGATTGATGGCAACAATATAGAGGCAGTGATTGACGCTTGTGCGATGGCCAAAGCAATTGTCGAAAAGCCGGTTGCCATTATTGCACATACTATTCCGGGCAAGGGAGTCGATTTTATGGAATATGACTTTCACTGGCATGGTATGCCGCCTAATGTTGAACAAGCGACTAAGGCATTGCAAGAGCTGAGAACGCTTGGCGGAAAAATACGGAGTGAACATGAGTAATATCGCTTTAGTCGACTTAAATAAGGAACAGGTTACACGTGAGCCAATAAGGAAAGGTTTTGGCCGCGGACTTGAGAAGGCCGGACATGTTGAGCCAAATGTCGTAGCAGCCTGCGCCGATCTAACCGAATCTACCCAGATGCATTTATTTAAACAATCATTTCCTGAGCGTTTTATTGAGGTGGGAATAGCAGAACAAAATCTAGTTACAGTGGCTTCCGGGCTAGCTGCCGCTGGAAAGATACCTTTTGTCAGCAGCTATGCAGCCTTTAGCCCCGGGCGTAATTGGGAGCAAATCCGTACTACCATTTGTTTAAATGACCGGCCAGTTAAGATTGTCGGCTCGCACGCTGGTGTCAGTGTTGGCCCTGACGGCGCAACCCATCAGATGTTAGAAGATTTAGCATTAATGCGAGTACTGCCGAATATGGTCGTAATCGCGCCATGTGATAGTATCGAGGCCGAAAAAGCTACATTAGCTATGGTGAGTGACCCTAGGCCGAACTATATTCGTCTGGCTCGTGAAGAAACACCTGTGATTACCACTGCTGAAACACCTTTTGTGATTGGAGCTGCCCAAGTATTTGAATCAGGAAGTGATGTAACAATCCTGGCTACAGGTACGATGACCTATCATGCGCTCTTGGCCGCCGATTTATTGTATAAAGATGGCATCGAAGCCGAAGTTATACACGTACCCACACTTAAGCCGCTCGACGAGACGACGATTATTAAGAGCTTAAGTAAAACCCGCGCGGCGGTAACTGCTGAAGAAGCTCAAATAAACGGCGGGTTGGGCGGGGCCATTGCCGAACTAGCAGCCGAACATTGTCCCGTACCCCTAAAACGGATCGGTATGCGTGATCGTTTTGGAGAATCCGGAAAACCTGATGAATTAATGGTATATTTTGGACTAGATGCTAAACATATCCGTTTAGCAGTGCATGAAGTAATGCAAAAGAAAGGAAACTAGAATTGCCACTGACCTTAAATCAAATACGTAAGAACTGCCAACAAGCGCGTGAACGAATGGCTACGGCAAGAGCTCAACATTGGGCGTTCGGTGCCTTTAATTTGGACGATGAACCAACGCTGATTGCTGTTGCCAGAGCTGCCAAAAAACATAATGCACCGGTTCTTGTTGAAGTTAGCCAAGGTGAAGTTGACGATATCGGTCTCAACAACATACGCGATTTAGTAGACAATACCAAAGAGGCATTCGGCGTTGAAATGTATGTCAATCTGGATCATAGTCCGTCCGTGGAAGCAGCAAGAGCCGGAATTGAAGCCGGCTTTGAGTTCATACACATTGATATATCACAGGCGAATCATGATGCGAGTGACGATGAAATTATTAACGCCACAAAAGCTGTCGTTAGGTATGCTAAACTAACGGGAGCATCAGTCGAGAGCGAACCTCACTACTTTGGCGGCAGTTCAAACCTACACACTGAGATGATCGATTATGAAGAAATTAAAAAGACTTTTTCTACTCCGGATGGAGCTCGGTCTTTCGTTGAAGCTACCGGAATAGATACATTTGCGGCTGCGATCGGCAATCTTCACGGCAAGTATCCAGTTCCTAAAGTGCTGGATCTTAAGCTGCTTAAACAGATTAGACAGGCGGTTGATTGTAACATATCACTGCACGGTGGCAGCGGTACGCCTGGACACTACTTTAGGGATGCGGTTAAAATCGGTGTTACTAAAATTAATATAAACTCGGATATGCGGATTGCTTACCGCGAGGCGCTAGAACAAGCCTTAAAAGAAAATCCTGATGAGTATTCAGTGGCTAAATTAGTTAGCAAATATGTAGTTGATGCAGTTGAAAAGGTTGTGACTAGTAAAATTGCAGACTTTAATTCAAGCGATAAAGCCCTCATATAAGGCCTAACCCCTAATCCATAAGTTAAATATTTTTAGCTTAAGTAAGAATTACACTCAGTTGACTAATTGTGAAAATAGCGTATTAATATTATCTATCTAGGAGAATATGAGAGAAGTATTCATTAACAGTACCGCGTTTTCGGTTGGTATGATAACTAGTGTTAGCGCATCTATTCCAATCGGAGAAGCTCTAAGCAGTTTGAATCTGGCCAACAGTCCTGCCGAAACGGAAATCCGTCTTCTGGAACATCAAGACCAAAGCTTAAATCTGGCCGGAAATATAGCCACCGGTAGTGGCTTGAAAGACGCCGGGCCGACTGAACACTTTATCAACGAAACTATTAAAGCAAACAAGCAAGCCATTGCCGTTTTGGGTACCCAAGCGCTAAAAGCGCAGATTTTTCCTCCGGAAATAATTATCGGAAGCACAATATTGACATCTTTTTTGGTCGGTGCATTGGGTTATGCATTGGTCTTAAGAAGGCTCCGCTCTCGCAACGAAAAGGTCGGCTACATTCCTCCAACAGAAGAGAAGTCTAATAGTTTAATACAGCCCAACAAAGATGAACGTCCTTATTTGCAGCTAATAGTTAATGAAGAATATAACGAAAACAATCCAGGCTTGGATGTCTAAAAGTCGGCTAGTTTAGTCTTTACTAGTATGTAGTTTAAGAGCTATAGTATAAACCAATGCAGTCTTTAAGTGAGGACGAAAAGAGGCAGGTGCTTGGTTCGGTATTAGCTGATCAGCTAAAAGCCATCCAGGATGCCATCAGTAACGTTCCAGAAATAAAAAGTCAACTCGACAAACTGGACCGATCAATGAGTGATATGGCCGACGACCTTAAAGTTGTAAAGGCAGCTATGACACATATGAGTAATCAGGTCAATGAGCATGAGCAACGCATCGGCCGGTTAGAAACTGCATAAATAAAATTTATAACATTAAGACCAAAAGGTGGGAAAATGGCAGACAAACCAGATGTTATTAGTGTCGGTGACATAGTGACCGATGTATTTATAAAGTTATTGGATAACCAGGCAAAAGTTATTAATGATGAACAGGGCCAACGCTGGCTATCGATGATTTTTGGAACAAAACTGCCTTATGATACGGTCGAAACCGTAAAAGGTGTCGGTAACGCCTCAAATGCGGCCGTAGCCTTTGCTAGGCTGGGGCTCAACTCGGCATTTGTCACTAATGTTGGTGATGACCAGATAGGGCGTGACATGATTGACGCCTTGCATGCCAACAAAGTTGATAGCCGTTTCGTGCGTATTAATCCGGACAAAGTTAGCAATGTGCATTATGTATTAAGGTATGACGTTGAGCGGACGATTCTGATTAAGCACGAGGCTTACGACTACCACTGGCCGCACTTGAGACCGAACGAAGTACCAAATTGGATATATTTTAGTTCGATTTCCGAACATGCCCTAGACTATCATGATCAAATTGCCGATTGGCTCGATGAACATCCAGAGGTTAAATTAGCGTTTCAGCCGGGCACGTTTCAAATTGAAGCTGGAGTTGAGCGGCTCAAACGGATTTATGCTAAAACCACCGTGTTAATAGTAAACCGCGAAGAAGCCGTCAATATAACAGGAGGGGATCACAACAATTATCACGATTTACTAAAAAGGATGCATGACCTTGGGGCTAAAATTGCAGTTATAACCGATGGTCCTAACGGAGCGGTCGCAAGTGATCAGAGGGAGATACTTAAGATGCCGCTATATCCAGATCCGGCGCCACCAGTCGATCGCACTGGAGCCGGTGATGCTTTCGCTTCGACGTTCGTCGCCGCCTTAATTAAAGGTAATACCATAGCTGGAGCGCTGCAGTGGGCGCCAATTAACTCAATGAGCGTGCTCCAGAAAGTCGGAGCTCAGGCCGGCCTACTTAGCGAGCACGAATTGGAGCATTTTTTATCCAACTCTCCCGAGTCATATCGTCCGGAAGCGCTTTAGTTACTCTGGATTTAGGATAAATTCTTATGCTAGGATGGAATGAGCGAGGATAATATAAACAAAGACGCAAGAATCTTATGACCAAGTTGTTATCTCGGTTACTAGATGCCCAACAGCCGCAATTTAGTCAGGCCTTGACTCAACTAGAAGCGGCTAGCGGTAACGGCTGTCAGGACATCAGGCTTAGTGAAAGTGTGATTGCCGGTTGTCGGGCAAAAATTAGTGCACTGGGACTCGATCCTGAAGATACTACTGGCGAAGAGCTTTATCTTGCGCTGCAACAAAGATTAATCGACGATGATGCAATGCTTATTAAACGGTTACGCCAAATTAGTGCCTATAATGTCAATGCGGCGGGCAATTTAAGTGAAGGCATGGTCGAAGCGATACGACAATCGAGCCATAGCAACAAGGTATTTGTGTTAAAAGCATCAATAGCTAAACAGCTATTAATGACTAATGCACCCAAAAAAACTATGCGATTGTTAGGCTACAGATCATTAGGCTCTCTGCTGAAGCACGAACCGCTTAGTTTAGTGGTTTTAACAGCAAGGACCATCGAACCGCTTAATTGGCAACATCGCTACGACGCACAGCTAAAACAATTAATACCGGCACAATTCGAGGAAAGAGCGATATCCATAGCCTCACCTCACAACGATAAGTGGAGTGAAGTATGTTCCCAGTTGTTAGCAAGCTCTAAAAAGACAGTTATTGTTAATAAGGAGCTGGGGGCAATAGTTATTATACCTTTGCCGAATCGCCCGAACCCAGGCATTACTACTGTTACTTTAGCGCTTGCTGCGGATGGCTTAAATGGCATTCAAGCGGCAAGCAGTTATTTGCGTCTGAGTCAGGTTGCCGGCGATTTTGGCCGCCGGGTTGATCTAGTAGCAACGGACGATCCGCTGCTTACTAAGACAGAATATTTTAATGCGCCGTTATCTTGGGAAACTGTTCAGCGGTTTATCCACCATACCAAGGAGCAAGTTGATGTTTCGTTAGGTGAGCATCTTGGGGTAGAAGAGTTGCTTGGGTGGCAGCCGGTTGAGTCTTTAATTCACTGGATCGCACCGGAAATGAAGTTTTGGAAAGACGGTGGACATCTAGCTGCTATAGATAACGGTCAAACTATCCCGTTTAATATACTAGATAATGCCCTAAGCCTTGTTAATCGTCGTAGTTATAAAGAGCACTACTTACATCACTTTAGACGGTCCTTGTGGCAGGAGTTTATAGCCCGCTACATCCGACCAGAGTTATTGCGTACTGCTATTAGCAATGAGTTGGTACCCGAGCTGGCAGGCGAAGCCTCGCTTGATTAACTTGATTAAAATGAAGGAGAGGTAGAATAAATGTATCAAATTGCAATATCCGGTGCTGCTAGAGGTGAGAGCGTCGAAGAGGGAAGGTTGCTAGCCGAAGCTATGGGTGAAGCGATTGCCCGTTTTGGGCATAGTTTGATGAGCGGTGCTACAATTGGGCTGCCCAACTATACTGCCGAAGCCTACAAACGCGCAGGTGGTGTAATGAGTGTTGGTATTAGCCCTGCCAGTTCAAAAGTCGAGCATGTCCTTAAGTATCATCTACCTACGCAAGCCTATGATACGATCATCTATAGCGGATTGCATTATACCGGCCGCGATGCCCTGCTTATAACATCTGCTGATGCCGTTATATCAATCGGCGGCCGCATGGGTACATTACATGAGTTTACAATTGCGGTTGAAAGCAGTACCCCGATTGGCTTTTTGCAAGGCGCCGGGGGCATCAGTCAAGAAATTCAAACTCTGGTTTCCTTAGCGCATCCCTTAAGAGAGGGCATGGAGATTTTCTTTAGCGATGATCCAGATGAGCTTATCCGAGATTTGGTTAAGGTACTGGATAAAGAGCACGCCCGTTATAAGAATTTGTATATGTGAGCCCGACTAGTAGCAGCAACTGCTACAATACCTTCTAGTCATATGGGCATATTTAAATTGCATAGTGATTACTCACCAATGGGTGATCAGCCGGCGGCGATCGAACAGTTGGCCGATGGGGTTACGAAAGGGTTAAAGCATCAGACTTTACTTGGAGCAACCGGATCTGGCAAAACTTTTAGTGTATCTAATGTAATTAGTCGCTTCGATAAGCCGGTGTTGGTTTTGAGCCATAATAAGACATTGGCCGCACAGTTGTTTAATGAATTTAAACGATTCTTTCCAGAAAATGCCGTACATTATTTTGTGAGTTACTTTGATTATTACCAACCAGAAGCTTATATTCCAAGAAGTGATACATACATTGAAAAAGATAGTCAAATCAATGAAGAAATCGACCGGCTGCGCCACGCAGCCACCGATTCACTGCTTACGCGCCGGGATGTAATAATCGTCGCTAGCGTATCGTGCATATATGGAATTGGTAGCGTTGAAGATTATTCAGGATTGGCAGTTGCGCTTAAGGTGGGCGAGCAACGTAAACGCGACAAACTACTGAGGCATTTAACAGATATACAATACCAGCGAAACGATCTAGACTTTCACCGCGGCTCCTTTAGAGTCCGTGGCGATGTAGTTGATGTTTTTCCGGCTGGCGAGGAAACAGCTTACCGCGTCGAATTTTTTGGAGACAGTATAGAACGTATCTTACAAATAAATCCCCTAACCGGTGAACTGTTAAGACCAATGAAAGAATTAAAAATTTTTCCGGGATCGCACTTTGTTACGCCACAAGAAAAATTACAACGCGCATTAGGAGCGATAGAGCAAGAACTTGAAGAACGTTTAGCCTGGTTTAAAAAAAATAATAAATTGCTTGAAGCGCAGCGGCTTGAGCAGCGCACAAGGTTCGATCTTGAAATGCTTTCAGAAACCGGTTTCGTAAAAGGAATTGAAAATTATAGCCGATATTTAACTAATCGTGAGCCAGGCGAACAACCGGCGACTCTGCTGGACTATTTTTCTGACGACTTTTTGTTAGTAATAGATGAATCGCATATGACAATTCCTCAAGTTAGAGGGATGTATAACGGGGACCGTTCTAGAAAAGAAGTGCTGGTTGAATATGGTTTTCGTCTGCCCAGTGCTCTAGATAACCGTCCTTTGACATTTTCTGAGTTTGAGCGTCATTTAAACCAAGTAATTTATGTCTCTGCCACTCCGGCTGACTATGAACTTCGTCTATCACCACCGCCAGCCCAGCAAGTAATTCGTCCTACTGGTTTGCTTGATCCTAAAATAACGGTTAAGCCAATTGATGGACAAATTGATGATCTAATAAGCGAAATTAGGGCAACGGTTGAAAAGAGCCAACGAGTGTTAGTGACAACATTGACTAAGAGGATGGCGGAAGATCTGACAGACTATTTGCGCGAGGTTGGCATAAAAGTGGCATATTTGCATAGCGACATCGATACTCTAGAGCGCAGTGACATATTACGCGACTTGCGCTTAGGTGTTTATGATGTGCTAGTCGGCATTAATCTACTTAGAGAAGGCCTTGATTTGCCTGAAGTCAGTTTTGTGGCAATTTTAGACGCAGATAAAGAGGGTTTTTTGCGGAGTGAGCCAGCTTTAATACAGACTATAGGACGCGCTGCGCGGCACAATGAAGGACATGTATTTATGTATGCCGATAACATTACTCAGAGCATGCGTGCGGCAATCGATGAGACCGAGCGCCGCCGGTTAATTCAGGAAGAATATAACAAAAAACATAACATCGAGCCTGTTAGTATTACGCGTGAAGTTGAAGAACGGCTTAGAAGTGGCGACACTCCGACTAAAGATAAAGTAAACTTTAAGAAGATACCAGCCGACGAATACCCTGTGCTTTTAAAAGACCTGAGCGCTCAAATGGAACTTGCCGCAGCTAATTTACAATTTGAACAGGCTGCTGAGCTGCGTGATTTAATCGCCGAGCTTAAGCTGAAAATAGTTTAGGTTATAGCTAGATTTTTAAATAGTTTTACTTCAAAAATTTAGTAGACTCGTTATACAATTAGTTTTAACTATGCCAAAACTATCCAAGGAAGATGTGCTCAAATTGGCGCGACTCGCTCGGCTTGAGCTACAACCTGATGAGATTAGTGAGTATATTGATGAAATTAACCGGATATTGAACTATGTTGAGCAATTGAAGCTAGTGGATACAAATGCCATGATACCGACCAACCAAGTCACGGGTCTAATTAATGTTATGAGAAGTGATCAGATTATCAATTATGGGTACGACCCGAAATCATTGCTCAAAAACGTGCCTAAAGTTAAGGATCACCAGATTGAGGTAAAGCGAATGGTTGAATTATGATAAAGCATTCCTGGCTAGCGTTAGATAAAATTGCCGATTCTGTGCGCCAGGGAAGCGTCAGTGCGGTAGACCTAACAAAAAAAGCGCTAACTCTAATCGATGACAACAACGACTATAATACAGTCATATTAAAGCTTGAGGATCGGGCACTGGAGCTGGCCAAGGAAGTAGACCGCAAAGTCAAACGCGGTCAAGATCCAGGACCGTTGGCAGGCGTACCTTATATCGCTAAAGACAATTTTTTAGTTTATGGCGGAGAAGCACGGGCAGGCAGCAAGATACTCAATGGCTTTGTGCCGCCATACCAGGCTAGCGCAGTTAATCGACTGGAAGCCGCCGGAGCAATTTGCGTAGCTAAAGCGAATATGGATGCTTTTGCTCATGGTGGCAGTACCGAAAACAGCGACTTTGGTGTTGTTAAGAATCCTTACGATAAAACTAGGGTACCTGGCGGATCGTCCGGCGGATCGGCTGCCGCTGTTGCCTTAGGGCTAGTTCCGTTCGCACTCGGTACAGATACCGGCGGATCGATTCGTCAACCATCTTCTTATTGCGGCGTTTTTGGGCTAAAGCCAACTTATGGACTAATTAGTCGTAGCGGTGTTATCGCGATGGGTAGCAGTTTAGATTGCATCGGCCCGATTACAAATAGCGCAGCTGATGCAGCATTGGTAGTAGACGTAATGGCCGGAAGAGATCCACTGGATGCGACTACTATCGAACGCGTCAAAGAAGGATACGTAGCTAAACCGTTGAATTTAAGAGGATTAAAAATCGGTGTCGTTAAAGAATATGTCGGAGACGGTGTTGCTGACGATGTTAAACAGGCGTTTGCCCAAACCGTTGCAAAGTTAAAAAAGGCTGGCGCGGACGTCCATGAAGTTTCTTTGCCTTCGACTAAACTGGCTTTAGCCTGCTACTACATTATCTGTCCGGCGGAGGTCAGCTCAAATCTTAGTCGTTATGATGGAATACGCTATGGATACCATGATGAATCCTCTAAAAGTCTTGAAGAAAGTTATGTAAAAACACGTGGTCAAGGTTTTGGTAAAGAAGCGAAGCGACGGATCATGATCGGCACCTTTGTGCTGTCCAGTGGTTATTACGATGCCTACTATAAAAAGGCGATGACAGTTCGGACAATGCTAATACAGGAATTCGAATCGGCATTTAAAACACTTGATTTTTTAGTTGGACCAGTAGCGCCGACGGTAGCGTTTAAAATAGGCGAAAAAACTAAGAATCCGCTTGATATGTACATGACAGACGTATTAACTGTTCCAGCCAACCTGGCCGGTATTCCGGCAGCATCGATTCCGGTTGGATATAACAAACAAGGGTTGCCGATCGGATTCCAGTTAATGAGCGCAATGCATAATGATCGTGACTTACTTGGATTAGCCATGTCGATAGAGGGACTTAGATCATGAGATTAACTAGCTCACATTTGCCGAGCAACCAGGTGTCGGAGCGTTTCGTGTTAGCGGTTGCTCTAGTACTAGTGTTGGTTGTGCTTGCTGTTTATTTAATTAGTTTGAAAAGAAAGGTTAATTATGAACGTCGCTGGAAAGAGATTCAAACGTTATTAGCTAATAAAAACACCTGGAACGATGCTTTAATTGAGGCTGATCACCTGCTTGATAGCGTGCTTAAAAAGCGGCGTTATAAAGGCAAAACGATGGGTGAACGCTTAGTTGCGGCGCAGCACGATCTGACTGCCAATGATATGGTTTGGTATAGTCACAAGTTGAGCAATAAAGTATTAAACGATGACATTAAAGTCACTAAAGCTGAAGTTAAGAAGGGATTACTGGGTTTTTGGAAAGCGCTAAAGGATTTGAGCGCCTTTAACCAGGATAAGGATAAAAAGTGAGCGACTTTAAACCAACTATCGGTATTGAGACACATGTTCAGCTTAAGACTAAATCTAAGTTGTTTTCAGGTGCTAGTAATGATGCCAGACAAGCGGAACCGAATACCCTAATTAATCATATAGATTTCGGTTTGCCAGGAGCATTGCCGGTATTAAATGAGGAGGCCATCAAGCTAGCATGTCGGGCGGCAATAGCTCTCAAAACCAAACCGCGGTTATTTTCAACTTTCGATCGGAAGCATTATTTTTATCCTGATCTGCCAATGGGGTATCAGATAACGCAGTATGATCAGCCAATAATAGTTGGCGGTAAAGTTGAGTTTGAACTTGACGGTAAGCTAAAAAAAGTTGGAATAACCAGAGCACACCTGGAAGCTGATGCCGGCAAAAGCATGCATCCTGATGGGAAAGATTATTCTTTAGTAGACCTTAACCGAGCCGGTACGCCGCTGATCGAGATCGTTAGCGAGCCGGATATGCATTCTAGCGCCGAAGCCAAGGCTTATGCTCACGAGCTATATCTACTGATGCGCTATGCGGACGTTACCGACGGGGATTTATATCACGGTAATATGCGCTTTGATGTCAATGTTAGTGTCAGCAAGAATGACGCTTTAGGAGTTAGAAGCGAAACAAAAAATATTAATAGTTTTAAAGCCGTTGAGAAAGCAGTTGACTATGAAATTAAAAGACAAATTGAGCTGATTGAACGCGGACAGCCAATAATCCAAGAGACACGCGGCTGGAATGAGGCTAAACAAAAAACAACCTCACTGCGCTCTAAAGAAAATGCTGACGACTATCGTTATATGCCCGATCCTGACTTGCCCCCAATTGTAATCGACGAAAGTTACGTTAAAACAGCAGTGAAAGATATGCCGAAACTTCCTGATGTTTGGCGATCAGATTTATCTCAACTTGGCCTTTCTAAGATGCAGTTAACTGTGTTGATCGATGCCAACATTGATTATGTCGAGTGTAGTTATCTAGAGCTTATAACGGAATTCGCTCAGCGCAATTTAGATGTTAAATCACTGGCTAATTGGTTAATTAATGTCGACATACCGCTTAGGCGCGAATCGAAAACAACGTTAAACCAGTACCGCTTTAAACTTTATGAGGGCGTACTTAAGTTGGTAGAACTGGGTAAGTTAAACTCAACTTCAGCCAAAGAGCTGGTTGAACGATTGCTATCTCTAGATAAACTGCCATCTAATATTGAAAATTTTGCTAAAAACAGTGGCTTGCTTCAGACCAGTGATACGAAAGAAGTTGAGATTATAGTTGAGCGAGTCATTAAAGCTAATCCAAAGGCCGTACACGATGTTCAAGGAGGTGAAGATAAAGCCATTGGTTTCCTGATCGGACAAGTCATGGCAAGTAGTCGTGGGCAGGCAAATCCTGAAGTAGCCAGAGAGTTGATTATGCGCAAGCTGAAGGTGTAAGCTTATTGGATTTTGCAGATTAGAGAGTTTTACTGTAGATTGTCTAATATGAGCAGCGTAGACAGTGTTTTCTTGATTATTACAGCAGTTTGCTTAAGCCTTTTCTTTCTAATCGGCATCATTTTTATGATTTACACCTGGGTGGTGTTTCATACTTTAGTAAAAAAAGCCGAGCAGGCAATTAATAGCGTTGAAACCGCGACGACTATTATTAGGGAAGTGGGTAACAGCGGTATACTGACCTCGTTTTTAAAAGCCGTAAAGTTAATATTTAAACTATCGCGGAAAATGTAACTTTATGTCTAAGCCAAAGCTTTATCGGAAAGTTGCAATCGGTGCAGCGCTAGCAGGAGTAGTGGGCTACTTCGCCGGTGTTTTAAGCGCGCCACGCTCGGGAGACAAAACACGAAAACTGTGGCGTAATGCCGGGTCTAATCTGGAATTAAGTCTGGAGCATCGGCTTGGCATGCTTTATCAGGAACTAGATGAGTTAATTACTTCTGTTCAAGGCGAAGACGATAAACATGAGGGTCGGCAACGTGAGCGGTTTGAAGCCTACCTAATATCTGCAAAGCGCTCTAAGGATAAGCTTGCAGAAGTTCTTAAAGCTGTTAATGAAGGTCATACTGACGACAAGGATCTGAGCAAATCAATCAAAGAAGCCCAAAAAGCTATTGAACACGTCCGAATTTTTTTGTTAAAAAAGTAGATAGACATGAGCTGCTATAATTTTATTAGTAGCTTACAAAAGAGACAAAAAGCTTAAATCGAGGGTTATGGCAGAAAATAAAATTTTATCCAGTTCAGACTTTGTGCATCTGCACAATCACACACACTTTAGTGTATTAGATGGTCTGACAAAAATACCGGACTTAGTGAACCAGGTCCGGGAATTTGGTATGGAGGCGGTAGCAATCACTGACCACGGCACCATGTCAGGTGTAATCGAATTATACAAAGAAGCTACGGAAAAAGGAATTAAGCCGATTATCGGTATGGAAACCTACGTGTCAGCACGTAAATTTTCGGATAAAGAACCCGCAAAGGATAAGCCTAATTATCATTTGACGATTCTGGCCATGAATGAACTTGGCTATCAGAATCTGATGCGCTTATCTACCATAGCTAATCTTGATGGTTTCTACTACCGACCTCGAATAGATTTTGATTTACTAAGTAAATACAGCGAGGGATTAATAGTCTTAAGTGGGTGCATTGGCGGCGAACTTGGGGAAAACATTCTTAATGGACAAATGGATGCAGCAGAAGAAATAGCTTCGCGCTATAAAAAGTTGTTGGGAGATCGCTATTACATCGAACTTCAAGATCACGGGCACCGTGATCATCCCAGCTACTGGGAAACTCAGGGCAAGGTTAATGATGAACTACTCAATCTAGCTAAAAAATTAGATATACCCTGTGTGCTTACATGTGATGCGCATTATCTAAAGGCAGAAGATAAAGAGGCGCACGAAATATTGCTATGTGTACAGACCGGCTCGTTTTTAAATGACTCGAACCGGATGAGCCTTAAGGAGTTTGATCTACACTTTACTGACCCGAAAGAGGTTATTGCACGTTGGGGTAAACAGCACCCCGATCTTATAAAAAATACAAAGGCTATCGCAGATCGCTGCTTCATTGAACTAAAGCTCAATAAAATATTAATCCCGAAATTTCCTGTTCCCCTAGAGCACAAAAATGAAAGAGAGTATCTGAAAGAACTAGTTAGTCAAGGTTTAGCACAGCGCTATGGCGGCGTCTCTAAGACTCAAGCCAAGAGACTAAGTGTTAAACAGGCATTAGCTAAGGTACCTAAGGAAATCATTGAACGCTCTGATTACGAGTTAGGAGTTATTGATCACATGGGCTTTCAGGGTTACTTTTTGATAATCCATGACTTTATTACATGGGGCAAACGCCAAGGCATTGTTTTCGGCCCCGGTAGGGGAAGTGCTGCCGGCTCTATCGTATCGTATGCGCTTGGAATCACTGCCATAGATCCACTTAAGTATGATCTATTGTTTGAACGCTTTTTAAATCCAGACCGGATAAGTATGCCTGATGTAGACATCGACATAATGGACACTCGTCGCAACGAAGTGATTAGTTATTGCGCCGATAAGTATGGACATGACCGCGTGGCCAACATCGTAACGTACGGTAAAATGGCAGCTAGAAATGCGGTGCGTGATGTGGCGCGAGTGCTTCAAGTTCCTTATGCTGAAGCCGATCGCTTAGCCAAAATGATACCTCAACCGGTACAAGGGATTCATGTGCCTCTTAAAAAAACACTGTTATCTGATCGCGATTTGAAACATGAGTACGCCACTAACCCAACGGCCAAACAGGTGTTTGATTTAGCGATGCGTTTAGAGGGCACTATCCGCAGTCATGGCGTACATGCTGCAGGCGTAGTTATATCTCCGGATGACATCGTTAAGTTTACCCCGCTAGAGATGGCGCAAAAGGGAGTAGTCGCGACACAGTATGCAATGGGTCCGATTGAACAACTTGGGCTATTGAAGATGGACTTTCTTGGCTTATCTAACCTGACAATTATTAAAAATGCCTTGCGCATTATTCGTAAAGTTTACGGCGACAATGTAGACATTGACAATCTACCGCTTGATGATAAGTTGACATTTGAGCTATTTAAAAATGGTGATACCACCGGAGTCTTTCAGTTTGAATCATCCGGCATGAGGCGCTATTTAAAACAGCTAAAGCCAACTGAGTTTGAAGACATTATTGCTATGAACGCACTTTATCGTCCGGGTCCGATGCAATTTATTGATGATTTTATTGCCCGCAAAAACGGCGAAAAGGAAATTATTTACCCCCACCCTTCCATGGAAGGAGTACTAAAAAATACATATGGCGTGATTGTTTATCAAGAACAGGTTATGCAGATATCAAAAGAGGTTTGTGGATTCTCCGGCGGAGAAGCAGATACTCTTAGAAAAGCTATTGGCAAGAAAAACATCGACATGATGCGTAAGTTACGTGAACGGATGATTGAAGGCGCTAAATCAGTTTCCGGCATCAACGAGAAGACGATGCAAAAATTTTGGCAGCAGCTGGAAGACTTTGCGGCTTATTGCTTTAATAAATCTCACTCAGCTTGTTACGCCTACATCGCTTATCAAACGGCATACTTAAAAGCCCACTATCCGGCCGCGTTTCTGGCGGCTTTAATGACCAGCGATTATGATGATACGGAGCGCTTGGCAATTGATATTGCCGAGTGTCAGCGCTTAGGTTTGTCGGTATTGCCTCCAGACATAAATGAATCATTTAAGGAATTTGCAGTAATTAAAGCAGGAACCGGTACTTCAATTCGATTTAGTTTAAGTGCCATTAAGAATGTTGGCTCTAATGCCGTAGATGCGATCTTAAGTGCACGCGAAGAAGCTCCGTTTACCGATCTTGAGGACTTTCTTTGCCGGGTAGATTATCGTGCCGTTAATCGTAAATCATTAGAGAGCCTGATAAAAGCCGGTGTTTTTGATCGCTTTCACGACCGGGCATTGTTATTAGATAATCTTGATCTTATTATCAACTATGCATCACGCTCTCAAAAGCAAGCCGATAGCGGACAGACGGACTTATTTGGTAATTTAAGCGCTCAAACTGATGTAACGGTAAGATTAAATTTGCCAGCGGCATCTAACGAGAAAATTTCGCGTGAGCAGCTTGGATGGGAACGTGAATTACTTGGTATCTACTTAAGCAAACATCCACTTTCACTGTTCGAAGATTTGCTAAAAACTCGTACCCAGCCAATAGCTACCTTAAGCCCGGACATGGACGGGCGATTGGCACAAATCGGCGGTCTGGTCAGTTCTATTCGTGAAATTACAACTAAGAATGGCCAAAAAATGGCGTTTGTTAAAATAGAAGATTTAAGTGGCGGGACCGAGATAATTTTATTTCCCTCCAGCTACCAGCAAACTTTAGAGCTTTGGCGTATAGATAAGGTCGTAATTGTTAAAGGAAAACTTACGGCTAAAGATCGCGACGGACGACTTAGTAATGAAGTTAAATTATTAGTTGATGAGGCAACAGAACTTAACGCAGAGGAAACTGGCACAATCGCCGAACAACGTCTTAGCGGTCCAGGCGCAAAAGGTTTAGCTAAATCAAGGAGGTTGTTTATTCGTTTAACTACGTCAGAAGACCATCAACTGCTTAAACAGCTTAAACGAACCATTGACTCATGTAGTGGCGGTACTGAAGTAGTATTGGTACTTGGACCAGACGAACATAAGCAGGCTATTAAACTACCATCTGGTATAGATGTAAATAGTGACGGATTGGAACGTTTGCGGCGATTGATGGGCAGCGAAAACGTTGTTTTATCTTAGCCTGGGAATTGATGAGCTAGTAGTAAACTAATAACTGCTATAGAGACTAAACCGATATCCAGTAGAGGATGCTTAGTTACAAATTCTTCACCCTCAATAAAAACTTTCTTCCAAGCAAAAGCGTGGCGCATTAGAAACGCAGCTAAAGCAAATAAACCAATGCTTGACTCAATAATATCGTAATAAGTGTAGTTGGTTAAAATCAGGTTGTTACTATTAATAGGCCGAGTTTCGTGTGCTATTATTACCCCCGCCCCGATTATTGCGGCTACAGGTATGTATGGCCAATATGCTTTGAGATAAGACTTTGTTTGACGATGATGTCGAGCATTTAATTTTTTATGTGATTCTAACGGCGGTTTTTTGGGTGTGAGGGACATTTTATTTTTTAATTATTGTCATATTATACCATTAATGTTAAGTAAAATAGTGCTATTGCTGCCGCCACGCTCACATTAAAGGACTCTTTAGAGCCACGCATTGGAATCGCAATAACGCTGTCGCAATATTCTAGCTCATGCGGTTCGATGCCTTTGACTTCATTACCTACTATCAGTGCGATGCTGCGGGTGGGCTTAAAACATTGAATTGGTACGGCTTTAGGTAATTGTTCAAGGGCAATCACTTCAACATCGTCAACTTGTCTGATCTTCTGGATTGCCTCGACTAAATTAACTGAATGCTCCCAGCGAATCATGTGTTCTGCGCCGAGAGCAGTCTTGGCAATTTTCGTCTCTAGTTTAGTACTTATGTGATGTAAACGCTGATCATTGTTGGCCAGCTTTGGATAAGGCGTATAACCACACAAGAAAACTTCTTTAACAGCGAATCCTTCCGCCGTTCGCAACATTGCGCCAACGTTATGAGCACTTCTTATGTTATTAAGTATGAGATATAGGTTAAGGTTATTTTTCATTTCTAGCTTCCTATAAATTTTACAGCTTTCGATTTTTTAAGTAACAGTTGAGATCTGTGCTAATGCTTTATACTGGATAAGGATAAACCATTATGAGTAATAATCTACGATCTGACGAGGAAAGTGCAACTTTAAGGCGTGCACGGCTGTTGGGTTTTGATTACCTTGATACTTCAGCAATAGCTAACAAACAGTTATACCCGAACCTGATTAGTGCAGACGAAATGCGTGGATACCGTGCCCTACCTGTTAAAGCCGATGATTATCATATTACTTTTGGGATTCTTAATACAACGCCGCAATCTGCCCTTAAAGCTTTAACCGAACGCTTTTCTGATCGGCGGATTAACTACGCCTTGATTTCCGAGCCTGGATTTCGTGAGTACATGAATCTTTATGATCCTCCTAAGGAGGTTGTTTATCATAATATTGAGCTTAAGGATGCCGGATCGCAGGCGCTTATTGAACAAATTTCCAAGATTTTAAATGAAGTCCGGGCCGACGATATGCTGGCTTACCTAGTTTCGCAAGCACATCGGCTGAATGCCAGTGATGTTCATATTGAAACTCAAGATGACAGCGTAAGAATTCGTTTTCGAATCGACGGAGTGCTACACGTGATAGCACGTATTCCGTTTGATAAATATCGTGTACTGATGGCTGCTATCGCAAGTGCCGGAAACATATCGACTGGCAGCGACGAAGCCCAGCAAGGGCACATCTCTCAAAGGATAACAATGGCCGATCAAACGGAGGTTGATGTCAACGTTCGATTAGAAACAGTCCCTACTATTAACGGGATCGATATTGTGATGCGTTTGTTTAATATGGACCAAGCTTTGTTCCAGATTGATCGATTAGCCCTATCGCCTAGAGAAAAGGCAGAGGTTGACGCCATTATCAGTAAACCGTCAGGGTTAGTTATGGTCGTCGGGCCTACCGGGTCCGGTAAAACTACTACTTTGTATTCAATACTCAACAGCCTTAATGATGAAGAACGCAAAATCATTACTATAGAAGATCCGGTAGAATTTCAGTTTCATGGGATAACACAAATTTCTGTACGCTCAAGCGAAAGTGGCAATGATTCGTCATTTGGAGACAAACTACGCGCGGTATTAAGGCTTGATCCAGATATCGTAATGATTGGTGAGATACGCGATCAGGACACGGCCCGTACGGCACTGCAATCCGCACTGACTGGGCACTTAGTTTTGTCCACATTCCACGCCAGCAGTGCCGCTGCAGCCTTAACTCGCTTAGCAGATATCATTGGCCAAAATCCGTTGTTCGTATCCTCAATCCGCCTGATTATGGCTCAGCGTCTGGTCAGACTACTAGATAATGAGTCCAAACAGGCTTACCCCGCCACACCCGAGGAAGTTCAGTTAATTCAACAAGTAATAAATACCTTGCCTGAGGGAATAGAACGACCCTCACTAGAAGGTCTGACTCTTTATAAACCTGGAGTGAGCGAAAATAATCCGTATGGTTACCGCGGAATACTACCCATCCGCGAGCAGTTGACTATGACTTCGGCCATTCAACAGGTATTGACTACACCGTCTGTGGTCGTGAATACCGATCTAATTGAGCATGCCGCCATATCGAGCGGCATGCTCACCATGCTGCAAGATGCAATGCTTAAGGTCATTTCTGGCAAAACCACACTGAGTGAAGTTTATCGGGTTATCGGCTAGCGCCAACTCCTATTTAACGGGTAGTAGTTTGGCATTGGACTTTGATCCTATTGGCATTGTTATCTTTAGGATGCCATCTTTAAATTCAGCCTCGGCTTTATCTAGTTTCACGTTTTCCGGTATTGATACACGGCGCAAATAGCTGTTACTACTTTCATGCAAGTAATAACGGCGGTCCTTTGTTTCAACATTTTCATCGTGCACTGCTTTAACTTCTAATAAACCCGAATCTAAAGTTACGCTAATTTCCTCTTTTTTAAATTTAGGCAATGAGATTTCAGCGATTAAATTGCCATCATCTTCGTATATGTCAAATGGCATTGTTTCGAATGACGGAGCTACATCCCAATCAAAATCCCACAACCTTTCGAGATCGCGTTGAATCGTCTGCAGCTCACGTACTGGATTATATTTAACTATTGGCATATTCTCCTCCTTTTTTACGGTTACTTACGTGATTAATTGTGCCAAGGATCTAAAAACCCAGCAATGAAATTGATCACATCTTAAGTGTAATTTCCTATACCTAGAATTTTGTTTAATGAGTTTGAATAAATCCTGCAGCAAAACTATCGCGCTCAACATTGCTTGTCGACTGAGCCGTTGTAGTTTGCGTATAACCTTCTTGATACCATTCTGTAGAATCGATTTTGGAATCTTTAGTCGGGTAGTCCAGCGGTAAATTATTCGATACGTCATCTGGCGGTGAAAAAGGAGTTTGAAAGTCTTGTTCGAGCTTTTCAAGACGTTCTTCCCAATTTGGTTTAACGTAATCTGCTAGCATGTTTTACTCATAAATTCAGTATGCGTCGGCAACCCTTGATTATACCTTGATACTGCTCACTGCTTGTGTGTGACAAATTAGGAAATATTAAATTAGAGGCACTTTATGGGATTTACATCAAGGGGTTAATAGTGTAGTCTAATACGGATATGTCAAGCGTGATTGAAGTGATCAATAAGGCACAACAAAAGACCAATGTTGTAGACGCAAGAAGCGGCGATACTGTACGTGTGCATCAACGTATACGCGAAGGTAATAAAGAACGAATTCAGGTGTTTAGTGGACTGGTTATTCAAACTCGTCGTCAGAGCGGGCACTTAAGCCGTATTACTGTTCGCAGAATCGCGAGTGGAATCGGTGTTGAAAAAAGCTTTTTAGTCCATAGCCCATTAGTAGTAAAGATCGAGGTCACTAAACGAAGTAAAGTGCGACGCAATTACCTATCATATATGCGCGCACGAACTGGTAAAGCTGCCCGGCTAAGTGGTGTAGAATTTGACCGCGAGGCAGTAAATACAATCCCCGAAGATGCTAGGACCGAACCAGAAAAATCAACACCGACAGCGGAATCTGACGAGGCAAAGACTAGCTCGGACGCAAGCTAAACATAAGCTAGAGAGGTCTATGTTAGTAGTAGGCATCGATGAGGTGGGGCGTGGTTGTATTGCTGGGCCGCTCGTAATAGCAGCAGTTGTACTTGACCATCCGATTGATGGCCTTAATGACTCGAAGCTATTAAGCCGCAATCGTCGCCGAGAGTTAACAAAAGTAATTTATAAAAATGCTGTTTTTATTGGTATAGGGTGGGTCACAGTTGATGAGCTCAATAATTGGGGGCTGTCTCTCTGCTTGACTATTGGAGCAGAGCGAGCCTTGAATGGGTTAACCTCTGTCTCTATGCAGATAGTTTTAGATGGTAATTTTAACTATATTCCAAAGCAATATTCCGTTAAAACCTTAATCGGGGCAGATAAAATTGAACCGGCCGTAATGGCGGCATCAATAGTTGCCAAAGTCGCACGCGACGAATACATGATTGCGCTTGCGAAAAAATATCCTGACTTTGGCTTTGACAAGCATGTTGGATACTGCACGGCACTACATCGACAGGCACTTGAGCGTTTCGGATATACTCAAGATCATCGGCTACAGTTCGAGCCCGTTAAGTCGCTTTATCTTCAGAAAAAAAGCTTTGTAATGAGGCAAGATCACGTTGTCGCCAAAGAGCCTGCCAAGTAATAGTCTCAATTGCTTGTTCGAGCGGACGGTTATATGCGCTAGACTGATTATGCTCAAAAAATGCTTTAAATTCAGGAATAAAATTTATATCTGAGTAGGCTCTAGCGACTATCCTGGGCATCATATAAAAGCTTAAGTCAGAGCCAATATTTTGTTTAAGCCAGTTCCAGTTTTCCTTGAGCCACTGCCATGTAAAATCTTTGGAGTAACGATTAGCAAAGCTATCACTTAGCCAATAGGAAATATCTTGTAAACGGACATGGTCGCTCTTAATCATTGCTAGAGCCTGATTGATGAGCTTCGGCTGTCTAAAGTTAGTGATACCGGCAACAAGCGCTAGTCTCTCTTCGCTATTAGAACTTGCATTATGCAATTTAACCATTGTGTTAAATTCTGCTGCTCCGCCATGCCTGGCGACGGTAGTATAGACCACGCTCCGAATATCTGGGTAGAGTGGTTTAACTCGCAGGTTGTTAAAGCGCTTTGCAGCTTCATCTACGGCGTTCTGGTTTCCGCTTACACACTTTAAGCTTAAAATGATTGGGCGCAGTAGTTGGTCAAAATGGGCTTCACCTTCGTGCGTGTCCCAGCCTAAGCGTTGGTATTGTATAGCGGCTAATTGATCAATGAAGGCATTAGAATTTTCACGAAGTTGCTCATCGTCCATAACCGACCTTAGGCTAGCTAAATTGGCGGCGATAATTTCCCACACTACAACGTTATCTTCTGCTTTATAAGAACTTAACAACTTTAGTGATTCGGTTGTATTTTGCATGCCGGCTTTAGCTGCCTCAAAACTATCACTAAGAAGACCCATCCGATCAAGTGGCATCAACTTACCGGATCTGATGGTCTCAGCTAGTTCATTTAGGTTTTCTTCGGCATAGATAACTCGAGCAAATGCGTTTCGGTCATGATTGATTATTGGCAGCCGAAATTGGTTGGGGAGATTAAGTTCTTGAGCTTGTTTAGTTAACAGCTCCCTATCCACACCGGGTTCGGAAAACAAAGGTATTGGCCAGATCGTAGCCTTTTTAGTCGCCTGAGGATTTATATAAAAACGTTGCTGAGAAATGTTTAGCTTTGTATGCTTGAAGTTTACATTTACTAGAGGAAAGCCCGACTGTTTGGTCCAGCTATCCATAAAATCTCCGACTTTCTTGCCAGATACCTCCTCCCAAGCTTGCCAAAGATCGGCTGATTCGGTGTTAGAGTAGGCGTGACGCTTAAGGTAAAGCTTTAGTCCTTCTTGAAAATCCTCTTCTCCCAAGAAGCGCATTAACATCAATAACACGCTCGCTCCTTTTTCGTAGCTTATATTGTCAAAAATTGTACGAATTTCATCAGGATGTCGGATGGCGACGTTGATTGAGTGGGTCGACTCTAAAGCATCTAGCCTGAGCGCGGCGCTTTGCTCGTCGGATATAAATTGCATCCACATGTTCCATTCGGGAAATAGTGCGTCTTCAGCGACGTATGACATTAAAGTGGCAAAGCTCTCATTTAGCCAGAGATCGTTCCACCATCGCATTGTTACTAAGTTGCCAAACCATTGATGAGTAAGTTCATGTGCGACTACGTTAGCCACATACTGTTTCATAATCAAACTGGTATTTTTAGGATCAACTAACATAGCCTGTTCGCGAAAAGTAATTAGTCCCCAATTTTCCATGGCACCTGAAGCAAAATCCGGTAACGCCAGTAGATCACACTTCGACAGAGGATAATCAATTCCAAAAAAGTTATTAAAGAAGTCTAGGGTCTTTACGGCTACTTCAAGCGCAAAAGCGGTATGGCTAACATCACTAGGTTTAGCGAAAGCTCGCACCGTGACACCCGCCTGAGTGGTCTGGCTCAAACACTCAATTTTACCAATCGCGAAAGCTAATAGGTAAGTACTCATCCTCGGTGTTTCATGAAACACGGTTTTTACTAGATTAGGGCCGATAATAGTTTGACTCTCGACTTCGGTATTTGCGATCACTGTGTCATCATTTAATGAAGTAAGAGACAGGCTGAACACTGCCTTGGCTTCGGGTTCATCAATACAGGGAAATACTTCGCGCGCATGATGGCTCTCGAATTGAGTTGCTAATATAATTTCATCTTTATCTCCATCCTTGAAATAGCAGGGATATAGGCCATTCATTGGTCGTGTAATTCTGCCCTTGAAACTTAACTCAATCTTATACTCGCCGGGATATAACGTTTCGTCGGTGTGTAGTCTTAGTTCGTCATAGGCTTTATGATTTATGACACGATTAATTTTTAATTCTTGTTCAATGGAGCGATTTTTTTGCAAGATTTTAGCGCCGACTATCTTAAGGTCTTTTGCGTGCAGCGTGAGACGTTTTGTCGGACGTCCGGTTTTTTTGCCTTCAATTATTGCAGAGCCGCCAAAAACCATGTTGGCTTTATCCGGCACTAAATCAATAATGTATTTATTGGGAGCAAACTGTTTATATAGCCGCCTGACCTGGCGCATCACTTATTTCCTATATTTAACTCGTGTATCTACAGTTTATCATGTGGTAAATATCACACACATGTTTAATTGATAGCTTAAGAAATTGACCCATAGATAGATAATAGCTGAAAGATAATCAAGTAAGTTAAGTGTTGAAGTTTTGTTAGACCCGGGTTCGCCGCAATAACTGCCATTCCAGCTTACTTTAATAACCGATCCATTGTTTTTTTTGACATCTAACGCCTCAAGCTATAAAGTATTAGTAGGTGTCCGACCGAAAAAGTAGGTCGGATTTTTTAATGAATGAGACGTTAATAAGCTAGGTAGGAATAATTATGGAGCTAGATTTCAAACAGTTAAGCATTGCGATACGCGCGATCGCAGAGGAAAAGAATTTACCGGAAGATGTTGTCGAGGAAGCTGTCGAACAGGCCTTAGCGGCGGCTTATCGCCGCGATTATGGGGATCGTGACCAAGAGATTAGGATTAAGATGAATCTAAATACCGGCGAAGTTGATGCCTATATTACCAAGGAGATCGTCGATGAGGTTAGTAACCCAGCATACGAGATTTCTTTAAACGAGGCTAGATCGAAGCGAAAAGACGCGGAGATCGGTGAGACCATAGAAGTCCATGACAAGGTTGAAAGTTTCGGTCGGGTCGCCGCCCAAACCGCTAAACAGGTGATTTTGCAACGACTGCGCGAGGCTGAACGAGATATTATCATGGCTGAGTACGAGGATAAGGTCGGCACAGTCTTAAATGCAACCGTTAATCGGGTTGAGGGTAGTGTTGTCAGGATTGACTTAGGTAAGGCTCAGGGAATCATGCCGCGTAGTGAACAGATTCAAGGCGAGCGGTATTATCCTGGACAAAGGCTTAAAGTTTATCTGAAGGATGTAGAAAAAGGCTTTAGAGGACCGCAGTTAGTCTTAAGCCGGGGGAACAAAGAGTTTATTGAGTGGCTGTTTAGATCTGAGGTGCCGGAGATGGAAAGCGGTGCAGTTGAAATTAAAGCTTTAGCGCGTGAGGCTGGCGTACGTTCCAAAATTGCTGTGTGGAGTAATGTGCAAGGAGTAGATCCTGTCGGAACATTTGTTGGCGGCCATGGCACAAGGGTTAATGCAGTCATGAGCGAAATAGGCGAGCAGGAGAAAATCGATATCATCGTATATAGCCAAAACCCAACGGAATTTATAACTAATGCACTTAGTCCGACTAAGGTTAGCAAAGTTGCTATTGATGAATCCGCTAAACGCGCTGTTGTTACCGTTCCGGAAGATCAGCAAAGCATTGCCATTGGTAAGGGTGGGCAGAATGTACGCTTAGCCAGCAAACTTACGGGCTATGAAATAGATATAGTTGCCGAGAATGTGCAACCGGAATCTCCGAAAATACCAGAACCAGTCGTTAAACCGGTTAGCCCGGGCCGCATTAAGAAAAAGACTGAACTTGAGAGCAGTTTAATTGATGCGATTGAAGAACACGGCGAAGAGACGAAAAACTGATTTAGCACTCTTGACTTAAGAGTGCTAAACTTAGTATTATAGAGCATATACTTCCTAAGTTAGATATAATAAACGCGGGGAAGAATTTAATTAAAATGTTACTCGGTACCGTCCTTTGGTTCGCTTCAGTACAGACTACTGCCTTTACAAGAGATAAATATTACAGCCGAGTATCAAAGAAAGGTGCTATATAAAGTTCTATGATGCCAGAGATGCCGGATTTTCAAGATTTTCGTAAGCATTTAACAAATAATGCGCTACTATCGCTTAAGCATGCTGATGCTATAGCTAGAAGTTTTGGTAGTGCCTATGTTGGAACAGAACATCTGTTGTTAGGACTATTGGCACAGGAAAGCAGCATGGGTGCCAAGTTGTTGGAAAACTTTGGCGTCACACTGGATCGAGCCCGTCTAGTATTAAACTTGACGCCCAAATCATTCGTTATAAATATGGGAGCCAAGGGTCTAAGTGAATCGGCTAAGCATACGCTTAAGAGTGCTTATGACATAGCACAGGATTACTCGCAAGAGTTCTGCGGAACGGAGCACATACTCTATAGCATTTTAAATCAGAAGAAAGCACGGGCAACTAAACTGTTGCGTGACATGAATGTTGACATTGATGGACTGACTCGAGAATTGGAACAATTCTTAAGTCGCCAACAATACGAAGAACAGCATATCGGTATCGGCGGACGTTCTCGGCATGCTAACACTAAAAAAACTGCACTTGACTACTTTGGCACCGATCTAACCGCTATGGCACGTGACGGAAAACTAGATCCGGTCGTCGGCCGTGAAGTTCAGATAAACCGCGTTATTACGATTTTAAATAGACGCTTAAAAAATAATCCGGTTTTAATTGGTGAACCGGGTGTAGGCAAGACCGCTATTGTAGAAGGTTTGGCACAACGCATAGTTAGCGAAGAAGTTCCGGATAGTTTACTAGGCAAGCGTATTATAATGATCGATTTAGCGGCCATGATAGCTGGGACTAAGTACCGGGGTGAATTTGAAGACCGTCTCAAGAAGGTTATGAGCGAATTAGAGCGTGACAAGAAAGCAGTTGCCTTTATTGATGAAATGCACCTGATTGTAGGCGCAGGAGCGGCTGAGGGAGCGATGGATGCTGGCAATATTCTAAAACCTGCATTATCTCGTGGAAAAATCCAATTTATCGGAGCTACGACTACAACCGAGTATACAAAGCATGTTGAAAAAGATGCGGCACTAGAACGGCGTTTTCAACCTATTCAGGTGCCGGAAACTACTCCAGCAGAAACTTTTGCAATTTTAAAAGGCCTGAGGAGTCACTACGAAAAATTCCATGGCGTAAAGATTTCAGACGAGGTACTACAAGACGCGGTCACATTGTCAAAGCGTTATATACAGGACCGGTACTTACCAGATAAAGCTATTGATTTAATCGATGAGGCCTCTGCTCATGTTCGCGTAGAGCGCGTAAAAACCAGCCCAGAGATACGCAAGCTTAATAAAGAACTGCAACTAGTAAATTTGCGCAAAGACGAAGCTAGTGACAATGAAGACTACCAGCTTGCGGCGCACTTTAAGACTCGTGCGAGTCAGATCGCTGATGAATTAAGTAAATTAGAGTCGTCAATTAAGCTAGATAAGACAATCGCGTTAACGAGCGAGGATCTGGCAGATGTAGTATCACGTATTACTGGCGTACCAGTTAAGAAGGTTATTAAATCTGAAGCCAAGTATTTGCTGGAACTCGAAAAAATTTTATCGAAGTATATTATTGGGCAGGAAGAAGCTGTAAGTGCGGTCGCAAAAGCCGTACGACGTAATCGTAGTGGCATTGGCAGCGAAAAGAGACCTATCGGATCATTTATTTTCTTAGGTCCAACAGGTGTCGGTAAAACTGAATTAGCTCGTGTGCTAGCCCGCGAGTTTTTTGGTAGCGACAATGCTCTGGTCAAAATAGATATGAGTGAGTTCGGCGAACATCATAATGTATCTCGTTTAGTAGGAGCCCCGGCCGGTTACGTCGGCTACGATGATGGTGGTCAGCTGACTGATCGAATCCGCCGCCAGCCATACAGCGTAGTCTTGTTTGACGAAATCGAAAAAGCGCATCCAGATGTGTTTCATATGTTGCTGCAGATATTAGAGGATGGTGTATTAACTGACGCTAAGGGCAGGAAGATCGACTTTACAAATACAATTGTAATTATGACGAGCAATATCGGCGCCGAAAAGTTACAGAAAGAGGCTAATCTTGGTTTTCATATGGATAGCAGCAGTGCCGCCAAACAACTTGATGAGCTGCATAACGAAAATGAAACCAAGGTATTAGACGAACTGAAAAAGCTTTTAAGGCCCGAACTGCTCAACCGGATTGACAAGATTATAGTGTTCCGGGCTCTGACCAAAAAAGATATAAAGCATATTATTGACCTGCAAATTGAAGAACTCAGAACACGCTTGCGCAAGAAAGGTATAGGATTAGTGCTGACGCCTAAAGCCAAAGAATATCTACTAGATCACGGATATGACATTAAAAACGGTGTACGTCCGCTGAGGCGATTAATCCAAGACACAATTGAAGATAAGATGGCTCTAGAAGTACTCGATGAGCATTACTCCAAAGGCGACATAATTCAAGTGGCAACCAAAAACGGCGAATTAGCCTATGCCACGCATAATGAATGAGCCAATAAGGAAGAGTAGTTTAGCTAAAGTCAAACTCTGGCATTATGGTTTGGCTGTGAGCATGGTACTAGTGTTAGTATTTGCGATATGGTCAGTTTTCAACGCTACCGCTTTACGTGATTGGATAATTCTTGAAATTTATACCCCGCCTAAGATAATCTCGCAGCTGGCTGAAACAGATACAATGACAAGTTATGCAAAAGAGTTGTTTTATGTAAACGAACCTCGCTTGCTAAGCAAAGTGGCTTTTTCTAAATACTGCCCACTAGATAGCGGCGAATCCTATGTGATTGGATGTTATCATAGTGGCGATAGTGGGATTTATTTGTTGGCAGTCAAGCAGTCGCAATTAAATGGCATCATACCAGTAACTGCGGCTTATGAAATGCTACACGCCGGTTATGCTCGGCTCAGTACACCGAGTAGGAATAAGATTGATCATCTAATGCAACAATTTTATAGCACTCATAATCTTGGATCGCAGATCGAAGAACAGATGGCTTCATATGCTAAAAGCGAACCGGGTGATCGTTACGATGAGATGTATTCAGTGCTTGCGACCGAAGTCGCTGTTTTGCCCGCAGTTTTGAACTCGCAGTATCGAATTTATTTTACCAATCGACAGAAGATTGTATCAATGTATGAGGGTTACCAGGCAGCCTTTAATACACGTTTGCAGGCCCTTGAGTCAGATAACGCACAACTGACGGTTTTAAAGTCTGAAATTGATGCGAATGAAAGCTCCATGCATCAAATGCTTATAAGCATCAATTCACTTAAACAATCACTTAGCTCAGACCAATCAGATGGAGATATTAGCGCATATAATGCTGGAGTGCCGACATACAATTCTTTGCTTAACAGCTATCAAAATTTAGTATCAACTATTAAAAACGAGATTAACTCATACAACCAAATTGTCAGTTCGAGAAATTCTCTGGCACTTGAAGAGCAACAACTGGTCTCGGCGATCAGCACTAAACCAATGCCGTAGTCAATAATGTGAAATGCTACAATTTAGCTATAAATATGCCGAAGACTATTAAACCAGCGTTATATGTATGCTCAGCTTGTGGAGCAGCTCTTGAAAGTTGGTCTGGTCGCTGTCCCCGCTGTGGTGAATGGAATACGCTCGAACTAGTAAATCGACAGAGTTCACACTTAAGCAGTGTTAAGTTAAAACTTAATAGCCTAAACGCCAGTTTCGAAAAAGATGATAATCGCTTTTGCTGTGGCATCCCGGCTGTCGATAAGCTGCTTGGGGGTGGTATTGTCGCTGGCAGCGTCACTTTGCTGAGTGGAGACCCTGGAATCGGTAAAAGTACGCTCCTCTTACAAATAGCCGGTGAATCATCTAAAACGAAAACCGTTCTATATGTAAGCGGCGAAGAATCAGTTCACCAAATTGCATTGCGGGCAAAACGCTTAGGGTTAAGTAGTAATCGGCTTAGCATCACTTCGACTAGCTCTACAAATCAGATAGCGTCTGAAATTCTCAGCGGTAGACACGAAATCGTTATTGTTGATTCAATTCAAACTATTACGTTAGACGAGGTAGGCTCATCGGCTGGTAGCATAGCTCAGGTAACTAACTCCAGCTCTTTGCTTACTCAGGCTGCAAAACAAAGCAATTGCGCTGTTATTATTGTTGGTCACGTTACAAAAGATGGCAATGTTGCGGGACCGAAATTACTTGAACACATTGTTGATGTTGTTATGTCGCTAGAGGGAGATTTAAGCGGCGGACTCAAATTATTAAGAGTTAGCAAAAATCGTTTCGGCCCGACTAATGAAACGGCAATCTTTGAGATGTTTGCTACGGGACTGCATAGTGTATCTAATCCCTCGGCTATGTTATTGGCTGAACGTAAGGTAACGGATGGGTCGGTAGTGCTTGCTGCTATGGAAGGTAGCAGGCCCTTACTGGTCGAGGTACAGGCACTGGTAAATCCGACTTCTTACGGCTTCCCCAAACGGGCGGCAAGCGGCTTTGATCTATCTCGTTTAAATCTATTACTCGCGATGATTGAACGTCGTACATCATTAAAGCTTAGCGATAAGGACGTTTTTCTTAATCTCGTAGGTGGGTTAAAAATTAACGAGCCGGCGGCTGATTTAGCAGTAGTTATGGCTGTCGCATCAGCAGCAAGAGCCAAAAAGCTCAATCATAATGCAGTGGTATTTGGTGAAGTCGGACTATCTGGTGAGATCCGCTCTGTCCCCTTTATATCGAAGCGCCTTGCCGAGGCTAAACAACTCGGCTTTAATTTTGCGATTGGACCAAAACCCTTAAAGGATAAGCCATCTGACTTTCTTATTCCTTCTACAGACGTTAAAAGCGCCTTAAATAAATTCTTGAGTTAGATTTCGGTTAAGAAGGTGGCGGCGGTCCACTAGTGGTACTAGATGGTGACGGTGACGAATTATTGCCGCTATATTGAGCACTTAACTGAGCGGTGGCGGTATTCTGGTAGAGCACACTATCTGTTACGGTGGCACTTAGATTAACAGTCGTCGGACTAGTATCTGATGGAGGCGGTAGGTAGTAATAAACTACCGGCAATTGTGTGTTAGATAGATTCCAAGTTTGCACTACGCTGCCGTTAATACTTAAGCTTAATGTACCGGCACCAGGGACGTTACCACCGGCTAACGGATGCGTACCGGCCGTCGCGTTGATCACGATAGAGCACCCCTTACCGTTATTATCAGTATTGCTACAAATCGTATTAGACCCTGCCGTAGGATTGATAAAGCTCACACTAGGCGGTTGGTCACTACATTTATGCACGTTGTCATACACAGGCGCACTAGATGAACTACCGTTTTTAGATTGGTTGATTGGCCAAAACTTATCTACCGAGAAACTAGCAGCCGTTCCACCAGTGACGGTTTCGCGGGCATCGGGTGGGGTGCAGGCTGTTGCTAGCCCGCCTGATACTTTATCGATAACCCGCGTGCCGGTAGCGCCTTTACCGGTATACCACGATGGGAATAGTTCATCGACTGGACCTGGCTCTTCTGAACCTAACCCAACATGGACTCTTTGAACGTACGCTGGTATCACTTTAATATCCTTTGGCTGAACCCAGTTAATCGGTTTTGTGTGCAGCATATCTAGGGCACTCTGCAACCATCCGCGAGTCATCGGCTCCGTGATAGCTTCCATGGTGCCCAGTTTTAGCGGTTTATTAATCGTATGGTATCCAGCCCACGAGACAACCGTATATTGAGTAGTCCACCCGGCCATTAAACCGCTCATGTCCGAGTTTTGGGTTCCGGTTTTAACAGCTATATCCCAACCGTTGTAACGTTGCCATTTATATCCGCCCTGAGATAACTGGGTGCAAGTATATGCCGTGCAAGATCCAGGTAGGTACGTAGCCCGCGGATCACTCAGCATATTATTCAAAATGTAGGCAGTGTCTTTTCTGATAACCTGCGTGCCTTTTGGTTGGTGCCACTGGTAGATAGGGTTACCGCTAGCCCCGATGATCTCAAGAATATAGGTTTGCGGTACTTCAACGCCCATTCTACCTAAGGTCGCGAGGCCGTTAACCGTATGATCGAGTTGTAAGTAGCCGTTACCAATGGCCGCCGAACCGTAACAAGGCACTTGTTGTGCCGGGCCGTCAGTAATTGGGTTAGTGTTTGGAGCATAGCAGACGTAAGCGTTAGGAAATCCCATCATCGCGCTGGCCGTTTTTTGGACATTAGATATGCCAGCCATTAATCCGATCTTGACCGCCGGAACATTACGTGAGCCAGCTAGGGCATAACGCAATGTTTCAGGGCCTGGATAGCGAAAATCGTAGTCCCATAGACAGTTGCCGCCGTATTGAGGCAGTGCCTTATTGGTACAAGGGTATCCCGGAAGGGGTTGCTGTACATCATATATAACCGACCCTGCTCCTGCATCGTGACTGTTGTTTATGAACGTTGAATAGACATAAGGTTTAATCGTTGATCCCGGGTTTATATTAAGAGCGGCGTAGTTTATCTGCCCGTCTATCGGATTGTTAAAGTTTTCTCCGCCAACGTAGGCAACTACTTGTCCGGTTTGCGTTTGCTCTGCTACCAATGCTTCTTCGTCTGCACCGCCAACGTATAGGGCGTTATTAGCGTTGCTAGCTACGACGTTTTGGGCCAAGTTCTGCAAGGGCACACTTAATGTTGTGATAACTTTCCAGGTGCCATGACTCATAAGTTTTTGACCATAGGTGTTGAGTAGTTGCTGCTTTGCGGCTAAATCAAAGTAGGGATATTTAATAACGTTATATTGAGATTGCAACGGATGTACTTCGGCTAATACATTTACCTTCATAGCGGCTTGTGCCTGGGCCTCAGTGATGTAGTGTTGCTGAGCCATCAGCTGCAAGACGTAATGCGCGCGCTCGGTCAATAAGTTTGCCGCAAAATAATTGGCTGACACGGCTGAGTTATAGGTAGGGCTAGAAAAAGGTGAGTAAGCGGTGGGGGCTTGCGGGATTGATGCCAGCATGGCTGACTGGGCTAAAGTTAGTTTGGCGGCTGTGGTATGGAAGTAGTCTTGGGCCGCAGCTTGCACGCCGTAGTCGACATTACCATATGGTGCGATATTTAAGTAAGCATTTAAAATCTGGGCTTTTGAATACTCACGACTTAGCTCGATCGCCAAGCCGATTTCTTCAACTTTTTCAGTTAAAGTTAGCGGATCTTTCCAACCTTTATTTAGCTTTACGACCTGTTCGGTGATAGTAGAAGCGCCCTCAAGACCCTGGCCGTGATGAATGACGTCATGAACAGCTGAACGCAAAATAGCAAGAAAATCAAATCCACTTTCATGGTAAAAGTTTTTATCTTCAATGGCTACGGTGGCTTCTTTCATGTAAGGACTAATTTGATTAAAACTTACTGGAATACGTTTGACTGAATTGTAGTCTTGCCAAAGTAAGACTGTGCCCGTTCGGTCATAGTAACTAATGCTACCGCCTAGATTTGCGCCATCGATGCTTTTAAAAGCTAGAATATCTTTTCTGAAGTATGCAAAAAGGCCGATTACAACAAAGAAGCAAACAAAAATAAATATGCCAATTATCTTTAGCGCCATAATTGCGCCATCACGCGAAAACCAATATTCCACTAAATGCCGAGGACCTAGCCTGACCGCCAATCTCTTCCAGCGATCTTTAGGTAAGCTGGCTAGATACTCTGCCTTTTTAGCACGCGATGCAGCCTTTTTCTCTTTGTGTCGAGAAGTCAGCGATCGGTTTAGTTGAATTGAAGCCGGTTGACGACCTTTTCGGTGTCGGCCTCGGCTTGAACCTTTAGATGCCACTATTTAACAACTGCCCTTTACTGCTTTTAACGTAGCGTTATACTTCGAATAGCTGTAATTATAGCAAACTAAAACTGGAAAAAGCTTTCTTTTATAGTTAATTTTTAAAGCTTTTTTTAAGCTGTTAACTATGACTCTTCGGTGTTATTGTCTAAAATAGCTACTATAACAATTAATGGAAGTTAAATAATAATGACTCTATCGGAAGAACTTAGCTGGCGCGGATTCGTAGGACAAACAACTTTTTCGAACATCTCTGATTTAGACAAGCGTACTTATCGCTTCTATTGGGGGGTTGATCCAAGCTCAGATTCGATGACTGTCGGCAATTTAGCAATGGCTATGATGGTCAAGCATTTTATTAATTACGGCCACCAGGCATTTATATTAGTTGGTGGCGCTACTGGCATGATTGGTGATCCCGATGGTAAAAGCGAAGAACGTAAATTACTATCAATTCAAGACATAAAGCGCAACAAACAATCTCTTGCTCAGCAATACCGCAGATTGTTTGATGGAAATCAGATTCAAATCGTAGATAATTACGATTGGTTTAAAAATTTTGAATATCTAGACTTTTTAAGAAATGTCGGGAAACATGTACCGCTTAGTCAAATGTTAGGTCGTGAATTCGTTCAAACCCGACTTGGCAAAGAAGGTAACGGCATCAGCTATGCCGAATTTAGCTATGTACTGATTCAAGCTTACGATTTTTACTATTTGCATGATCGATATAACGTCGATCTACAAGTTTGCGGAGCTGACCAATGGGGGAATTCAATTGCCGGGATTGAACTTATTCGACGACTATCAGGTGATAGTGCACAGGTATGGGCTGGTCCGCTTGTAGTAAATCCGCAAACCAAGGTTAAGTTTGGTAAAAGCGAAGAGGGTGCGATTTGGCTGGATCCAGCGAAAACATCACCGACGGCATTTTATCAGTTTTGGGTTAATGCTGAAGACAGTACGGTGGGTAGTTATTTAAAAATGTTTACATTACTTGATCAAGACACGATTAGTAAAATTATTGAAAAACACTTAGCCGATCCAAAACTTAGACTGGCACAGTATAAATTAGCTGATGAAGTAACTGCGATAGTTCATGGACCGGCTGCGGCTGAATTGGCTAAATCTGTAACAGAGTTCCTTGTTGGATCGAGAAATATTGGGGATGCCAGTCGTAAACAACTAGACGCTTTAAGGAATGAAATACCATCGGCTAAGGCAGCAATTGACTCACCAATTGTTCTGGCACTAGTTGCGAGCGGTTTAGCAACGTCAAATACAGTCGCGCGCAAGTTGCTACAAGACGGTGCAATTTATATAGACAATAAATCCATCAATCGAGATAAGTTTCTTGAACGTGATTTTAATAACGGACGCTTACTCCTGCGACGTGGTAAGGCCTATAAGGACTCAGCTTTAATTGAGCTATTAAGTTAATGCTCAGCTCAAGCCCGAATTCGTCCCTAAAACTATCAGACTCAATTGATAGCTTACCTGGAGTTGGCGCAAAAACGGCTTTAGCATTTAAAGCGCGCGGCATAAAAAGTATTAAAGACCTGCTGTTTTATCTACCCAATCGACATGAAAATTATTCCATTATAACGCCAATTAACCGCTTGCGTCCTGGTCGCGTGACCATTAGGGCTAAGCTTAATCACTCGACATCACGCCGCGGCCGGCGCGGATTATCGATAACTGAAGCTATAGCTAGTGATACCAGTGGCAGTGTGCGAGTGGTTTGGTTTAACCAGCCATATAGGTTACGTAACATTAGCGGTGGACATGAGTATTTTTTAAGCGGTGAGTTCAAGCTCAGCAATAAACAATTTTCGCTAATTAATCCTTATACCGAAATAGTGAGTGACTTACCGGTTAACAGTGCCAGGATAATACCAATCTATTCTGAAACTAAATTATTAAATTCATCTATGATTCGCCGAGCCATGAAAGCTGCACTTCCTTTAGCTAATCGAATTAAAGACTATAATCCACGTTGGTTAGTTCAATACTTGAAACTAATGACTTTAGCCCAAGCTATCAATCAAATGCAATATCCCGAATCTGAACAAAAACTAAAATTAGCCTCATGCCGATTACAGTTTGATGAACTCTTTCCAATACTGCTAGCCAATGAATTATCCCGGCAACAGCGTGAGTTGGCGCGAACTCTAAAAGTTCCGTTTAAGTTAGATATCGCAAAAGAATTTGTTTCGCGTTTGCCGTTTAAACTGACTGATGACCAACGAAAAATAATCTGGCAAATTTATTTAGATATGCAAGGCGAAATACCAATGAATCGTCTAGTTGAAGGAGATGTTGGGAGTGGTAAAACGGTAGTGGCAGTAATGGCGGCCGTGATGGCAATGAGTGAGGGTTACAAAATTGCATTTATGGCACCAACTGAGCTGTTAGCGGCACAACATGCGCAAACTATCAAACGTTTACTGGAACCTTTAGGGTTAGCGGATCATCTTATACTCCTAACGGGTAGCATGAAAGAAAAAAATAAACGATATGTGATTGAACAAGCTAACAAAATCAATGGGGCTTTTATTGTGGGCACGCACAGTTTGCTAACAAGTGGCATCAATTGGAAGGATTTAGCGCTCGTAATTATAGATGAACAGCATCGATTTGGCGTCGATCAGCGACAACAACTGCAAAAATTAGCAGGATATCTTCCACATTGTTTAAGCATTACCGCTACACCTATACCACGCTCACTGGCGTTGACAATATTTAACGATTTGGATTTGTCGCGTTTAGTTGAGTTACCAATTGGGAGAAAGCCAATAAAGAGTTTTTTGACCACGCCTTCAGATATTCCAGATTTTTTTAGAAATTTGATCGAACAGCTAAGCAATGGTCGCCAAGCATATGTCGTTTGTCCTTACATTCGCCCTAAATCCGATTACGATCAACTAGCGGTGGAATCAATTTATCAGATGTATCAAAAAAAGTTACCCAAATACCGCATTGGTCTACTTCACGGTCAGCTAAGTGCAGAACAACAGAATAAAGTTATGCGTTCATTTATCAAGGGAGAAATTTCGATATTAGTCGCTACTACAGTTATTGAAGTTGGCGTCGATGTACCTAATGCTAGTGTTATGGCAATATATGGTCCTGAACGGTTTGGTTTAGCTCAGCTGCACCAGCTTCGAGGTCGAGTTGGACGCGGTGAATATGAGAGCTATTGCTTCCTGATATTAAGTGATAATCTAGAACCGCCTATGCGGCTGCGTCAATTTATCGCTACAGAAAACGGTTTCGCTTTAAGTGAATTAGATTTAGCTTTGCGTGGCCCAGGTGCAATCTATGGTAAGTTGCAGCACGGCAAGAGAATGGCTAGCCTAATGAATTTTGATGATCATGGGGTAGTTGACCTCGCTAAACGCGGGGCAGTAAGTTTTTTAAACAGGGGTGAAAATGTGATAAACTACCCGGGTCTAGCAAAACGAGTCAAGTTAGCTCAACAGCTCACATATTTAAATTAAAGAGATTCTGTTATATGTATTCCGGAACGACTTTTACTAAAGCTTCAGGAATTATTCTTGGGGCACATCAGAAAATAGACCGTCTGGCATACCGCCATGTCAGCGTATTACTTCAGGACAAGACTACATTCCCTACACTTAAACAAATACTACATTTCGAGGGCTATAATGGCCCGGATGCGATTAAGCGCAAAAGTCCTTCAAAAGATGAGCCATGGCATTTCTTTATGCCGTTTGACGAGGATGACACTGAATTATTGAGCATTATCTCCAGTCACTATAATCGTCTTGTCGTAAGTTTGCGCCAGCAGGACTTAATTAGGTCAGCGTTTGAGGCGGCCTGGCTAGCTCATGCTATCGTTGACGGATTAACGCCGGCGCATCACTATCCTTATGCCGAAAAACTAGCCGAACTAAAGGGTAAACGCCACGTCAGCACACGTACTTTAAAAGATAAACTGTTATTTCCCGGCGCTACTCTTACTAAGTCATTAGTAAATAACTGGAAATTCTGGGGACCTAAAGGTCTGTTTATGACGCACGCAAGCTTTGAAATGGGCGTTGCCACCTTAATTAGGCCCATCCAGCTAACAGCCAATCAATGCATAGGTGAGTTGCCTCCTGATGTCAGCTCTTTGAATTTGTCAAAATGGTTCCGGTCTATAGCGCAACAAATAGATAATTACAAAATGTATGATGAGTTTTATGAACACGGTTGGAGTCGCTCTCTGGCTAAGCAAATCCGGCGTGACTTAATACCGGTAATAGTTGGCAGTGTAATTCTGGTTTGGAGGGGTGCGGCAAGTGAGGCAGGGTTGGGTCTACTAACCTAAATGCAATAAATATGCGAATCATAGCGGGTAGCTTAAAAGGTAGAATTTTTAAATCGTCAGACAATAGTCAAACGCATCCGATGAGCGAAAAGATGCGCGGAGCTATATTTGCTAGTCTAGGAGATATAAGCGGGCTAGATGTTCTAGATGCCTTTAGTGGTACCGGTGCGCTTGCCCTGGAAGCTATCAGCCGTAATGCCGCCTACGTTACGTCCATTGAATCAAATCTAAAAAATGTTGAATTGATTAAACGAAATATATTAAGTTTAGGCGTGAAGGATCATGCTCGAGTCATCCGCGCGCAAGTCGAGACTTGGGCGACAGCTAACAAACACTGCTTTGACCTGGTCTTAGTTGATCCTCCTTATGACCATATTTCATTAAGAGCGATTGAAGAATTATCCAAACTAATTAAAAAAGGCGGGGTGTTAGCGCTTTCTTGGCCAGGCCGGCTTTCATTACCGCAACTTACTGGTTTACAACTAGTAAAATTGAATCGATTTGGTGATGCGCAGTACGGTCTTTATTTACGTAGCGTGGAAGCCTTAAGTATTTCTGAAAAACGTAGCGATGGTAAGAACAATACCGTATAAGACAAGATGTAAGCAGCGACTTGGCCAAGCGTAAATGGTCCGAGAATGTCACTTAAAACGAAGTTTATTAGAATAATTATCACGAATGTAGAATAGATATAATTCGCAAAGGGTTTAGACTGATTAGCTGAGCGACGAAAAATCTTTACTAATTTTAGTTTTGGATACTTAGCCGCATAATATGGGCTTAAAATATAGCGTCGGAAAAATACTACACCGGGAATAATAAGAAGAATTATGCCCACTAAAATGATTATCCAGCTAATAATTTGGCTCAGCCAAACACGCCCAAACAGTTTTAAGCCATTGCGATAGCAGTCGGTTAACGAAGGTGACTTATCAGTCTCAACTGCCTTCAGTCGAAAGTAAATTGCTGGCGGGTAATTAATTATGCTTAAAAGTAGCCAGACCACAACCAGTATTAGCCCAATTTCTTGTTGAGTATTTAGGTGAGCATTTAAAACTAATTTGCTTTTTTGTATAAACGGATCACCTAAGAAATGCGAACCGAGGATCAAGAATAGGCTGGGCAACAGGAATAAAATAGCAATTTGCTCATAGTTTTTTATAGCCAGTGTGATGCTCGGAACAACATTATCCCAGGATGATGTCATTTGTGTAAGCGTTGGTTTTGTTCTTGACATAATAATATCTAGTTTTTACTTCATAAAATACTATGCAAATAATAGCAGCTTTAGTTAAAATCCTAGACAAACCAGTATATAAAACAGTATTCGGAATGTAGCTGTTCAAGGTACAATTAGATCGCTGCGCGGGTGGCGAAATGGTAGACGCACTAGCCTTAGGAGCTAGCGGGGTAACCCATGGAGGTTCAAATCCTCTCCCGCGCACCATATAATAATAGTTATCAAGTATAAAATTGTATGAAACTATCGACTCAACCATATAAAGGTGCGCGCGATTTTTATCCTGAAGATTTAAGTATTCGTAAGTATCTATTTGATGTCATTCGCCTTGTTGTTGAATCGTATGGATACGAGGAATATGATGCGCCACTTATTGAGCCTATCGAGCTATATCAGGCAAAAAGTGGATCAGAAATTGTTGCTGACCAAACTTACCGGTTTTTGGATAGGGGAAACCGAGAAGTTGCCATACGACCGGAGATGACGCCTAGTGTCAGCCGAATGGTTGCGGCGCGCCGCCAGCAGCTAGCCTATCCATTGCGTTGGTATTCGATACCCAACTTATGGCGTTATGAAAGACCACAGCGAGGACGTTTTCGAGAGCACTGGCAGCTAAATGTCGACATCTTTGGCATTGCTTCAATTGCGGCCGAGCTTGAATTGATCCAAATTACTGACAATATATTAAGAGCTTTTGGTGGAAAACCTACAATGTTTCGCATAAAGATAAATCATCGGCAGCTATTAAACCTATTATTTACTGATTACCTAGGATTAAATCCAATGCAATCGATAGCTATGGCTAGTTTAATCGATCGCAGTCAAAAGATGGTGCGCAGCGAATTTATCGAACAGATAGATAAAATATTAACAGCCGATCAGAAGCGAAAGTCGACTACTGAAAAGTTACTTAACGTTATAAATAGTGATTCGCTAGATAAACTTCCTCCATTATTAAAAAATAGTGAACCAGCTAAACAGCTAAGACAACTGATAGAGGCATGCTCTGAGCTTTCGATTGGAAACGTGGACTTTAGCTTATCTATTGTCAGGGGGTTTGACTACTATAGCGGATTGGTTTTTGAGCTGTTTGATGCGTCGGTCGAAAACAGCCGTTCGATGCTTGGAGGAGGACGCTACGACGGTCTGGTCGGCTTGTTCGGTGTAGAAAACGTACCAACGGCCGGATTTGGCCTGGGTGACGCCACTTTAATTAATTTTCTTAAGCTTCACGGTTTGATGCCCGACGTGGAATCCTTGACGCAGATCTATATAGTCGTAATAGGCGAGCTCACTCTAGAAGCGATGAAAACCGCCAACACGTTGCGTCGTGCAGGCTTAAAGGTGGCTGTTGATTTGTCATCAAAAAAGCTTGGTGAACAAATCAAAACAGCAGCTAAAAAAGGAATCCGTTACGTTCTGATTATCGGCGAAAACGAGATTAAATCACAGCAATTTACATTTCGCGATTTAATTGCCTCTAATGAAGTTAAGTTGTCCTTAGTAAAGATCGAAAAACTGGTTAAAGCATCTACTTTAAAATGACGGCTTATTGGCCTTAGGCTAAGGTAATGATAGAATTAACACCTAATGCGTAGTCATATTGAATATATCGAACCCACAAAAGCAAAAGCAACCATTGAAGCTGATGCAAGTGATTTAGCGATGGCTAAACAATCTGCCATTACTAGTTTAGCTCACAACATTAAGGTGCCTGGGTTCAGGCAAGGTAAAGCTCCGGCATCAGTTTCCGAAAAATACGTAGATAATCAACAGCTAGCTGAAGAAACGTTACAAGTAGGGCTAAATGATCTATACCAAAAAACATTAATTAACTCTAAGATTAGGCCTGTTAGCCAGCCGCAAATAGAGGTTAAACGTTATGTACCAAATGAATCTTTAGAATTTGAGGCAGTGGTTGAAGTTGTGGGCAAAATTAAACTAGGTCCATATAAGGGATTGAAAATTAAACGAGATAAACCGGTAGTTACGGCTAAAGAGATAAAGGAAACATTAGAAAGAC
>DAHWID010000004.1 GCA_027345405.1 Candidatus Saccharimonadota bacterium
GTGGCTAGTACCATAATTTTGCGGCGCCGCATTAGTTCCATTCGTAACACTCGGCAAATTACTAAAGCTATGGAGTTGGTTGCGGCGAGCAAGATGCGTAAGGCTCAAGACCAGGCACTGCGCAGTCGAGCTTATCGCGATGCAGCTTATGGCTTATTACGCCGTTTAAACTCAATTTCAGAAGTTACCCGGCAACCTTTGTTTCGCCAACGCGAAATTCAACGTCGACTATATGTTGTCGTTACTAGCAACAGCGGCCTGGCTGGAGCCTATAATGCCAATGTGCTTAAACTTTTAACTAGCAGCATTCGTGAAGATCGGGTTTCCGGTATTAGGAGCCAGGTAATAGCTATCGGCAATAAAGGAGCTCAGTTTTGCCGACGGCTGAAGGATATTGAGCTGCTGGCAGTATATCCGGCTTTTGGCGATCATCCGACACCGAACGATTTACGGCCAACGCTTAATACTATCATTGAAAAATACATCAAGGAGGAGACTGACGAAGTAATATTGCTATATACCTTGTTTAAGAGCAATTTAGCACAGTTAGCGACGCGGACTGCTATTATGCCAGCGAGCTTCGATGAAGCTGGAAAGAGTGACGATGTCGTCGGTGGATTTACGAATTTTGAGCCTGATGTAGAGACAGTTCTGTTATATTCAGCGATCACCTTAATTGAAGCTCAGTTGTGGCAGGCGGTGCTTGAGGCTATAGCCAGTGAACATTCCGCTCGCATGCTGGCAATGAAGAATGCCAGTGATAACGCTAGCGATTTGATCGAAGAATATACGCTGGAGTTTAATACTGCCCGGCAGGCAGCAATCACCCAAGAACTGGCGGAAATATCCGGCGGCGTAGAAGCAATGAATGAATAGATATAGATGAGGAGAAAATAATATGGCAGCAACAACATCCAATACTAAAACCGGTACAGTCAGTCAGATTGTAGGCGTGGTAGTTGATGTAGAGTTTGGTAAGGATAACCTCCCGGAGATTTATAATGCCCTAAATGTTGAGCTTGAGGGTAAGATCTTGGTGCTAGAGGTTGAGCAGCACTTAAGCGAATCGGCCGTACGCAGCGTCGCACTTGGCTCAACCGATGGATTGAAGCGAGGGGCAAGCGTGATCGACAGCGGTCAGTCAATTAGTGTACCGGTAGGAGAAACGACGCTTGGCAGGATGTTTAATGTAGTCGGAGATCCGATAGACAACAAGGGCGGCAGTTTCAAAGAACGATCACCTATCCATAAAACACCGCCGCCATTAATTGACCAGTCAGGTCAAGTCGAAGTGCTAGAGACCGGCATCAAAGTAATCGATCTCATTTCACCAATTACTAAAGGTGGCAAGGTTGGTCTGTTTGGCGGTGCCGGTGTCGGTAAGACAGTCTTAATACAGGAGCTGATCAATAATATAGCTAAATTTCACTCAGGCTATTCGGTGTTTGCGGGAGTTGGTGAGCGTACTCGTGAAGGCAATGATCTTTATAACGAAATGGAAGAATCGGGCGTTATTAAGAACACTTCACTAGTGTTTGGCCAGATGAACGAGCCGCCTGGAGCTCGGCTTCGGGTTGGACTTTCAGGTTTGACAATTGCCGAAGGTTTTAGGGATAGAGGGAGCGACGTATTGTTGTTTATAGATAATATTTTCCGCTTTACTCAGGCTGGTAGCGAGGTTTCTGCACTGCTCGGACGTTTGCCGTCGGCTGTTGGATACCAACCTAATCTGCAACAGGAAATGGGAGCATTGCAGGAGCGAATTACATCTACGCGCGAAGGTTCAATTACATCTGTTCAAGCAGTATATGTTCCGGCGGACGATTTGACTGACCCCGCCCCGGCAACGACTTTTGCTCACCTTGACTCAACCATTGTTTTAAGCCGCGCGCTAACCGAACTTGGTTTATATCCGGCAGTCGATCCGCTTGACTCGAACTCGACCATTCTAGACCCTGAGATATTAGGTGACGAACATTACTTTGTGGCACGCGAAGTCCAGCGTGTACTGCAGCGCTATAAGGATCTCCAAGATATTATAGCTATTTTGGGTATGGAAGAACTCTCTGATGAGGATAAACTAAGCGTTGATCGAGCACGCCGGATTCAGCGTTTCTTGACTCAACCATTCTTTGTTGCGGAAACCTTTACCGGCATGGCTGGAAAGTACGTTAAACTAGCCGACACCATTAAAGGGTTTCGTGAAATTTTAGATGGCAAACATGACGGTAAAAGCGAAAGTGCCTTCTATATGAAGGGAGATATTTCTGAAGTTAAGGAAGAAAAATAGTTAGCTTATGTTCCATTTGACCTTAGTTTCGCAGAGCGGTATCAAGTATGATGCCGACGTGTCAGAAGTGATGTTGCCAACAATGGATGGCCAGATTGGCGTTTTAACTGATCATATGCCGCTTATTAGTGTTACTAAACCTGGTGTGATCAGCATTCGTCGTCAGCCGCACGATACTGAACGTGAGATGGATCACTTTGCTACATACGGTGGAGTGCTTGAGTTTGAACACAATAACTTAATTGTGGTAGTTGATGAAGCGGATGCGGCAGAAAGTATCAATGAGCTAGAAGCTCAAAAGGCATATGACGCGGCTCAACGTATGAAAGCTGAAGCTAAAGACCAGTTGAGTTTAGAGCGAGCTCAGGCCTTAGTAGATCGTCATGCCGTGCGTCTCCAGGTTGCGACGATTAAACGTCGTCATTACCGCTAGCGCCTTAAGTATTCTAGACGTAATTGTTATCCGCTCTGCCTGGTGCACGCCTAAAAATGTCAACATTATGTTCTACCGGGTTTAAATAATACGAAGTTAGTGTTATTTCGTCGGTCTGATTAGCTTGCAGAGACGATTCGACAAGCATTCTACCAATAATGTGGCTTAATCTTTGACTATAGGTGTCGAACACAACGGGCTCTTCTGTCCAATCGATCGAGCTGGTTAGCAATGGGTTATTTGGCCAGAGCTTTTGATCAATATCGCGTATTTTTATGATACAAACTTCTATGGGACGTTTCGGTGTAACCACTATTATATTCGGGTGAACACTAATTTCATTTAGGCCAAATGTTTTTAAAAAGACAGCCGAATCCATACCGAATGCTTCGCGTAGCGATTTGAATTCGGACTTCAACTTCTTCGGCCGGAGCTTTTCGGGCAATCACTGTTTCTATCGTCTGGAAGTAGTAGTTATCGTGGCTGCGATGGCTCAAATAGAACATAATGGGAAAGAATGCCGGTGCCCGGAACAGATGCAGCGTGGTCTCACTTCCGTCATCGGCAACCTGGTACATCCGCACCACGCCTTGTCTGATCCACAAGATGTCCGGCTTGTCTTTTTCAGCCGTGACGACTGCCTGGCACTTGTGCATCCGAACTAGCGGATAGCCTTGAAAGAAGTCGTTGATCTTATCGTATATGGTTTGGTCCATAGTGTTATTCTTCTACATCTTTATCGTTATCTAGCTTTTCCCCCACCACCCATAGTAGAAGTGAAATGGCAGCTACGAATGCAATCAGAACCTTTAATCCGAAGAGTCTGGCAATTACTGTTACTATTGCCACGCAAGCCACCAAAATTAGCCACATGTTTTGGTGAGGCTGGTGTTGTTCACACCGATACCAGCTCTTTCTCAGCCCGCTTGAGCATTACGGCATTTACAGCTACAAAGATCGAGGACATCGACATCAGTAGGGCGGCGAATGCCGGGCTGAGCGACAGCTTAAAGGCAGGGTACAAAACCCCTGCAGCAATTGGGATGGCCGAGAGATTATAGACACTGGCCCACGCCAGGTTTTGCTTCATCTTGCGCACAGTGGCCTTAGAAAGCCGGATCGCCCGCAGTACGTCAGCTGGATTAGATTGCATCAGTATGATTTTAGCAGTGCCTATAGCCACGTCGGTACCTGCACCAATGGCAATACCTATATCGGCTTGAGCGAGCGCCGGAGCATCATTGACGCCGTCGCCGACCATGGCAGTGAACTTGCCCTCATCTTGGAGCTGTTTGACGTACTTGGCTTTATCTTCCGGCAAGGTCTCAGCAAAGAACCGCTCGATGCCCAGCTGTTTGGCAATGGCTTGGGCAGTTTGCTTGTTATCACCGGTAATCATGACGACCTCCAGTCCCAGTCGCTGCATAGCCGCTATGGCTTGCATAGCAGAAGCCTTGGGCGGGTCAACGACGCCGATGACCCCAGCGGCTTGGCCGTCCACTGCCGCGATCATAAGGGTTTTACCTCCGCTCAGCAGACGATCAATGTCCTTTTGTATTGGTCCGAGCGCGATTTTGCGGTCTTTCATGAATTTTTCTGTACCGACCAACACTTTTTTCTTGTCCACGATAGCTTCAACGCCGTGACCCGCAATATTAATGAAATTGCTGGGATTTTGTGCGTCGAGCTTCATGCTGGCAGCCCTATCAAGTACTGCTTGGGCGAGAGGATGGCTGGAAGCCGATTCTGCCGCTGCCACATACTCCAGCAAAGTATTTTCATTGATACCTTTGGCAACAATGTCGGTAACTTTAGGTTTTCCTTCGGTCAGTGTACCAGTTTTATCGAGCACCACAGCTTGTATCTTGGAAGTCTGTTCTAGCGTAGCAGCGTCTTTGATGAGGATATTGTGCTTAGCGCCCAGTCCTGTGCCAACCGCAACTGCTGTTGGTGTAGCCAGTCCTAGAGCGTCAGGACAAGCAATTACCACGGCCGAAATCGCAAAGCCAAGAACAGTGAGAAACGGCTGGTTGCTTAGCAGTGTCCAGGTAATGAAGGTCAGCAAGCCTGAACCCACGGCTAGGACAACTAGGTATCCGGCAAATTTGTCAGCTACTCGCTGACCGGGGGCTTTGGAGTTTTGGGCGGTCTCCACCATTTTGACAATTTGCGCCAGCGCCGTGTCACTGCCGACTTTGGTGGCTTTAAAGCGTATGGTACCCGATTGGTTTATAGAACCGCCAATGACCGGATCACCGGGCTTTTTGTCGACCGGTAGCGATTCACCAGTGACCAGGGCTTCGTCGATACTCGTTTCACCCGACAATACTTCACCGTCAACTGAGACTTTGTCTCCTGGCTTTAAGATAACCGTGTCGCCAACTTTGATCTCACTCGTCGGCACCAGAACCTCCTTGCCGTTTTTCAGCAGACGGGCCTGTGGCGGCACCAGGTCGAACAGCGCCTGCAAAGCGTCGGTCGTACCACGTCGTGATTTCATCTCGACCCAATGGCCGAACAGCACGAAGGTGATCAGCATGGCGGCGGCATCAAAGTACGTGTCTTTGCTGCCAATCAGTGTTAAGTACACACTAGCTATGTAGGCGGCAGATATGCCAACGGCAATCAGGACGGCCATGTTAAGTACCTTGTCTCTGAGTGCAAAGAACGTGGAGTACAGGAATATCCAGCCCGCGTAAAAGTACACCGGTGTCGCCAGAACTAGTGAAATCCAAGCGGACGACCCGGGCAGATGCACGCCGAGTTTGTTACCCAGCGGCGAATACAGCATGATGGGAATAGTCAGTATGAGGGAGAAGACCAGCTTGTTGCGGATGTCGATTTCCATCATCTTAGCCATTTCGCGGCCAGCCAGGCCCGTGTGATCCATACCCATGGTCATCGTCATGCTCATTTTGAACTTTTGCCAGCGCGACATATTGCCACCAGCCATCATTATGGCGTGGTGGTCGTGACCCGTGTCCATGTGCCCAGCATCGTGACTGCCCATAGCTGGCTCATAAGAGCCATCATGGTGGTCAGGCCCATGTGCTTCATGCGTATTACTAGCGTACTTACCCGGATCTTTATCAAAAGCTGCCGTGCAAGTATTGCAACAGAAGTAGAGCATCTCTCCGTTGTATGTGCGCGTCAGCCCATGTGCCTCGGCTTCTTCTTTGTTGACCGGGATGTGCATTACCGGGCACATGGCCAGCTCGTCTGGTGTGCCATTCGCTTCATGGTGGCGCTCGTGACTGTCTCCCATATTTATTTCCCCCGTATATTGTTCAGTTCGTATAAATCCAGTAATTCTTTCATTGCTTGCTTGTGAGCTTTAGTGTCTTTACTTGTAAACTTTTCATTGATGTGCGTCCGTAGGTGATTTTCTAGCACGAGCTTATTCAGTGAACTAAGCGACTTTTGGATGGCCAGACTTTGGGTCAATATGTCCATGCAGTATTCTTCTTTGTCTATCATTTTCTCGAGCCCCTTGAGTTGCCCCTGAAGGATTTTGCTGCGATGTAAGGCTCGTTGTTTAATATCTGTAATCATACTTGCATGATATACCCCCGGGGGGTATTATGTCAATGTACATGTTATGCTTAAGAGGTACTTATCACCCTAACAAAAAATTCGTTTTGAAAGGCGCGCCCACGGCTCCGGATTCCGTTGTACTCCGCGGGAGATTTAATGACCCCGGTCGTTTGTATAAGCTACTCATTAAATCTAAACGGTATACTAAATTAAATGAAGTGCCAATTAGATTAGACCTGTGCGGCTTCTTTTGGCACTGGCTGTTTGATGCCACAAAATTTACAGCGGGTGGCTTGGATCGGGATGGTGCTTAGACATTCGCTGCACTGTTTGTCGGTTGGGTCGGGCGATTTGCGATACTTATTGGTAAAATTGATTAACTTGTTTACTGGATGAACCACCAGAAAATATACTGCGGCGGCAATCACAATTAAAGATATGAAACTGTTAATGAACTCACCATAGAGAAATTTACTGTGGTGAAGCGTGAAGTAATAATTTGAAAAATTGGGATTACCACCAATGGCGGCAACTAATGGAGTTATTAGATCTTTGACTAGTGATTGAACCATGCCATTAAAGGCTGCACCGACAACAAAGGCGACCGCCATGTCTACTGTATTTCCGCGCATAATGAACTTTTTAAAGCCTGACCACATAGTGCTAACTATTTTATACGAACGCATTGGGTCTTGCACAGTTATTGATGAGGGAGTAGCATCTAAATTTGTGATTTAAATCATGTTATGAAAACAAGGCAACAAATACCTAGCCAAAGCTTAACTATCGGTGTCGGGTCGATTGAACCGGCTCCGCATATTGCAAAAGCAGAATATGATTGGACATTGATCGAGCAGTTGCACTCAGATATCCTCGATAGTCCGGATGTGCTGTTTAAACCAGCCGAAATTAATATGCCAGTGCAATGTGCTGACGGACGTACGCTTAAAGCCATTGGCGGCAGCGCTATTGGCGGCAGTTTTACGGCAGTGATGGCTGATTGTCTAGGCGATAGACGTTTTTATATTCCCGGTGATAACTCTTATGAGCATGCACTTAAAGTCTACGGCTACATTGTTGAGCAAGATTTTATGATAGGTGGCCATGATGATGATCATGCAATCAGTCCTGACTGTGGTTGCGGGGGTGAAGATAAACTGGATAGTCTGTCAGATGAGAGTATGTCAATTTTAAGATTTGTTAGCGAAAATGGCGCAAGTATCAAGCAAACCTTAGAAAATCTTCTAGACGATAGCACTGGGGCAAATTTAGGCATTAAAGTCGATTCTTCACTACATGCTACAATTGTCGATCAGGCACGCGAGCTACATGCTTTGAGCGGAACCGATAAACCCTATGTCAGCAGCGGCCGTGATTTACGTAGGGCGATGATTGAAGTTGGCGGACCTGACTCGGTCGATCATTTAAGTGGTGAGCATAAAGAAGTGATGGCCATAATTGATTGCCGTACGGATAGCATACTTGATCGGGCGGCCTTGGCTGAACGTTACGCGGGACTCGTGCAAGCATTTTATATTAACGTTGCATCAATTAAGTTTGCGGCGGAAGTTTTGAGCGCCGGTAACCCACAAGCGGCAGAGCTTAACTTTATGGCCGGACTCTATTACAACATAGCTGCCAGTGCTGTTTTGGCTGGTCCGTCGCTGCGCCTGCTAACGCTCACCTAAGCTTCTCTTGAATAACGCTAACGCTTTTTTACTTTACTTTTGCTGAGAGACGCTGTACGCTTGGTTTATAAAACTAAGGAGGTTCCAATAATGATTGTTGGAAGAAAACAGGTGGCTACACTTGTAGCTGAGTTCCTGGGCGTCGGTGTTTTGACGTTAACGTTTTTAAGCGTTCAACGTTCTACCATCGGCATTCCGTATTTTGTCGCCATCGCGGCAGGCGCTGCAGTTGCAGTTGTAGCGTACTTCTTCGGCGATACATCGGGAGCGCACTTGAACCCGGCAATTACCCTAGCACTTTGGACTGCTAGGAAGGTGGGAACGGTAATGGGAGCGTTATACATTGTCTTCCAGTGCCTGGGCGCGTGGGCAGCCTATGGCGTTTACCACTACTTTGTGGGCGCAAGCCTGCAGTCAATCGGTGGGCATTACAGCGCACGCGTACTATTCGCAGAGGCTGTGGGTGCATTTATACTGGCCCTCGCTTGGGGAGCGGCAACGTTTCAAAAGTGGGACAGTGCTAACCGCAGTCTAATGCTGGGTGGTGCATATGTTCTAGCGATAATTGTCGCTGCTGCCGCCGGTATTGGGATTGCCAACCCCGCCGTTGCTCTAGGCGTTCGCGCTTGGGCTTTTGCAGGCACTATGGGATGGGGGACATACGTACTAGGTCCCGTGCTTGGCGCAATCATTGGCGTAAACCTATACGGCCTCTTGTTTGCGGGAGCAAAGTTCCCTACAGGCAAGTTGGCTCTAGCGGAAGCTACACCGGCTTCTAGCTCAAGTGGACGCTCGGGTCGAGGCAAAAAGTCTTCAACCAAGAAGTCGACTTCACGACGCTAAAAATTAAGATAAACTGCAAATAAGCTGCCCACGATTAAAGTGGGCAGTTTTATTTTTGAGATTGTAAAAGCTGCTTTTCGAACTTAAGTATCCCACTTATATCTTCCTTGTACATTGAAGTGTCAGGAAACTCTAATGCCATTATTTTTGTCCAGATAGCTGCTATTAGAAGTTTTAGCTGAGCTTCCTCGGCTTGATCATAGACTAGTTCAATTTGTTTAATTTGACCGTCGTCTTCATCTGGTTCAACAAACTGCAGCAGTGCGCGCTCAATACTGTAGTTTCTATATTCTGGTGATTGCTCGAGTAGTAATTTATAAAAATATAACTGGCGTTTATGGTGAAAGGGGCGTTGGTCTTTGGTCCAACGTGTATAAGTTTTACCGGTCTTAAAATCAACTATCGTAAGTTTTTTGTTTTTTTTGTCTACAATGAGACGATCGATTTCCCCGACCAGTCTAGCTGAATTTAAGACAGTACTAAATCCAATTTCGCTTCTGTCGTCTGCGCCAATAACAATCGGCATAGTTTTAATGTATGTCGCTAAAGCATGTTTACCTTTTTCGTTGAGTTGATCAGTATCCGTTTTGGACAATAAGTGTTTTGCAATCTCAGTACTAAACTCATTTAGAACCGCATCTGTTGCCGGACGTTTTCCTCGTGCTAGCGTTTGCTTAAACTGCCAGTCAAGAGTGTGATGGATGGCGCTTCCGTAGATTGCACTTAGAGATTGTGGTTGGGGAAATTTAAGAATCTGGCTAATGAAAAACTGACGCGGTCCGCCGTCTATAACATTGGTGTATGCATTTAAGTTAGTTGAACTTAAGCTAAATCTATCTAGGCGGTGTTGTAGTAACGCCTGTCGATCTGGACTAAAATTGTCGAGGTGACGGTCAAACCAAGCTAGAGACTGACCATTAATTTTAATTGAACTAACTGGCGGGTGTATTACTTTTTCTTTGCCGCGAGGCAACAGCGGGCTAATTAGATCTCCTGCTCGTGCGTATTCGTCAAGATAACCGATCGGTTCAGCAGCCCGACCGTCTAGGCTTTCTTTATACCCAACTAGTAAAAGCCGTCGTTTGGCGCGGGATAATGCCACGAACAATAAACGCAGTTTTTCGTCATCCGCTTGGTTAATCAGTCTGATGAAGTTTAAGTTTGGTGGTAACTGCACCATGTGATTGCGCCCCCTGCTGCTTCGTCCCCAGGCTCGATCAACGCAATCGATTAGGATCACAGAATCAAATTCCTGGCCCTTTGATGAATAGGCAGTCATTAGGTTTACGGCAGACTGACTTTCGCGGAACGGCGAACTATCGACAATCTTAATTTCGGCATCAATGTAGCCGTCGCAAAAGTCAATAAAATCTCTAAGCTTAAGGTCGCCTGCTTGGGTGGACTTAGCGCGAGCACGTAAGATTGAGATATGCCCAAGTAACCGCCATGCGTCAGGATTTACTTTGGTGGAATCTTGCTCAAGATCGCTTAGGTAGTAATTAAAAAACGGTGACAGATATTCTGATCGATCTGATTCTCCTAGCTGCAGCGGCAAGGTACCGATTAAATAATTTAGCATTTGCTCGAATGTACTTGCTGGTTCGATTTGATTTAAGCGGATAAAAAATAGCCCGATTGGTCTAGTAGTGTCGTTATCTAAGATTAAGTCGGTCCAGTGCAGCTTATTTTCTTTCGCCAGCCATGACATCTGCCAAATTAACGTTACTGGCAATTTTAGGTAGTTAAAGCTTAGTACCAGGGGCCAGTAACGATCTGCTTCATGCGGTTTGTCTATGTTTAGGGCCAGTTTGGCCGCTATAAGCAGTTCGTTGATTTGCGGGTTGGCTAAAATATCGTCACGCTGATCATAGCTCAACCCAATATCCTTGGCGTGTAAATAGGGGATGAGATTGGCCAGATACTCGTGTTTAGGGGCAATTACCGCTATACTGTTCGGGTCTTCACCGCCCTGAATTAAATCTGCGATAGTTTGAGCAGTCCAGGCCAGACTTGAGCTGTCTAGTGGTAGGTCTACCCTGCGGATATCCTCGATTAGTTTAGGACTTTTGCTGACTTGCTGTTTTGGTACTAGAGTTAACTTATTTTCGATTTTGTTGCGCACACCTTCGGCTAAATCGATAATCCCTTGAGTTGATCGGTAATTGGACTTTAGTGCGATGAGCGTAACGCCTGTATAGGTTGAATAAAAATGCTCCATGTTTGAGTAATGCGCTCCTTGGAAGCTGTAGATTGCCTGATCATCATCGCCGACTGCTAGTACGTTTGGACGGTTTTCGTTGATTGGGTTATCTAGCAGCAATTCGACTAATCGTAACTGGGCTTTATTGGTATCCTGAAATTCATCAAGCTGTATATATAGATAACGTTCCTGGAGGTTTAATTTAATATCTGGGTTAAAGTTTAAGCCATTGATCGCAAGCGTGATCATGTCATCATAGTCGTAGAGACCCTGGGCAAGCAGTTGTTTGTTATATGCATCATATATTTCTGCAAAGTCTTTGAGCTTTTGCAGAATCCGTGGCTCAAGTACCTGCCATGAACCATCGCTAGCCTTATTTAGCCAGCGATCTTTCCATTTTGTTAAGGTCTTTGATGATGCGTCGGTTTGAGCTGCTTCTATGGCATCATTTAGCTGTTCAAGCCAGAGTGATTTAAGCGGAAAGACTATGTCATGTTCGAATTGAGGCAGTGTATCTGATTGATTAAATAGATCGTTAAAAGCATTTAAAAACTTAATATCCATGCGTGGGATTTCAGGTAGTACTTGATTTACGATCTGCGTGGCAGCGGCGCAAAATGTCTGGTTGTATTCATTAATAGTTAGCAGGTCGCTCGGGGAAATTAGAGCGCGTTTAAAGGCGCTGATTAAGGACTTTATATCTTTTACATAATAATCGGCTTTGAGTCGGTTCGAATATGGCAGAGTAGATTGGATTTGTCGTATGATCCTATCAATAGCCAGTTCATCCGCCGGCTGATCTTCCGGATGATTCAAAAAGATCTCTGGATAGTCATTAAATAGCTGCTGTCCGAATGAATGGTACGTTTGGACCGTTACGTCATAGGCGTCTGGCCCAATTAAGTTTGCCAAACGTTGTTTCATAGCAGTAACCGCCGAATCGCTAAACGTCAAGCAGAGAATGTTTTGCGGAGAAGTGTCGGTAGTGGCTAAAATGTTCCCTACCCTGATGCTTAATAATTGGGTTTTTCCAGTTCCCGGACCGGCCAGCACGAGTACTGGTCCTTCTATGCTATTTACGGCAAGTTTTTGCTCCGGATTTAGTAATTTACAAGCATCAATGTAGGCTTTGTTCCTAGGATCCATGATCTGATTATATGCCTAAGCTTCACTATATTTTAAGCAAGTTCATTACTTAAGCAAACTGGGCAACTTTCTTCGGCCGAGGAATAACTAAACCATTGCGGAATGGCTTTGTTCCATGATTCATAGCCATGGAAAGCGCGAGCATCAGCGGCTTGGCGTAAAACCCAAGCGAGCCAGCCATATAGTCTTATTTTGCCAGCGACAACCGCGGCCCAGCCTTCACCGACAGGGATAATGGTGATTGGCTGTTTAGGATTATATGGTTTCATATTTTTACCATCTGCTCGGCGGATTAAGTTAACGGCTAAGAATTCACCGTCATAGAGTGCAGTTTGAGCCATGCCGCTATAGGGAGTATTGGCATTATCTCCAAGCACAAAAATACTGTCTTCAGCGGCAAGGTAGATGTCCGTAGATACATGGTGGTTAGCACTCATCGCAAAGTTGTTATCGGCAAAGAATGGATTCATGCTTGTCCCAGCTGTCCAGATCACCGTGTGGCTTTGAATCGGTCTGCCGTTTACCATTAAGTCATTCGCTGACTCACCCTCTACTTTTTGATTGGTATATATTTTAATGTTTTTTTTGCGGATTTGCCGGGCAACCATTCGACTGGTATCACGCGGCAGATGAGCAAGCAGTCGGGGACTGGAATCGATCAGGTCAATATGTAACGGTCTTGGCTGAAGTTTGTGAAGTTTCATGACGTGTTTGATGTATTCCGGTAAGGCACCGGCGAGTTCGATTCCGGTTGGGCCGGCGCCAACTATTACATAATTAAGATCCGGCTGACGATCATCGATTAATTGTTGGTGGATATGTGATTTTAGTTTTTCAACATCCTCAATACTTTTTATACCATAAGCTAACTCAGGTAGGCCAGGTATATTAAAGTAGTTAGTGATTACACCGAGCGCTAGCACCAATATGTCATAACTATAGGTTTCGTTCGTTTCGGTTAAGATCGTTTTGGTTTTACGCTCGAGCGTTTTGGCTTTTCCAATCGCAATTTTTACACTAGTGCCCTCGAAAATTGTTTTAAGCGGGATGGCAGCGTTTGATCGTGCACCTCCAGTCGCCACGTGATATAGGGTTGGAAAATAAGTTAAATAAGCTTTGTCGGATAATAGCGTAATGTCAAAGCGTTCATCACGCGACAAATCAAGTGCGGCTTTAGTTCCGGCAAAGCCACCGCCAACTACTAGTACTTTTTGTTTCGGCATCTTAGTTTATATATTATCATGCTTAAACTGTAATTTTTCTTAATTGTTCGAATGCGAGCTGTTTACTACCCCATACAGCCGAGATGGAGTAATTTTTACGCTAAACTTTTGATCATCAATTAGCTTAATTAATTTTTAAACACACTTGTACTTAAAACTAATTGGGCTTAAGCTTAAAATAACGAAATGAAAGAATTAAAAGAGCTAGTAAAGGCGGGTGGTTTTAAGGGTGAGCTAGATGACTCATCGCCAACTATCGAAGCCTACTCACACGATGCTTCATTGTTCGAAATCAAGCCCCAACTAGTAGTGTTTCCTAAAGACGTTCAAGACGTTGAGTCTTTAGTTAAAACGGTAGCTCAAGCCAAGAAAGAGGATTCAAGTTTGTCTTTGACTGCGCGCTCGGCTGGAACAGACATGGCTGGTGGGGCGATCAACGATTCGATCATAGTCGATTTTAGGAAACATTTCACAGAGATGGAGCTAATTACTCGCACATCGGGACAAGCTCAGCCTGGAGTACTTTATCGAGATTTTGAGAAACGGACTTTAGCCCATGGCGCATTGATGCCGACGTTTCCGGCATCGCGCGATCTCGCGAGTATTGGCGGGATGGTAGCTAATAATAGCGGCGGCGAAAAGTCGCTAGAGTATGGTAAAACTAAGGATTTTATTAACGAACTTAAGGTAGTTTTTTCGGATGGCGTTGAACGGATCGTGAAGCCCTTAACCAAGGATGAGCTGGATAAAGTAATGGCTAAAGACGATTTTGAGGGGGAAATTTATCGTAAAATTTTTAAACTATGCGAAGACAATTATGACGTCATTAAAGCTGCCCGTCCAATAGTTAGCAAAAATTCGATGGGTTATACATTATGGGAAGTTTGGGATCGTGAAACTGGCGTATTCGATTTGACTAAGTTGATTGTAGGCAGTGAAGGCACGCTTGGTTTTGTCACGGATATTACATTTCGCTTAGTGCCGTCTCGTCCCTATTCCGGTTTGCTGGTGTTGTTTCTTAGAGACATCGATAAATTAGGCGAGTTGATTCCCGCAGTTCTTGCTCACCATCCGGCAACGTTTGAAAGTTTTGACGATCAGACGCTCTGGCTGTCAATCCGGTTTATGCCAAGCTTTTTAAAACTACTTGGGACCAAGCGTTTTATTAAGTTACTGTTTAGTTTGATACCTGATGGCGCCCAATTATTGCGTGGCGTGCCGAAACTCATTCTGATGGTCGAGTTTAACGGCCAGACCGAAGCTGAGGTCAGAGCTAAGATTAAGGCGCTCCACTCAGATTTAAAAGGTTATAAAGCGCGCTATGAAATTAACGGATTCGAAGAAGATGCTACGGAAGGTAAAAGTGAAAAATTTTGGGTAATGCGCCGACAGAGCTTCAACTTATTGCGCAGCAAAGTGAAAGACAAACACACAGCGCCATTTATTGATGATTTGGTAGTGAATCCAGAGTACTTAGTTGAGTTTTTGCCAAGACTCAGGAAAATCATAAATAAGTACAAGCTGTTTGCAACGATTGCCGGCCACATGGGAGATGGAAATTTCCATATTATACCCTTGATGCGATTAGAGGATAAAAAAGAACGCGATACATTACTTCCGGCTATGAAGGAGGTCAATGAACTGGTACTTAAGTATCGCGGGTCATTATCCGGAGAGCATAATGACGGTTTGGTCCGCGGTCCCTGGCTGGAAATGCAATTTGGCAAGGATATCGTCGACCTCTTTAGAGAGGTTAAACGCATTTTTGACCCCGAGGGGATTTTTAATCCGCACAAAAAAGCTAATGCCGATTGGGACTTTAGTTACTCACATATTCGTCAGCACTTTTAATCCGCCACTAAAACATCCAACCCGAGTTATGCTAAAATTAGCATAAGAGATATAAAGAGACATGAATAAAGCTAAAAAGCGATTGGGTCTGGCTGTATTTATCGTTATTTTTTTGGGAGCTTGGGGTATATATCTGTCCCATGTCAGTATACCCGTACTTCAGCCCAAAGGCCCGGTTGCCGATAAAGAGTTTAGGCTTTTCTTGCTCATACTTGGTTTGTTGTGCGCCGTTGCAATTCCGGTATTTATACTGCTAGCCTACACGGTTTGGCGCTATCGTGAGGATAATCCAAAACGTGGTTCTTACGTTCCGGAATGGGAGCACAGCCGCTGGCTTGAGGGCACCTGGTGGGCGATTCCGGCTATCTTGATTGCAATCGTCTCAGTTATTACTTGGAATGCGACTTATGCGCTAAATCCGTATAAACCGCTTGATCCTCATCGTTCGGCTTTGACGATCCAAGTGGTATCAATGGACTGGAAGTGGCTCTTTATTTATCCCAAGCAACATATCGCAAGCGTTAATTTGGTTGAATTCCCACTTCATGAGCAAGTCCATTTTTACCTAACGAGCGATGCACCAATGAATTCATTCTGGGTGCCGCAGCTATCCGGTCAGATATACACGATGGCGGGCATGCAAACGCAGCTGTATATGGCTGCTGATGTTGTTGGCAATTTTGTTGGGCGTTCGGCTAATATTAGCGGCGTTGGTTTTGCTAGCATGCAATTTACTGCTAAAAGCGTTAGCAACCAAGAGTTTAATAGCTGGGTTAACAAGGTACGCACGCAATCGCCGAAGCTAAGCATTCTTGCATACCGTCAGCTTGAACGTCCCAGCTCCTACGTGCCACCGCATTACTACTCCTACCCAGCTAAAAATTTGTTCGGCTTAATTATTGATAAATATATGCTCCCTGCAGCTCACGGGATGGTCATATGATAGCTACCTTTGCTAGTCTTCTTCTGGGCAAATTGTCGCTTGATCAGCTACCGAATAATCCGATTACCGCCGGAGGTGCCATCATACTAGTTCTGATACCGCTAGCGGCTGTTGTGTATGTTAGTGTCACTAAGCGCTGGAAATGGCTGTATCGGGAGTGGCTCACTACTCAGGATCCGAAAAAGATTGGCAAGATGTATATTATCGTAGCGGTATTAATGGGTTTAAGGGGGTTGTCCGACGTAATATTAATCAGGCTCCAGCAATCCCTGTCAGTCGGCCAGGCGCACGGTATTATTAGTGCTTCGACGTTTCAGCAGGTTGTCAGCGCGCACGGTACTATTATGATTTTCTTTGTTGCGATGGGCCTGATGTTTGGTGTTATAAACATGATCGTCCCGCTACAAATTGGAGCCCGCGATGTAGCCTTTCCCTTCCTAAATGCCACTAGTTTCTGGCTGTTTGTAGCCGGCATGGTACTAATCAATGTTTCTTTAGTTATCGGAGATTTTGCCGCTACTGGATGGCTGGCTTATCCGCCCCTAAGTGAATTAAAATATAGTCCTACCGTCGGGGTTGATTATTGGATATGGAGTCTCGAAATAGCCGGCGCTGGTAGTTTGCTGGCTGGAGTTAACTTCATTGTGACTATTCTTAAAAAACGGGTAAAGGGCATGAAAATGATGCTAATGCCACTATTTAGCTGGAGCGTTTTAGGCTCGATGTTTCTAGTTGTGTTTGCCTTTCCGATACTTACCGTAACCTTAACATTACTGGCATTTGATCGAACGTTTGGCATGCATTTCTTCACCGCCGGTCACGGCGGAAATATGATGATGTATGTTAATTTAATCTGGGCATGGGGCCATCCAGAGGTATATATATTGGTGTTGCCAGCCTTTGGTGTTTATTCTGAGGTTGTGGCAACCTATGCTCGCAAGAAATTGTTTGGCTATACTTCAATGGTTTGGGCAATTTGGGCAATTGTCATATTGTCGTTTATAGTTTGGCTGCACCATTTCTTTACCATGGGAGCAGGATCAGATGTCAATGCGTTTTTTGGCATAATGACCATGATTATTGCGGTCCCGACTGGGGTCAAGTTGTTTAACTGGCTATTTACGCTATATCGCGGGAAGATCAATATGAAAACACCTGTCTTATGGTTTATTGCGTTTGTGGTGGTGTTTACGATTGGTGGGATGGCCGGGGTAATAATGGCCGTTCCGCCGCTCGATTTCCAGCTTCATAACAGTTTATTCTTAATTGCCCACTTCCATATGATGATCGTTTCAGGCGTTCTGTTCGGTTATTTCGCAGCCATAACCTATTGGTTCCCCAAGTTTTTTGGGTTTAAGTTAAACGAACGGCTTGGACGCTATGCATTTTGGTCATGGCTGATTGGATTTTTGTTGGCTTTCGTGCCACTTTATATTCTCGGATTTATGGGTGCCACGCGGCGTCTTGATCACTATAGCGCTAGTCTCGGTTGGCAGCCGCTATTTATAGCAGCAGGAGTCGGTGTAGTCTTTATTATCTGCGGCGTGGTGCTGCAATTCATGCAACTTGGCGTCAGTATCTGGCAACGTAACTCTAACCGAGCTGGCCGCGATCCGTGGGACGGACGGACGCTCGAATGGTCTCTTCCCACGCCGCCGCCTTCTTTTAACTTTGCTAGATTGCCTATAGTTACTAAACGTGATTCTTTTTGGTATGACAAACAAGCTAAGGTTACTGACAATCGTCCTTATGAGCCGATAACTGTACCGAAAAACTCTCCGCTTTCAATGGTAATCGCCGGTGGTGCTTTTTTGTTTGGGTTTGCTTTCGTTTGGCATATCTGGTGGCTTGCGGTGGTTGGATTGTTGGTGGTAATAGTGACAATCATCTGGCGCTCAATGGATGAGCATACTGAGTATGAGCTTGACGCCGATGAAGTGATGCGTATTGATCGTGCACTAACACCAAAGGAGGCGGGTTTATGAGTGAGTTGGTTGCAGACGCCAAGGTAGTTCAATTAAATAAACAGATCGAGCGATCTGAGAAAAGTTCTACAGCCGTCTTTGGGTTCTGGGTCTACTTAATGACTGATTGCGTTCTATTTGCAAGTTTGTTTGCGGTGTTTTCAGTATTGCGTAACAACACTTATGGCGGTCCAAGTGGCGCGCAGTTGTTCTCCTTGCCATACGTACTGATTGAAACGCTCGCACTACTTAGCAGTAGTTTTACTTGTGGGCTAGCATTGCTTAGTGCCCAGAGACGCCACAAAAAGCAGACGTTAATATGGCTCGGTGTGACATTTGCTCTAGGTTTGACTTTTTTGGGTTTAGAAATTGCTGAGTTTCATAAATTTGTTACGATGGGAGATTCCTGGCATCGCAGTGGCTTTTTGTCTAGCTACTTTACCTTAGTAGGTACCCATGGGGCGCATATTACGATCGGTTTGCTTTGGATGGCAGTCATGGGGGTATTTATTTATAAGCGTGGACTTGGACCACTAACTCTTAAGCGGTTGCGTATGTTGAGCTTATTTTGGCACTTTTTAGACGTAGTTTGGATTTTTATATTTACCATAGTTTATCTGTTTGGAGCACTACACGTATGAACGAATCAATAAACCCCGAGTATACCAATGCATTAGTAGCTGCCAGTCATGAGTCTGAGCCTTCACGGCTTAAGCATTACGTTATTGGTTTTATTAGTTCGTTAGTTCTGACGCTCTGCGCCTATCTGATTACCTATTACCATGCCGGTAATCGAGGGTTGCTACTTGGTTTGCTTGCGGTTTTGGCACTCATTCAGTTTCTGGTACAACTATTTTTCTTTTTGCATGTAGGGCGCGAGTTCTCGCCGCGGTTTAAGCTGATGATGACAACCTTTATGATACTGGTAGTTATAATATTGGTAGGCGGTTCGTTGTGGATTATGCACAGTCTTAATGGCCGTGTGATGCCATCCACTAAACAAAAGGAGCAATATATGAATGCCCAGGATAACCTATGAGTCGGCTCAAAGCCTATTACATAATGGTTAAACCCGGCATTATCTATGGTAATTTAATAACGGCGATTGCCGGTTACTTATTAGCATCAAAGTTAAGGATTAATGCTGGAAGTTTTATCGGCATGCTGGTTGGCACTAGTTTAGTAATAGGCGGTGCGTGTGTATTTAATAATCTTTATGACCGCGACATCGATCAAGTAATGAAACGAACTAAAGAGCGACCGACGGTTAACGGCCGGATCACTGTTCGATCTGGGATTATTTATGGTATCTTTTTGACCATTATTGGGTTTTGTTTACTTGCTGTACTCGTAAATTGGTTATGTGTAGTGATTGGAGCGGTCGGCTTTTTAGATTACGCATTAATTTATACGTACTTTAAAAGGCGGACTTATCATGCGACACTTATCGGCAGCATATCGGGTGCAACGCCTATTGTCGGTGGTTACGTTGCTTACGCTGGGCATCTAGACTTAGCCGCTTTACTTATCGGTCTAATGATGTTGTTCTGGCAGATGCCACATTTTTATGCGATTGCACTGTTTCGCGCAAAAGAGTATAAGAAGGCTAAGGTTCCGATATTGCCTTTAATAAAAGGGCGGCTTGTGACGGTCGAAGCTATTGTTATCTATAGCGTACTTTTTGTGCTGGCGGTGATTTCGTTATACTTTATCGCTTCACTGCATGTCTATTACTTGTTGTTGGTTGGCCTCGCGGCGGTGATATGGACCATGTTTAATTTAAGTGGAATTAATGTTAAGGAAATTGAGCTTTGGGCAAAACGTAGTTTTCGTTACTCATTAGTGGTGATGTTGCTAATGTCGGTCGGGGTCGCCTTACGCTAGCTTCTCGAAACTAACATTGACGCTTGTACCCTTCCCCGGAGTGCTGGTAATCGTAATATTAGCTCGATGTACATCAGCGATCATTTTAGCGATCGATAGGCCGAGACCGTAGCCACCCTTGCCGCTACGGGCAGCATCGGCGCGGTAAAAGCGGTCAAATACATGTTCAAGTTCGTTCGCGGCAATACCTTTACCGTGGTCAGTGACTTTTACGTACGGTTGGCCAGCATGTATACCGCTATAGATGTTAACGACCGAGCCGTTCGGGCTGTATTTAATGGCGTTATCTAAAAAAATTACTATCATTTGGGCAATACTATCCGGATCGCCGTTAATCTTGACCGACGATCCTTTGTAGTTTAATTGAATCTTGTGGCGTTCGGCCAACGGTTTGACTTGAGCGATGGAATCTTGGGCAATTTGTTTTAAATTTAGTTTCGAAAATGACTGCTGCAGTTTCTGAGCCTCCATCCGGGATAACTTCATTAAGTTATTGATTAGTGTCTCTAGTTTACTGGCTTCTTCAATATTGCTAGAGATTACCTTTCTCAGTTCAGTTTCTGGCAGCGTCTCGTCCATTAGAGCAACTTCGGATTCCATCCGGATTGCAGTGAGTGGTGTGCGTAGCTCGTGGCTGACATCGGCCACAAAGCGCTTTTGCTGTTCGTGCGTGTCTTCGATCGGCTTTAGGGTTTCGCGGGCTAAAATGTAACTGATTAGACCGCCGCCGACTAGGACTAGAAGATTAGTTAGAATCAATTCATCAAGCAAATGATTACGGGCAGCAGCAAGATCATGCGGATTGGGTTGCGCAAATTGTGTCCCGTTGAATATGGGAAAGGCGGTGGATAGCTCCTGGGTTTCACGACTTAGCCCATAGACTAAGTTATCTGACCCAACTCGGTAGACAACTGCCGAAAATACAATGCTAATTACCATTAGCACTACTAAATATGACACGGTTAGCTTAAAGGTCGCGCTTTTAAACATCGGTTATAAATTACAAAATAATTATGTCACTTTAGCGGCTTAACTTATAGCCGAAACCGCGCACTGTGTTGATTAAGGGTGTTTTATCGTTAAATGGCCGGTCAATTTTTGCCCGCAAGTAACCAATATATACCTCAACCGTATTGGGCATAACTATAGCATCTTCATTCCAAACGTGATTGATGATCATGTCTTTAGTTAAAATCTGTTCGGCGTGGCGCATGAAGTATTCAAGCAGCGCAAACTCTTTGCTTGACAACTTAATCGATTTACCTGCGCGCTTAACTTCGTAGTGTGCTGGATCCAATGTGAGGTCGGCGTACTTTAGAACTGTTCCGGTTTGTACCGGTGGTCGGCGCATAAGAGCCTGCATTCTAGCAACCAATTCGGAAAATGAAAATGGTTTAACTAAGTAGTCGTCGGCACCGGAGTTGAGACCTTCAACGCGGTCGTCAATACTACCTCTTGCAGTAAGTATCAAGATTGGTGCTTGTTGGCCTTCGGCTCGTGCCGCACGAGCTATCTCTAGACCATCTTTACTACCCGGGAGCATTCGATCGAGTATGATAATATCGTAATCTGGATCAATAGCATAACTTAATCCGGTATCTCCGTCTGCAACTGTGTCTACGGCATATCCCTTGAGTTCTAGCCCTCGCTTTACTGCGCTTGCTATTTTTTCTTCGTCTTCAACCAGCAGGACTCGCATATTTTTAAAAATATGTCCTTTCTTAATGTTTAGTATATGTCAATCTTTGAAAAATAGCTGTAAATACTAGCCTTTACTCCTTGGTGCAGCAATTCGATCACGTGCATGGGTAGCGAGCATGGCAACGAAAAGTGCGCCGAGCACAATCAAGTAGACACCACGGTCGATCACATTGGCAGCAAGAATTTGTGTTGTTGAGAATCTGTGCAGTTTCTGGGCCAAAGCCAGGAAAGCTTCACGGAAACCAATCGCGCCAGGCGTTAATGATACAAATAGCGAAAAGTTAGCCGCGCCGGTATAGCTTAGATCGCGTATCGGATTAAGGTTGCCGCTAACTTCGTGTAGCTCTATCCCATAGATTAGCGCTTGCGTCAGCAGCTGTCCTAGTGTCATCAGAAATAGTCTTAGAAGTTTTTCTTTGGTTAACTGGAGCTTAATTTCGGCGTTACGTCGTGCAAAAAGTTTGCGTGCTGCAAAAATGACTAAATAGCTGATTATAGCTGCGCCAATGATGGCTGGTGCGTCTAGGTACCAGTAATGGCTGGTGGCAAATAAAAAGCCGGCGCTGATCATTGCGTATATAGCAAAATAAATAAGGGATGCCATCAAGTAGGAATAGACCGGAACTTTATGTCGTCTTTTTAAATATGCAGCTCGCACGCCAGGGCCGGTTTGTAATGGCAAAAAAAAGTTGGCTAGTGTCGAATATATGGTAAGCAGCAGGTTTTCTTTTTTCGGTAATGGCTTACCGCACAGTGCTAATGTGGCATTATATACACCCATCCACCACAGCAGTAGCAGTCCATAGCAAGCAATCAACATAAGCATGAGCCATAAGCTAATATGGCGTAGTTCATGAATGACTTGCGGGTGAGCGTGAATGTAGTAGCCGAAAAGCGCCAGAATTATGACCAGTAATATAATGGCAATGAGCGCGCGGATCCGGCTTTTGCGTGGCATGATGTATAACTATAGCCAAAGCTGAGCCGAGATTAAAGCTAACAGATCGAAGTCTGGATGAGCGAATATGTCTGATGTTTTGAAACTATTAGCAAATAGGATTCAGCAATTTCTTAAGTGATTGCAATTTAATGCTTAATGAGCTGCCCTGTACTTTAGCGCAGCACTGAAGCTTAGTCTTCATAGTAATAGCCCCGCAAGCTTTTGGGGCTGGATGATATAAATCTGTTAAAGATGGAGAAAGGAGCGGCTGGGATTACTTTAGCCGAGGGTAATTAAATAGATGTCAGTACTATCTGAATTAATACTAGAATACGAAGAACAACGGCACAAAAGACTAGCTAAGTTTTACGATAAGCTGAATAAGCATCAGCGCCGTGCTTGAGGCTGGGTCATGGTAGCTTAGGCTGACCCGAAAGAGTACACTTGCTATATATGGTAGACATCTACGCAAAAATGCTTAAACAGTTTGTCGGCCGGTACCCGACCCGTACATACCGCAAAGGAGAGATTATTATTTTTCAAGGTGAAGCGCCACGCAGTACTTATGTTATACGCTCAGGTGTCGTGAAAGCTTACAACCTGTCAATCCATGGCGACGAAAAACCGGTTGGATTTTATGGAACGAATGAGAGTTTTCCCGGAACTTGGACTTATTATAAGGTGCCGAGCGCAATTTATTATTACGAAGCATTTACGCCAGAATGTGAGGTTTATTTAGTGTCGCGCGACGAATATGTGTCGTTTATCCGGTCTCATCCCGCTATGGCGCTCGCCGAGCTAGATAGATATGTTAATAATAGCCTAGGTTTGTCGATGCAGCTTAATGCCCTGCAGCATTCACGCGCCAATGAAAAGCTTATGTACACTTTGCATTATCTTGCCCTGACCCACGGAAAAGTTATCGGTGAACATAAGCGTGAAATTGGACTGCGCTTAACTCATCAGGATTTTGCTAATCTAACCGGTCTAACGCGTGAAACGGCGGCTACGGAGCTTAACCGGCTTAAGCATCGAGGGGTAATTAACTATGGCAAAAACCAACCTTATACGGTTGATCTTAACAAGCTACAGTTAATTCTAAATGACCAANATATTGCCGAGCTTGACCCAGAAGATGGTATTAAAACTGAATCCAGACTAGTTTAAGCTTAGCTGACTATTATCTTTTGCTTTTAGGGTATCGTTGACTACCTTCGATAGGTTTTGTGGTGCCGTCCAAGACTTGATGATGCAGCGCGTGGCTCCAAGATTATAGGCCTTAGTAACTTCGGGCGAGTTTTCCATATTAGTAAAGATTAGAACCTTGACTTTAGGGTGACTCTTTAAGTCGTATTTCTCTAACAGTTCCAGACCGCCCATGATTGGCATCAGTAAATCTAACAAAATTAGGTCAGGCGTGTAGCCTTTAAGTAATTCAAGCGCTTCTTGTCCGTTAAATGCCGTTTTAACCCGGTGCTTATCGCTTTGGAGTATCACCTTATAGGCTGCATTAAGATCTTTATCGTCTTCTACTACCAGAATGTCTGCCATAGCTCTACCTTACTTTCACTTTCCTATTATGCCACACCGCAGCAAATCTGTAGTGTCTATTTCTTTACTGTCTGGGTACGGATCGTTTGCGGAAATAGCGGCAACGAAACATAGAAAGTAGATCCCCTGCCTTCTGTACTGTCGAACCAGACTTCACCCCCCAGCTCGCTTACTAGACCTTTCACAAGATATAGACCCAAGCCAGTCCCGCTGGTTTCCTTACGAATTACATTTTCCCCGCGGTAAAATTTGCTAAAGACGTTGTCTCGGGACTCTTTCGGTATCCCCATGCCAGTATCGTTAACACTTAGTATTACTCTATTGTTTTTAGTTTTAACGGCAAAACAGACTTGGCCGTTGGGATTTGTATACTTTATGGCGTTAGACACTAAATTGCCGAGGATTTCCTTAAGGATGACGCCGTCAGATAAGACTTTTAGTTGGAGGTCGGGGTGTTGCGTGATCAATTTGATCTTTTTGTCAGTTGCTGCTAACTGGTGCTCATTTATAATTTCATCCATTAGTTGAGCTGCATTGATCGGTTTTTTATCTACCGCTATGCTCCCACTTTCAATCCGACTAATGTTAAGTAGTGTCGATATTGTTTCATTCATCCTTCCGGTCGCACTGACTATTGTGCGGAGTGATTTGGCTTGTGCTTTTGTAAGCGGTCCCATAAATCCGTCGAGCAACATGTGCGAGTATGTTTTGATAGCAGATAATGGTGTGCGCAGCTGGTGGCTGGCAAGTGATATAAAATCACTTTTCATCTTGTCTATCTCATACTCTTTAGTAATATCCCGGAAGATTTGAATACATCCGACTGGTTGGTCTTTAACAAAGATTGGCGATACGGTTACACTCACCGGCACAAGCGTACCGTTTTTTCTTTTGTATCGTACGCGCTGGGAAAGTATCTGCCTGGTAACAAAAGCGCGCGTTATCGGGCGTTCAATCAATGGAATGTTGCGGCCATTGTCATCATATGCCGACAGTAGCTTGGGCAGCCATACTCCAATAACTTCTTCTTCGCTGAAGCCAAGAATATTTAGGGCGATTGGGTTAATGCGCGTGATGCATCCGTACTCGTCAGTAGTGATTGCTCCATCACCAATGCTGTCAAATAAAATCTCAGCCAGCGCCCGTTGTTCTGCTAAAGCTACTCTGGTTTGGCTTGCCATAATCTAAGTAATTATAGCAAGGGGGCACTTTACTAATGTGCGTAATTTCTTACTATTTGCGATAATGCTTTTAGTAAATACATATTTATGCACCACGATTTTTCGCTTTCGTTGCGCTCTAAGTCTGCCAAGCGTGCCATTGTTATAGGGGCGGTTGCACTATTAGCATTTTATGTCGTCATACCTAACATTCATGTTTTCGGTATAGATATCCATACTGCCATTCCTAAAAACATCGGGCTCTATCTGCTGGCTTTTGCGACATTTGTGGTGACATTTATAAGTTCAAGTCTTAGTTATTGGTTTTTAGCCTTAAAAAAAGTCAAAGTCGGACAGATATTATTAGTTCAGTATGCCAGCGTACCGCTTAACTTATTACTTCCAGCGGGTATTGGCAACATTGGTATCAATTACCTTTATCTTCGGGGCCGTGGCCACGACCCTGCTACCTCAGGTGTAATAGCTGGCGTTAACAATTTTCTTGGCATAGCCGGTAATATTTCTTTATTGATTGTTCTAGCCGCAGTGTTTGGTATTAATGCTAAGGTGATCGGTATTTATGCCGATCATACAACTGTTTTATTAGTAATACTGGCCATACTTATCGTTATCGCAGCCGCTGTGGTTTGGTTTTTCTTTAGCCGGATGCGCTTTGCCCGTCAGGTGCGGCGTAGCTTGATTGGTGCTCTTAAGCAATACCGTAAACATCCGCTTAAACCACTTGCTTCTTACTGCTGTGGCTTGTTGCAGGCCACAATGACAGCCGTGACATTCTATATTGTCCTTAACGCTTATGGAATTCATTTAAACTTTCCTTTAACATTTATGATTTTTTCTCTCGGCGTATTAGTTGGAGCCATTACCCCAACCCCAGGAGGAATAGGTGGGGTTGAGGCTAGTCTAACGGCGGGAATAGTTGCCGCGCATGGCGCAGACACCGGTATGGCACTGGCAGCAGTTCTGGCTTATCGAGTCGTCAGTTACTGGCTGCCAGTCGCGCTTGGTGTATTAGCACTAGGTTTGGTACAGCATTTACATCTAATCAGCTGGCATAAATGAGTCGATTTAAGCTATTATTAAACATACCTTGTAACGAGGGATCGATGGGTGTTAGTAACAATAGCAGTTGCAGCCCTAGTCAGTATCAGTCTGATGTATTTGTGCGTGCGTCTACTTCCCGCTAAACCAGTCCGTTACGTTACATATCGGATTATTCCCCCGGCAGCTTACGCGGCAGATTTAGAACCAACCATGAAGCTAATAGTTGGCTTGCTTAAGCAAAAGCCGACCAAATTTTTCAATCATAGTGTCGCGATCGGGTTCGAGGTTATAGTTTCGGATGATAGCGGTATATCATTTTTGGTTTTTGGTCCGCTCGAACTAATAAGTTCCCTTAAGCAGAGTTTAATTGCCGCTTCACCACGTCTTCGCTTAGTTAAAATTAAAGACGGACTCGGGTATTTAATGCCGTCTAGGGTGATTACTTACGCACAAGTTTGGCGGCCACGTTTTGCAAACGAAACAATCGAGCCGGGATTAGTCGATACATTATTAATCTCGCTAGGAGGACTGAAATCCAAAGAAATTGCCTGCTGGCAGTTAATAATTAGTGCCAGAAAACACCGTTTTGTTACTAGTGCACTGCGTTTAATTTCTGGTGTAGTCTGGCACTTAAGTAAAGCGGTGCTTATAGTTTTGTCGGATCTTATAAGTGATCAAGCGAGCGCTAGGCAGAGGGCATATAACCGTGCCGTTAAGATGAAAAACCATCATTTGAAACCAAATGACCGGATCAAGGCTTGCACGCGGCTGCTACTAAGTGCTCCGACCCAAAAAAGAGTCGACCGCCTTAGGGTATCTGCAAGTGCCGCCTTAAGCTCGCATGGTCTTAAAAGCACTAGAACATTTCAGTCGGTCGTCGCAGACTTCATCAAACGCCAACCCTCTCATGGCTATAGTATTAACCCGGATGATCTTTGTCGACTCTATAATTTGCCTGCGCCAGGCGGTAAGTGGGAGGAGAAAGCTGAGCTAGGCTATAGTAGCAGGCTTGGGGCCGCGCGTCAGACTAGCCCTGAGTTGATTATTGGGATGGGAGAAGCTGGCGGTCGAAAGGTTGCAGTCGGTTTAAGTAAGGCTGAGCGTGAAAAGCACTGCTTAATCATAGGTGGAACCGGTATGGGTAAATCGACGCTGCTTGGTTATAGCTTTGTGCAGGATGCGTTAAGTGGCAAAGGCGCAGCTCTAATTGATCCGCACGGGGATTTATCCAATTTGCTACTGCAGTATATGCCTAGACAGCGTATGCGTGAAGTCGTTTATATTGATCCAGCTGATTTACGGCACCCGGTAGGTGTTAACTTACTGGAGTTGCCTAAAGCCATTGGCGGCGATGATTTGATACTTGCTAAAGAATTCGTTACAGAGGCAATCATATCTATTTTTCGAAAAATATTCTCTGATGATGATAGTGGCGGGCATCGGATCGAATATATTTTGCGCAACACCATTCATACAGCATTTGATATACCTGGAGCCAATCTGTTCACCCTGCATAAGTTATTGACTAACGATTTATTTAGGTCAAAGGTCGTAAGTGAGTTAACCGATAATGCCTTGCGGGACTTCTGGTATGGTGAATTTAATAAGGCCGGTAGTTACCAGCGGGTAAAAATGGCAGCTGGCGTTACCGCCAAGCTTGGCCGATTTCAACGTTCAGCGGCTGCCAGTCGTATGTTATCTCCAGCTCGCTCAAGCATAGACTTTGATGACATCATCAGCTCAAACAAGTTGTTAATATGTAATCTTGCTAAAGGAAACTTGGGTGAAGATACCGCGTCGCTACTAGGGATGGTAATCTTGGCTAAACTCCAGTTCGCGGCATGGCGGCGCGTGCGCTTGAACATTGCTAAACGAACACCATTTATGGTTTATGTAGACGAGTTTGGGCTATTTAATACACCTATCTTTATGCAACTGATTAGCGAGTCTCGTAAATTCGGGGTTTATTTAACTCTTGCTGAACAAACTACATCTTTTCAAAGCGATAATGAGATCAATTCTCTGCTCACAAACGTTGGAAATGTAGTGTGTTTTCGGACGGCCGGTGAAATTGATAGCCAACGAATATTGCCGCTATTTTCTCCCTATGTCCTAAAGAGTGATCTAATGAATCTAGAACCGTATAACTTCTATCTTAAAGCGAGCGGCGAGAGGGCTGGCCGCCCGCTCCTCGCTAATACTTTATTGTTGCAAGGAAATGGCAGTTTGGCGGCAGCAGATAGAATCATAAATAACTCGCATCAGCTTTATAGTTATGACACGTAGGGTTATCTTTGATTACCTTCTTGTTGTAAAGCTAGGGTAGTTTGGACTATCTATGGTCTGTTTTGTATAATCCAAACAGTTTATCGGTCTATAATAGGGCGTCGCCAAGTGGTAAGGCACCAGGTTTTGGTCCTGGCATTCGGGGGTTCGAATCCCTCCGCCCTAGCCATCATATATTTGAATCCATTCTAAAAAGTTATTTAGACTAAAAAATGACAGATTAAGGTCGTAAAGTCGGCATTTATAAACAATAAAAACCGAGGTAATATAATCAGATGACTACAAAACATATATCCGACGGCGTAGTACACAAATTACCAGCTGATCTTAGGAGTGCTCTTTTGGCGGACAAAAAGGCGCTGTTGCTCTGGGAAGATATTACCCCGCTTGCTCGCAATGAATGGATTTGCTGGACAATTACTCCAAAGAAGCCGGATACTCGGGCACAGCATGTGCAGCGCGTCGTATCTGAGCTTAAGGACGGAATGCGTCGCCCTTGCTGCTGGATAGGTTGCATACACCGCAAGGATAAGGCAATAAGCCCATCGGTACTCTGGGCGCTTAATCGCAAGTAAATATAAGCCCCCTTAAGATCCCAAATATCTCCCGGTAAGTTATATATTGACATAATTCAGCCAAAAATATGTAAAATTTGGTTGTGCGATAAATTAATGATGACGAAAGAAAACTAGTTTTCGTCGAGTTACTAGCAGACGAAGTTTAAGCTATGTGCATGAATACTTAAAGAATATAGCTATATTGAAGCAGGAGCTACATTAGGTTACGGTAACCACAAACGAAATAAACGATAGCGCGGTAGATCTTTAACTTAATTATCGAGAATATAGTTAAGGATCATGGGTATGAAAATTTTAGTTTTTCTTAGGAGACTCCAAGTAAATCTTCTGTCTGCGGAAAGGCGTAATACTTAGCATCGCCAATTATAAAGGCTAGCCCATAACTTTCAGTTAGTCAGTTGAGTGTGGCGATGCCTGCATCAAGCGAAACCTGCTGGCAGGCTATAGCATTGATCAGTGCTTCGAATATGGTTGGATAACGAGTTGGTCGCATACCGTAGAATTGCTCGACTAGCTGACTTAGTGCTGGGTCGTTAGCTGCAAGAGCATAAAAGGGCTTCATATTTACTCTCGTTCCAAACATGATACTCACCAGCCGCTTAATATTATTCTGCTGCTCGTCTGATAACTTATTATGACTGCGTAACTTAATTTCTAGTTGTTGCCTCGATGCATCAATCTGTTTTATGGTCAGCTCTACCGGTGCATTATTTAGTGACAATATTCGGCTATAAGTATGGTCTTTGAAACGGTCAATATTATTTTTGGTGCGCATACCCAACACCCAAACTGTCATAACTAAGCTAAATGGCGGTCTTAAGGATATAGTTAGGGTTGTTTCGTACATGCAGGTACTTTATTTTTTAAAGTACTCTGCTAAAACTACAGCATTATTGTGTTGTTCGTCTTTTGCGGCATATACAAGTGTGATAATACCTGACTTGATTTTTGCACGTAGAACTTTTGTTGCCTCCTCGTTGTTATCTAGCTCTCTTATATAACGTTTCTGAAATTCTGACCACTTCTTTGGATCATGATTAAACCAAGCGCGGAGTTCAGTGCTAGGCGGAATATCTTTTAGCCACAAATCGATTTTAGCGTTTTCTTTGCTGAGGCCGCGCGGCCACAGTCGATCTATTAATATTCGCTGTCCATCTTGAGGGCTGTATGGTTCATAAACGCGTTTTGTTTTTATCATTGCATCCCTCCTGAATTAAATTAATAAAACTTTATGCGTGGTAATTTTTTAAGCCGATATGTCATCCAATAAATACAAAAGTAACATTTTAATACCCAGCAAATTCTTCTGTTTTTATATTGTCTTCGTTCACATTTAAGCTAACTAACAATTGGCGCATGGCTTTGACCATGCCTTCAGGACCAGACAGATAATAGATTGGTATATTTAGGTCTAATACGTGACGATTGATCATATTCGCATCAATGCGACCACGCTCTCCATCCCAATTTTCAATGGAAGAATCGGTTGCTACCGGCACATAGGTAAATTTCGGATTTTCATTAGCTAAACGTTCAAAATCTGCTGCAAACGGAGCATCGGACGGGTTTCTATTGGCGTGAAGCAGGGTCATCTTATGGGCGGTTTTATCATGAGTAGCTTGGGCTACTATGCTGCAAATTGGTGTTACGCCTATGCCTCCAATGATAAATACGGCAGGGGTTGATTCTGTCTTATGTAGAGTAAAGTCACCATAGGGGCCGTCTAGCTTTACCTCTGAACCAAGCGGTAAATCTCTCAGCACTCGCTTAAAAGCTGTATCGCGCAGTCGTGTGGCAGCACCAATGTTCTTTTCATAAGGAGCAGTAATGAATGAAAAGCCGCGCGTATTGCCTTCCGCATCAGTTTCCGGCGGGTTTATAAGTGTGTAGTCGGCAAATTGACCAGCACGGTAGTCGAAATCTTCAGGCTTTTCAAAATAAAATGCCATTGTATCCGTAGCAATTTCTTGCTTTTTAAGCAGTTTGACGTTTGTGACCATACGTAACCTCCTTATCACTTTCCCACGAATGATCGCAGCCTGCTACGCAATACTTTTCAACATGTTTTCGAATCTGCCCAAAAAGCGGAGCTACGGTGTCCTCATTAATTGAATAGATTCGCTCTTTACCATCCTGCTTGACCGTTACAAAATGGCATTGCAGAAGGTGCTGGAGACTATGTGACACAGCAGATTGCTCCACATTAAGAGCCCTCGATATATCTGATACACTTTGGGGGCCTTCAACGTTAAGAAGCTGAAGCATTCTTACCCTTTGTTTATTGCCGAGCGTCATAAAAAAATGATCGAATGATGGATATTTCATATGACCATATTATCATATGTATATATGCAAAGTGTAATTAATTTTTTTAATACTTACTTATATAATTTTTAGACAAAAAGGATTTTTGCCACCGCCTGTTTCTCTGCTTAGGATGTTTGCTCGGCTCTGCAGCAGGATTAGTTTTGTTAATATCTAAAGGCTAATATTTGGCCGTGTATTTAAACGGAATGATTAGCTCGCCCATATTATCTAAACTTGCAGTATTTTGAGGGATTAGGCACAATTACCTGGTGGCTAATAATAAAATTTCTAAAAAAGACCTTGAACATATTGGGTTTCGTTTTTTTGGAGCAGTTGGTCGGTTTTCAGTAAAGTTTCGTTGGCTAGTATTGATTTTTTGGGTGCTGGTGACGGTTTTGGCAGCACATTTTCTGCCGTCTCTTTCAAGTGCCGTGCAGTCTAATAATAGTAATTTTTTGCCTGCTAGCGCTCCAATTGAGAACGCGTTAAAGATATCCCAAGCTTTTGGTAATTCCACTAATGTTAACCCAATTCCAGTTGTAATAGCCACTACTAATGGCCAAAAATTGACGGCTCATGATCTAGCAATTATTACTCGGCTGCAATCGAAGCTTGACCAAGTCCCCGAGCTTAAACAAGTTAAAAATGCCGGATTATCCAGTGATGGTCAAGCTGATGAGCTAATCGCTTTAGTTAAGGGTAGTGGGAGCATCGATCCAACGATCACTGTAGATAATATGCAAACTGCAATTGCTCACGCTGACTTACCTTCTGGCATGCAGGCCGCTTTAGCTGGAGATATCGTGACGGCAGTAGATAACAGCAAGACTACAGGTGCCTCAAATAGCCAATTGGAGATCGGTTCAGCGATTTTTATAATAATCTTACTGCTACTGATTTTTCGTGCGCCACTGGCACCCATCATTACGCTTATTCCGCCACTGCTGGTTGCAACCATGGCGGGTCCAATCATTGCCGAATTAGCTCGTAACGGTCTTAAGGTATCCTCTTTTACGGAATTGTTACTTACCGTGCTAATAGTAGGCGCGGGTACTGATTACGGATTGTTTTTGATCTTTCGCGTGCGAGAAGAGATAATGAACGGTCTACCGCAAAAAGAAGCTATTGTTAAGGGCTTAAGCCGAGTAGGCGAATCAATTACCTTTTCGGCTGCGACAGTTATCGCGGCCCTGCTTTCGCTCATGTTAGCGACATTTGAACTATATTCTGACTTAGGCGGACCGCTAGCCATTGGAATCGCTTTAATTTTACTGGCTGGGCTAACTTTACTACCGGCCTTACTAGCTATATTTGGTCGGGCTGCATTCTGGCCTTATTTGAGCCGTAAGCATAGTAATAGAGGTGGTTTTTGGGGTAGGATTAGTGCCTCGGTGGTGCAACGACCGGCATTGGTATTAATAATCGGTGTTTTGGTTTTTGGCGGTTTGGCAGCTGCGGTATCCGGATATAAAGCAGCGGGTTTCGGTGGTAATACTACACCGCCAGCCGGCAGCGAGGCGGCTAGAGGCAATGCCATACTTGCACGACATTTTCCTTCTAGTAGCGCTAATCCCACTGGTGTTTTATTTGTTTTGCCGCAATCTTTGTGGCAAAATCCACTGCCACTAGTTTCACTTCAGCAACAACTGTCTAAGTCCCCCGAATTTAACAGTGTAGACGGGCCTTTGACTTTTAATGGTGCCAGATTGTCGCCAACTCTAATTAAATTACTCTATAGCAAAATTGGTCCACCTAATCACTTGCCGCAACTAGAGCCTTCAATTCTATTGACACATGGTTTGCCTCCGGGACTATACCAAGCGTACCGCGGCCTGGCGGACTTTATTAGCGTAAATGGCAAGATAGTTCAGTACGAGGTGGGTTTAAGTGCCGGTAACCCTAACTCGACGGCAGCCATGAATGATACTCCGGCGATGCGCGCCAGGGTCAAGCAAATAGCGGCTAATGTTGGCGCTATAAATAATGGTATAGCGGGCGAGGCTCCGGCTCTTTATGACATTAATCATATATCTAATAGTGATCTTGTCAGAGTTATTCCGATTGCGATTATTGTAATTGGCCTATTGTTGGCATTACTGTTAAGAAGCCTAATTGCACCGCTTTACCTAATAGTCAGCGTTGGACTTTCTTACTTAGCGGCATTTGGGCTTTCGGTAATACTATTTATAACAATTGCGGGCGAGAGTGGCATAACCTTCATATTGCCTTTTTTGATGTTTATCTTTCTCTTGGCATTAGGAGAAGACTATAACATACTGGTTATGACAAGAATTCGTGAAGAAGCACATGGACTTACGTTAAAAAAAGCAGTGTCCAAGGCTCTGACTACTACTGGCACCACGGTGACTTCTGCCGGTCTGGTGCTGGCTGGTACGTTTGCGGTGCTGGCATTTGTAGCCGGATCAAGCGATACCCAAGTTAGGGATATTGGCGCTGGATTATCTCTTGGTATTTTAATGGATACGTTTTTGGTACGGACTTTGCTGGTACCTTCTATCGTTGTTTTGCTGGGTAAGTGGAATTGGTGGCCATCCAAACACGGCAGCTGGGTCGAAGATGAGTCAAAGTAGCATTTCCCTTGCGAAACAGATCCGAACTTTTGACTTTAATTTAACTGTTTTACTGGTGTCTTTAAAGTTTTTAAAATACTCACTTGCAAGCTGTTATTTAGTGTTTGAAAATCAAATATCCTGACAATATTAGGATTAAGTACGCCTTATTTAGCTGTTTAACTATTAAATTTTAGTTTATGGATTTAAATTTTTGTCTTTTAACATAAAGCAGCTGGTGTTGATTAGTTAGGTGCATTAGTTTTTCTATTTCAAGATTTAGCCTATTAGCTAGTTAGGTAAAATAGTTTTAATGCGGAAAACTGGCAGATAGTTTAAACTATCTTTTCTTCAACTGCTTCAGGAATTTCTGCGACATGTTCGTTATGTACATACTTTTTGCCTCTCGACCAAGAAGCGATAGCTGCAATCAGTGAAGCAATGATCGCAAAGATAAAAGCTTCACCTAGGCCGCTCGAAAAAGGCTTAGATATTAAATCCGGAAAAAAGCTGTGCCCGCTTAGAATAGCCTGGTTATGTTTAGAGAGTGCAGTGAAAACTTTTGCCGGAACTAGTTGTTTTATAGGGCTATAGCCTAGAAACGCGGCAAATAGTACCGAAACCGGCGGTAGGTGGCCAATTTTTGCAGCTAGTGCGCTTGGTACGCCATGTTGCGCTAGCCCGGCCGTTAAGCTTGTAGGTAAGGTCGCAGCAAGTCCAATGATCATGAGCGTAAAGAAGATCCCTATCGATAAAACTTGAGCTGAGTTTTGGAAAGTAGTATTCATTCCTCCCCCCGCCCCACGATCTTTAGCTGGCAGACTGTTCATTACGCCGGCCCGGTTCGGCGAGGCGAAAAAACCCATCGAGAGGCCCATGAGCAAAAGAATTAAGGCAAATTGCCAGTACACAAAATTAATTGGCAAGAGGTCCAATAAAATAAAGGCCAAGGCCGAACCAATCATGCCGCCGGTTGCAAACGGTCGTGCGCCATACTTATCTGATAAAATTCCGGATATTGGGCCCGCCAGTAATATTCCGGCTGTTAACGGCAGCATAAAGATACCAGCCATAAGTGGAGTCTGTGAAAAGCTGTAGCCATGCTCCGGTAGCCAGATACCCTGCAGCCAGATAATGAGCATGAACATCAAGCCGCCGCGTGCAATTGCCGCTAGAAAACTTGATAGCACACCAGACGTATAAGCCCTGATTCTAAATAAATGTAGCCTAAACATTGGATACTTGATGTAACTTTCATAGACAGCAAACACTATCATAAATAAAGCGCCGATAATAAGTTCGGATAGAACGGCAGGACTAGTCCAGCCCATAGCGCTAGTTCCGTGCGGTTCGATACCGTAGGTTATGCCAATCATTATTAGAACAAGTCCAAGGGCAAAAGTTAGATTGCCGATCCAGTCAATTTTTCCACCGCGCTTTGCTCCCTTAGATTCTTTAAGCATAAAGTAGGCCCATAATGTACCGGCAATGCCAAATGGTACTGAAATGAGAAAGATTAAACGCCAATCAATTGGACCCAGTAAACCACCCAGGATTAAACCGATAAATGAGCCACTGATGCCGGCCACATTATTGATTCCTAACGCCAAGCCTCTTTGATGCGGCGGAAACGCATCGGTAAGTATCGCGACTGAATTGGCCATTATAAAAGCTGCACCTACTCCTTGAAATACGCGCATGATGACGAGGTATAAAGCTGCGGATGATCCATGCATCCAGGTAATTGTTAGTAAAAGTGAGGCTATCGTATATACGACAAAACCTAAATTATACATTTTTACCCTTCCGAACATATCTCCGAGTCTGCCGAAACTAACGACCAATACACTGCTGACAATCAAAAACCCAAGAATCATCCAAAGCAGATAAAAACTGTTTCCGGGTGTGAGAGGATTTAGTTTGATACCTCTAAAAATATCCGGTAAGGCGATGAGCATAATCGATGAATCTATTGTTGCCATGATTACGCCGAGTGTGGTATTGGCTAGGGCAATCCACTTGTAATCAGTGCGTTCATGTAGAGCTCTAATTTTCTCCATATTCCTCCTGCTTATTTATTTTTTGCTACTATTTCTGGCTCGAGATTTTTAATTATCTGACTAACGTTTTTTTGAAAGGCTTTGCGATCCGATTCATTAACACCATTGAACATCATAGACTGGACGTATACACCTGGATGTGGAATGCGCCGTAAAATTTCTTTGCCACTTTTAGTTAGCTGGACTACATTGCTGCGCTTATCTTTAATAAATGAGCTGCGCCTGATATAACGCTTCCCTTCCAATGTATCTAGCAATCCAGTTAAAGTTGCTGGTTCGATCTGCATTTGCTCAAGCAAGTCTTTTTGATTTAATGAGCCAGACTCGCTAATAAGATAAAGCACTTGAAATTGGCTGCGCGCCATCCCATATTCCTTTAGTAGTTCATCTATATGATGATTTACTAAATTATTGAGGCGCTTAATGAGGTATATAGTTTCAGCCTCTTTTACCTGCCGCATGATGTCTTATTAGTTAGTTACCTAAATAATATAGGCAAACTACTCTAATACGTCAAACTTAAGTTGCTTACTTATGGTTGTAGAATTCTGGCCGTCATACAATGATAGGTTCGTTATATACCGCGGAATCGGTCTTGTAAGTCAAGCCGTAATTATCCTACTCTTAATTTGGCAATACTAAGTCATAAGAATCTGTATTAATGTTTGCTTCGTTTATTACTTAAGGGTCAGAGCAACAAGTTTAGTTATAAGAGATCTTTATGTGCCTTTAATTTTAGCATTTTGTTACTTTAAGAGTAATTTTAAGCTTGTACCTTTTTAAAGAATTGCTAAAGTGATAGATGAGTTTGCTGTGGTTCATATTAAGGGGGCAGTATATGAAAATCGATCCAGAGACTAAAGTCAGAGAATACTTTTCTCAATTTCCCACTCGCGTTTATCCAAAGGGTCAGATACTCATATTCGCCGACGAAGACCCCGAACATGTTTATTATTTAACCAAGGGTCGCGTCGTTAAATACGATAACGCCTATAACGGCGATGAAGTAATTGTAAATGTTTTTAAACCCGGTGCCTTCTTTCCGATGTCTTGGGCTCTAAATCGGGTTCCGAATCGTTTTTTTTATCGTACCGATAGCGAAAGCGAACTACACGTTGTACCTGCCGCTGCTGCTTTACAATTTCTAAGTGAAAATTCTGATGTAGCCCTAGATTTACTTGAACGTGTTTATAGAGGCACTGAGGGTGTGCTTCAACGAATGGTTCAATTAATGAAGGGAACAGCTAAAAGCCGGCTGATGCTTGAACTGATGATTGAAGCCAAACGATTTGGCGAGGTTGAAGATGGTGGTAGCTTAAAGATCCATATCTCTGAACAAGATTTGGCGGCTCGATCCGGCATATCGCGGGAGACAGTCACTCGTGTGATGCGCAAGCTAAAAGCTTCTAGCATTGTAAATATCAAAGGCGGTTCTATCATCATTAAGGACGTTAATCTGCTAGAACAAGCTCTCTCATCGGGCCGTTAACTAACCAGATCGAAACTTTCAATTGATTCGAATGGGCTCACTTCATTATCGTTAGTAGAGTTTGCATAGGTTGCCATACGCATCTGCACAGGGATTAACTTAATCGCGACAAGAGATTTTGTCGTGATCTTACTAACAGGTGGCAGTTTTCCACCGCTGGTTTTCATGCTGATATTAATAATTTCATCAAGAAGTTGTTTGATTTGTTTTGGTTCTGTTACCTGGCTGCAGGTTGCAGAGATCTGAAGTGAAGTCTGGGTTTTAGGATCGACAGCGCTCAGCATGACATGGTTATTTCTGGATATATTTTCACACTTACGAGTTCCATCTCTACTTAA
>DAHWID010000005.1 GCA_027345405.1 Candidatus Saccharimonadota bacterium
CAGGCTGACTCGGGTACTGAATGTGTAATTCTAACTAGTTCAACGAAGAAAGGTCCTAGCTTCAAACGTTCATGATTGTCCATATTCATGACAATTAGTTCTGGAGTGTACTCTAAGCCTGACTCGGCAAATGCATCTTCGAAGGTTTTAGACACGACTCCCAAAGTAAAACGACTGCCATAAATCGGTGCCGGATATTTTGGCACAATGTGCTTTAACCCCCCGAGGTGATCAAGATGACCGTGGCTTATTATATAACCGCGGATTTTGTGTTTAATCGATTCTAGATACTCAGTATCGGCTATGGTGTAGTTAACGCCAGGTAGCTCAATCCCCAGATTATTACCGCAGTCAAGAATCAAGGCATCGTTTCCCCACTCGATCACCTGCATATTTTTTTCACCGATAGCTTCCTGGCCACCCAAGAAACTAATCTTTAAACGATCAGTGTCATCTTTGATAACATTAGCCCGCGGTCGCTCACTCTCTACTTTTAGATTATATTGATTGGCGATCTTTTGAGCATCCATACGCGAACGCTTTGATGCTCTAACTGCTTCAGAGCGCGGAACACTTAGGTTGCTACCAAGAGAATCTTTGGCTGCAGTTTTGTTTTGGCTATTATTGGACCGGGGTTTAGGTCTTTGGTTACTAGATTGTGTCATGATTTAATTTTAAAATCCTTTCCTTATCTATGATTAAAATGTTAATTGTTGATTAGCTGTTAACTTATCCCGATCAAGAGCCCTAATGATATCGGGAATTTGAATAAAGTCGTCAACTAGAGTTTGTCGCATTGAACCGTTATACAAAGCTGCCGCCGGATGAAAAAGCGGTAGCAACACGATCGTCAAACGCTCACCGCTAAACGCAAGTGTTAATCGTTTAGGCTTGCCATGTTCTGCGCTGATATGTATGTCGGGAAGAAAACAACTAGCGGCATGTCGCCCAAGCGTTACCACCAAACGCGGCTGGATTACTTCGAGTTGCCGCTGCAAATAAGGTAAAAAAGCTTTCTTTTCTTGCGGGAGCGGATCTCGATTATGCGGCGGACGATACTTCACGATATTGGTTATATAGACTTGGTTACGTCGTAACCCGATCTTCCCAAGCATTTCTTCCAGAAACTTACCGGCCGCGCCAACAAACGGTAGTCCGGTTTGATCTTCTTTCCGTCCCGGGGCCTCCCCTATAAAAACGATTTGGCTATCCAAATCGCCATCACCAAATACCAGTTGGGTCGCGCCTTTGGCTAATTCTGGGCAAACTTCATTATCTACAATGCTGCGTTTAATTGCTTCTAATCGGTTAGCCTTATTTTCTAAAGAGTCCATGAAAAATCGTCCCAATAAACCTGAAGATGAACTTCAGGCCGTAGATTAAGAAAATTAGTGCAAGCACATAATAGAGCAAATTGCCTTGACTAATACTTAGAGAAATAAATAAATAACTTAAGCCAAAGCAGGCTAAAGCAGATATTATCATCCCGCTTATTTTGTGTTGCCAATTAATTAAGTTGTTGGCCATCTTAAGTTAATTTTATCCTCTCTTGGCTTTGTCCTTCAGTTCGCGTTGGGCAGCTTTCATTGACAGTTGTAACCTACCGCGATCATCAACTGCAACTAGTTTAACTGTTACGCGATCGCCTTCTTTAACCACATCACTCGGCTTTTGCACACGCTCTTCGCTCATTTCTGAGACATGCACTAGCCCGTCTTTGCCTGGCAGAATTTGGACAAAGGCTCCGAAATCAAGCACGCTTACAACTGGCACGTTTTCATATATTTTTCCAACCTCCGGTTCGGCCGTAATGCTCATAATCCACTGCTTCGCAGCATTAATGCTGGACTCATCTGGGCTAGCAATTCTGATTGTGCCATCATCTTCAATATCTATCTCTGCTCCGGTTTCGCCCGTAATCTTCTGGATTGTTTCGCCACCCTTACCGATCACCTCTCTAATTTTGTCGGGGTTAATTTGAATTGACTCTACTCGTGGTGCGTACTCACTTAACTCCTTCCGCGGAGCGGCTAATGTCTGAAGCATATGATCTAAAATGAAGGCACGTCCTTCTTTGGCTTGTATAAGAGCCGCTTTTAAAGTATCAACGCTTAATCCATGTACCTTCATGTCCATCTGAAGAGCAGTAATACCCTTGGCGGTACCGGCAACTTTAAAATCCATATCTCCGGCAAAATCTTCAGCATCAGCTATATCACTCAGAATATAGGGTGTATCACCATCAAGGATTAGCCCCATCGCAATGCCGCTCACTGGAGCCGACAAAGGAACGCCGGCATCCATTAACGCCAAGCAGCTCGCGCAAGTTGCCGCCATAGACGTCGATCCATTCTGGCTCATGATTTCAGTCACTGAGCGAATTGCATAGGGAAAAGTGGTGGTATCTGGCAGTACTGGCATAAGCGCCCGCTCCGCCAGATAACTATGTCCGATCTCGCGACGGCCAGGGCTACCTAAGCGTTTAATTTCGCCGACCGTCCAACCGGGAGCATTATAATGGTGCATATACCGTTTCTCACTATTTGATTCCATGGTGTCAATGGACTGTGAGTAACTTAAAGGTGCTAGAGTTACGATATTCATTGCCTGAGTCATGCCGCGTGTGAACAAACTTGAACCATGTGCCCGGGGCAAGAAACCGACTTGGCTACTCAACGGTCTTACCTCAGTTAACTTACGCCCGTCGGGACGAACCTTCTCCTTAAGAATTTCCTCTCTAACATCTTTATGTATGGCCAGGGTAAAGGCATCGTCATAGTCTTGGCGTTGTTCATCATAGTTTTCTACTTTTTGACTTAGCTCTTCGTGCATCGCGTCTTTTAAGGCCTGCACTAAATCATTACGCTCCGGGTAAGGTGCTCGTAAATTGGCCCCTAGTTTACCCTTAACCCAGTCATCTACTTGTTGTCTTACTGCATCAATTGGCAGTACCAGCTTGAACTCCTGTTTGGACGGTTTAATCTTCTCGAAAAGTTCATTTTGAAGCGTAATCGCAGGTTGCATGGCGGTATGAGCGTAGGCAATAGCTTCGGCCACCTGTTCCTCACTTACTTCTTTGGCTCCAGCCTCTACCATCATCACTCCACTCTGAGTTCCAGCCACCACCAGATCAAGACCACCCAAATCTAACTGTTCTGGCTCAAGAAATGCTGCAAACTTGCCGTTTTTATCTAAGCCGACTCTTAATCCTGCCACCGGTCCGTCAAAAGGAGCACCGGTCAACATAAAGGCCATCGACATAGCGATCAGCGCTACCATATCTGGCCGGAACGCAGGATCCATTGACAGAACCGTGGCTATACCTTGGACTTCGTGTCGGTAACCCTTAGGCCAGAGCGGGCGGATGGGCCGGTCAATCAAACGACCAACTAAAACTGCCTCGTCACTAGGACGTCCTTCCCGTTTAATGTAGCGGCTACCGCTGATCTTACCGGCAGCATAAAAACGCTCTTCATAATCAATACTTAGCGGAAAATAGTCGAAACCCTCAACTGTATCTTCAGCCAGCATGGCTGTTCCTAGTACTACCGTGTCGCCGTAGCGCGCCAAAACTGAGGCTGAACTGCGAAAACCGACCCGGTTAACTTCCAAACTTAAACGCCGACCACAAAAGTCAGTCTCGACTGAAATAATCTTTTTGCCGAATGGGTTAATAATATCTGACAAAATTGTCCTTTCCCTACAAGTCCGCGTTTTTTTGGTTGGCTTAAGGCAGGGTGCAAATATATTGGCGCTTGTGCGTTAGTAAATCTTCTGCTCGCAATATATCTGTAGCTCTGACTTAAGTTTTCTTGTAGTTCATTTAATGTGCACAAGCGCTACTTCTCGAAAGTATTCAAGGAGCATGAGTTTAAGCACATAAGCTTAGCGACGAATACCCAGTTCTTTAATTAATCTTAGATAACCAGCACTATCTTTTCTAGCGACATATCGCAGTAATCGGCGCCGTTTGCCGACCAGTTGCAACAGTCCTCTGCGGGCCATGTAGTCATGTTGGTTGCCCTTAAGATGCTCGGTAAGCTGTTTGATCCTCTCGGTCATTATAGCTACTTGCGCACTCTCTCCACCGCTATCCTTAGACTTAGCTGTCACCTTCTTTACGGCGGCAACCTTTTGTTCACTTGTTATCATCTGATTATAATCTAGCAAAACTTGACCGTTTTTGCAATAGATGTTTATTTATTTTTAGTCGTCGGGCAGCAATAACTTGAAAATTGTTTGTTCAGTTAATTCACTAACTTTAGCAGCATCTTTAACTGAATAATTTCCGATGGCAGTTCGCCTTAACTCTCGCGTATAAGCGCCTACTTGAAGTTCTTTGCCAATATCTTCGACCAGTGACCTTATGTAGGTCCCACTTGAAACCTCAGCGACAAATGACAACATCGGAAAGTCATAAGCAATAAGCTCTATAGACTTAATCTTAACTCTCCTGCTGGGTAAGTTAAACACTTTATTTTGTCTGGCCAGCCTATAAGCCCGAACTCCGTTAACCTTGATAGCTGAAAACGAAGGTGGAGTCTGACTAATTTCACCTCTAAAATGATTGAGAATTCGCGCTACATTCGCATGGCTGGGAGCAACAGGAGAAGGTATGGTCTTTTGAATAACTCCCTCGGGATCACCGGTAGAGCTAATCCTGCCCAATTCAACCGTCACCTGGTATATTTTATCTTGCTTAAGCATCGACTCACTCCGGGTTGTATACTTTTTGCCGACCAAGATTAACAATAGACCGCTAGCAAAGGGGTCTAATGTGCCGCTATGCCCGACTTTTAGGGTACGCGGCGGAACACCCTGCGTCTTTGCTACCAACTTGCGCACATAATTTACTACATCGAAGCTGGTCCAACCAGTTGGTTTATCGACAAGCAGTATCCCTTCCATGACTCACGCTATTGGGGCTTAGGCAGGAGGCTGCGCCCCGGGTGAAGGCGGATTCCAAAGTGGTGGCGGGACCGGCGGTGGTGCATTTGGATCATTATTCTCCTCTGGCTCTAAGCCAAAATCGGCCGGATTAAACTCGGTAGTATTCTTTGTCTCAGCGGGATTTGGTATAGCTTGACCGTTTAAAGATGCATCTACCTGATCTTTGATTGCTTTGAGGTGTGGACTATCAACAGCTTGTTCTAGCTCGGACAATGTTTGCGTTGCATCATTATTAACATGAGAACTATCAGATAGACCAGGACCAGCCGGCGGTTGAGTCTCCGGAACTTCTGGTGTCGGTCCATTTTCGCTGTAAGGCTTTCTGTCTAGCAGCTTACTGTCGTCTGAATTGGGCAAGCTCAACGGATCGGTTATTGCCTCATCCTGTAATTGCAGATCATCTGGACGTGAGTTGGCGGTTAAAGTCCCGCCTAGTGAGGGAGGCTCAGTTACCATATGATTATTTATTGCCTCAGCGACTGGATCAGGTGGCGTTTGGTTAACCTCTGGTGGTTCAACGGTTGGTTCAATCGCTGATTGGTCGATCTCTAACGGCTCAACCGGTTTAGGCAATTCGTCAGCGTGATCAATTTCAAGCATTCCATCGTTACGCGCAGGCACGTCCGCCTTAGAAGATTTTCCGGCTGAACTTTTAGGGCTGGTTTGCTCACCCTCAAGTTTATTGGCAACTAGTTGTTGATTCGCTCCTGCCCCCATTAAAGCCGCCGCTACACCCATAGTGTTCGGGCTGGTTTTATCATTACTAAAGCGCTGGGTTTCGGCAACAATACCAGTTAACAATGCGGTTGCAATTTGCGCATCCAGCTGTTTGGCATCAATCTGTTCACACAAATCATAGACCAGTTCGGATAAAGAGCTGGCGGTAACATCACGCCAGTTAATTGAACCTAAATCGCCGGAGTTGACGGTATTGATGGTTGCTACAAGCGCATCATGCAAGATCCGTCCATGCGCAACAATCGCCCGATCCAGATCGTCTTGTTTGGTAACGCCCAAAGCAACAATCGCATCGACATTAAAATCTCCCTGGCTAAACTCGAGGTCATCAACGCTCAAACTGGTTCTGTAGGGAGTGATGAATATTTTGACAACACTATCTTCAACCTTGTAGCGCAATTTATCTGCTTTACTCTTATCTAGCGCAATAATAAAGTCACGCAGCGAATCAGTATTCTTCTCAATCGTCTCTTCTGGCTGCAAAAATTCTAAGGTATCGGGTATATTGCCACTAAATACCGCAGTGGCATGCTTACCGATCTTGTTCAGCCATAGAGTTAACCCAATACATGCAGCAAACTGATCTACGCTCGGGTTATTGCTAACCGTTACCAATATATTAGTGGTCGTCTTAAGCTTTTCTGCTAGCTGTATTTTGTTGTCCATTTGACGCTATTTGTTTTTTGAATCGTTTAGTGAGAATACTAGCATGATTGCGCCTCATTGTCTATTACAGTTTGCGCTGTTAATATATCCTCTTGTATAGTTAAAAGCCGTAATTAATCTAATAACAGCTTAGGAAGACATCGAATATGCCAATTATTAAATCAGCTAAAAAGCGGGTGAAACAATCAAGGGCAGCAGCTATCCGTAACTCTAAAGTTAAGCGTAGTATGAAAAGCGCGATAAAAGGATTATCCAGCAAGCCAAGCGCCGATACTCATGCAAAAGCACAGAGTCGAATCGATACCGCGCTTAAAAAAGGTATTATAAGTAAACAAAAAGCTGCTCGATTAAAACAGCGTGTCAGCGGTAATGCCAAGACAGCTAAGGTTAACCTCAGTAAGAAGTCAACCGGCGCTAAGACCGCTTCGGTTAAGAAAACAACTTCTAAAAAAACAACCAAAACTAACAAAAGCGGTAGCAAAAAGTAGACTATTTAAGAATCTAGTAAATTTGCATTTTATTTTATGATCGACTAAAAGACTGGGCTTTCGTCATATAATTTGTTAGGAATGGATAATCAAGAACAGCAACCACAGCAAAATCAGACGCCAACAGACACTAGTGCAGCTCAACCGGCACCAGCAATTAGTTCTTATCCTCCAGCAACTAAACCACAGACTAACTTTACGGACAAAGACGCTCAGGCCATACTGGCTCTGCACAACCTACAAGCTAGTCCGAGCCGGGTAGCAAAACCGCCTACTAAACTATTAATTGCTCTAGCAGGATTAATCGTGCTAGTGGTTTTAATTAGTCTGCTGCTTGGATACGTCAAGCCCAGCAGCAAAAACCAACCTAACTCCTCTAATCTAGGTATACCTAACCAGTCTAGTCCATCAACAACCCAAGGCGTCAATCAACAGATAAACAAAGACGTTAAAGCTTGCTCTAATGCAGTCAATGCAACTTTAGTTTGTTAATAGCTTAGAGACTCAGAAGGTAATGCTTAAGTGCATCATCCGTATTAAATGCAGTGCTCTTGCTGCGATCGTCAATAATAAGCAACTTCTCGACAGCTTTAATAAGCTCTTTCTGGCTGATACCTCGAACCAGCTGCTTGGCCTTATTAACTGACCACGGGTTAAGTTTAGCAGCGTCCGCTATTTCTTCAGATTGTTTTTCGCCGCTAGATTTAACTAAAGCCAGCAAATGTAGCTGCCAGCTGATCGATCCGATGATTTGAATTGGTTGAACCCCTAAACGTCGTTGTTCATCATAAATTGTCAGGGCTTTAGCTTTTTGTTTGGCAAAAGCCGCATCGGTAAGGTTAAACATCGTGCTATCGATACTCGGCTCAACCAACAATTCAATCAAAGGACGCGTAATTGTTGGGCTAAGAACCAGCAGTTTATCTATTTCTTGACTTACCCGCTCTTGATTTAAGCCGGATCTATCAGCCAAAAAGGTCGCGTCACTGCGGCTGATTTTACCGCTGCGTTCGTCTACCGTTTTAATAATCCAGGAAATTAGTTCGTATTCTTTAAGCACTTTAAATTCCCTAAAATTCGTCTTGTTCTTTAACGCTTTGTACAATTTGCTGCGACGGTCAAGATGCGGATCGACGATTATAACGTCAGTTATTGAAGGCGGCACATCAAGGATCTCTATCATTTGGTCGCTAAGGTCAGGGTTTAAGCTTAAATCTCGGATAATTACTAATCGATGACCGGAAAATAAGGACGGCGAATCCAAACGTGCAACAACTGCAGCTACTTTATCGGCTGGCAGTAAAGTAGCATCAATCCGCTCAATCGCCAACTGATCGCGTTCCGTAGTGTGCATGTTTATCTGTTTATTCAGAGCGTGGCGAATTTCGTAAGTGTTGTCTCCAGTAAGTGTAATAATACTCATTTTTGCTACTGTTTATTATACCGGTTTATAGACTTTAGGTGTTGGCAATGAGGGCAAAAATGCGTGCCGCGCCCGCCTATTCTAGTTTTTTCTATCACGGTGGCACAACGTGGGCAGGTTTGGCCTTCACGCCTAAATACTCGTGCAAATTCCAGATAGTTTCCCCGTTCACCCTTGGCGTTTACGTAGTTGCGATCAGTTGACCCACCTTTATTAATAGCTAGCGTGAGTATTTCAATTAAAGCTTTATGCAATCTTTTGTAATCTGGATCATTGAGCGCTTCTACTAAAGTCCCCGGATGGATTTTGGCTCCCCACAGACTTTCGTCGGCATAGATGTTACCGACACCTGCGATTACGCTTTGGTCAAGCAAGGCTGCTTTTATAGTTGAACGTTGTCTGCGTACCAATCTGTTCTTCAACATTTGCCAAGTGAAATCCGGATCAAGCGGTTCGGGCCCCAACCGCTCAAAAAAAGTTATTCGACATATCTCGGCAGCCGGGTAGAGTCTCACCCAGCCAAATTTACGCTGATCATTAAAGAATAGCCTGGTGCCATCAGTAAAGGTAATTGTCACGCGCGTAGTTTTATCCGGCAAGCGTCTTATTAAAGAATCGTTGGGGTGCCCGGCGCCAAAGTGCTGATCTGGACCGTCATAAACCAGCTGCCCAGTCATTTTTAAATGTATGATTAATGCATAGCTGTTATCGAGCGTTAGGATCAAGGCTTTGCCACGACGATTTACCTGAGTAATTTTTGCACCGATTAAAAATTGTTTAACATCGCTGGGGCTGTTTGGAAAACTTTTAGGGTTGTCAAAAACAACTTGATCAACCGTTCGGTTAATGATCAAGCTTGATAAGCCCCGCTTAATAGTCTCTACTTCAGGCAATTCTGGCATATACTTATAGCTAAGTATAGCTTTATTCATGGACACTATCGCCAATATCCTTGCCCAAAAAGATTTTACGCCGCCCGAAGAGGTAAAGGCCATTAAAGCTTACGTCGCTTCAACTTATGGCTACGAAGTAAGTGTCAAGCTAGCGGGCAATGACATCATAATTACGGGTCGCAGTGCGGGACTAATTAGTACCTTGAGGTTAAATGCTCCTGCCTTGGCGAAAGCTGCCGGCACTAAGAAGCAACTACGCTTTAAAATCGGCTAGAGATTGGTGCCGCTTATTATATTGCTGTAGCCAGGAACCTGTGCCTGAAAAAGCGACAGGGTCAACTGAAGGTTTCCATTATAGGTATGTAACCCACCACAACTAGTTTGCCAATAACGCTGTTTTTGCACCCCGTTAACGTTAAATGTGAAAATATAGCGGTCACCTAAGGGACAAATCCCACTAGCCTGCGCCAGTTTAGAGTTAGTAATTCCATCATTATATCCGGCATATTCAAGCGAACGTAAAAACACATGGAACGCAGCTTCATCCATCGGAAAAATGCTAGATTTAACAACCGTATCATTATAGCCGCGAAAAATATTAATTGTAGTGATCGAATTTGTTATGTAAACCTGAACCTGGCTATGCAATGAAGGAGCATTAGTCGGGCCATCAATCAGCATAGCTACCTGAGCGGTTGGATTATTAGCATAAGCAGCCATTGGTTTGGTGGTCACCTTTTTGTGTCCAGAAGGGATAAATACAATCAGCAGTATAACTATAATCAGAGCAATGGCAACGCCAAGTCCTAACAAAAATTGCAACTGTCGACTCCCAAACATATACATATTGTAACATAAGGAACATATTTTGCAAGTAGTGGTTTAACTTTTCTGATCTAGGTAGGCAGCTAGTACACCAGAAGTTATCTGGTTTCGTTTTAAAAAATCATTGTCACCGATAGACACTGCCACATCTTGAGCAAAATTTTGTCTGAAAACGTCATGCTGTTCGTAATAGGCGTCCAGCTGATCAAGTGCAGACTTTCTCCCGGTTTTGAGATATAAATTGCTCAGAAAGTGCTTGCTTAAATCTAAGCTGACTAAAAAGTAATCAAATCTAGCGTCAATCAGGCGTTGTTTAAGCTCAGGCCAGCGTCGATCAACGCTTCCGTCATGAATAAAACTCGATTGTTGCTTAAGTGCTTCAAGTAGGCGATCTTCATAACGTTTGTTATATTGCGCGTGGGCAGCAGGCTCATTAATGTTATCAACCAGCAGGTCTTCTTTGATTTCAAAACGGATATTATCCGTGCTAAGAATTGGTAACCTGAAGTTCAAAGACAAATAGTAGGCAATGATCGTTTTCGAGCTTCCTGGAACTCCTGCAAATACCACGCAAAACGGACTAGTCATCCTCATAGAGATTATACCGACGATCCAGCCAAAACAAAGCGTATAATAAACAGGGTTAAAAACAGGTTTACTGATGGCTTTTAAGTTACGTTATGAAACCGGCATCGCAACAACTGTTCAGTTTATTTTTTTAACACTTCTATATGTGGTTGATGGTGCCAACAAGTCAGTTTCTCAGTGTGTCAATGGCAATGGCGGTTGCCTCAGTAATATCTTTATACAGATTGTATTGTTTGTTTTTATAACATTTTGTTTTGGTGTGCTATGGTTGGTTGGATTTGCCGCTCAAGACCGGCGTAGTAAACGCCTGGCACAACTGCTAATTGCCGGCGAAGGATTGGTGTTTCTAGTAGGGTTATATGAATTTTATAAGCATAACAGTATCATTGGCGGCGCTATAGGATTAGTGGAGTTTGTTTCCGCACTATGGATAATCTGGCTGGCGTTTCGCCTGATTCTAGCCAGAGGCGGTCGAGTCAGGAGCCATCATATAGTTCGACATCGACCAACTAAATCAGACTTATAGTTCTCCCCAGTTATCGCCAACCTTAACATCAACATCTAGCCTTACTGGCAAATCATAAACATGCTGCATAATATTTTGAATATCTTTAGCCAGCGTTTCAGCAGATTCTTTCGGGCATTCAATTAAAACTGAGTCGTGGATTTGTAGCAGCTGTCTGGATCCATTATTTAATTTTCGTAAGTGATTCTCGCATTTAATCATCGCTAGCTTCATTAGATCTGCTTCTGTGCCTTGAATCGGCATATTAATTGCTGCTCTCTCAGCTGCACTACGTACTGCAAAGTTACTCGAGTGTATATCCGGCATCGGCCGGCGACGACCGAACAAAGTTTCAACATAACCTTGTTTTTGCGCCTTGACTTTAATGTTCTCCATGTAATCAAACAACGGACGCCGCAGACTTTTATACCTCTCTATAAATTCGGCTGCTTGGTCGCGACTCATACCGGTTGCTACACTCAAGCCATGAGGGCTCATACCGTATAAAATGCCGAAGTTGATGGCTTTTGCAGCTGAGCGCATTTGCTTTGTGACATCTTCTGGATTACGTCCGTATATTTCTGCTGCAGTCATTAGGTGAATATCCGCTCCCCGGTTAAACATGTCTATCAAGCCATCGTCACCCGACAAAACCGCCGCTAAGCGAAGTTCAAATTGTGAGTAATCAGCGCTAATCAGTTTCTTCCCCGGATCAGCAACAAAAGCAGTACGGATTTGACGTCCCAGATCGGTTCGTATCGGAATATTCTGAAGATTCGGATCAGTACTACTAAGCCGGCCGGTTTGAGCAATGGTCAAATTAAACGTAGTGTGCAAACGGCCATTAGCATCCACTTGTTTCGGCAAAGTATCTACGTATGTGTTTTTAAGTTTAGACACTTCGCGGTAACGCTCAATCAACTCAATGATCGGATGCAAGCCAATTAGCTTATCTAGTTCACTGACCGCAGTACTATAACCATTTTTACCTTTTTTTATACCATTTGTATCGAGCTTAAGTTTATTAAACAAGACATCAGCCAGTTGGGTCGGACTGGAAATATTAAACTCCATGTCAGCATAGCCGTATATCTGCTGCTTAACATCGGATAGCATATCGTCAATTTGACTACCAAAGTGATTAAGATATTCGGTGTCAAGTTTGATACCTACTACTTCCATCCGTGCAAGAACTGGTATAATCGGCCATTCAATATGTGTAAGCAGCCAAGGGAACGCTTTAACCTCCAGCAGTTGCTTTTTCTGTAAATTAAATAATTCTTTAAGCGTGCTCATGATTACAGGACAATTAGCAATCAACTCATCCTCGTCAAGATTGTCTAACGGTGCTCCCTGGTAATCCAGATCCGTACGCGCCATTTCCGTCAGCGTTTGTTCGCGCCGCAAACTATTTAACACAAAAGACGCAATCAATGTGTCGTGGGCAACTAAAGGAAAATTATCGATACCGAGACTTAATAGCACCTCTAAAGTTGCTTTAAGATCATGGCCGATTAAAGGAGGCAGATTAGACAGGAATTGTTGGAGTTCAGTGCCAAATAATTCACTTAAGTACAATATGTAGGTGGTGTTACCGTCAGCACTAATAAATAACAGCTTTGGGTCAAGTCCATGAGCTCCGGCAGCACGCGAAGCAATATATACCGCCTCGACATGATCGAATTTAAGGCTAATAAGTTGCGATTTACTTTTAATATGGATGCATTGTCCGGGAATAAGATGCGAGTTAGAGTACTCATGTTGCTCGTTTGCCATTTTAGCGGTCAATGTTTCCGGTAATTGCCTGAGTAAACTTCTAAACTGTAATCTGTTAAGAATGCGAGCCAGTTCTTTAGTGTCAGCCCGTCTGCCGTCAATGGCTGTCAGATCCAGCTTAAGCGGCGCGTCGGTCCAGATGGCAGATAACTGCTTGCTTAAGTAGGCAAGATCTTTATTGGCCTTGAGTTTATCGCATACTTTCGATGGGGTAATCAGCTCAATATTGGCATAGATATTATCAAGAGTTCCATACTTTTTTAATAACTCAATGGCGGTCTTTTCGCCAATTCCGGGTACTCCCGGTATGTTGTCGGATGAATCACCCTTTAAAGCCTTAAAGTCTAGGAATTGATTTACTTTTAGGCCATATTTGGCTTCAAAGGTTTTGGGTGAGTATAACTCAATATCGCTCAGTCCTCGTTTTAACGCATAAACCTTGACCTTAGAGTTGACTAACTGCAACATATCTAAGTCCGAAGTGATCAGCATGGTTTCGATACCCTTGGCCGCAGCTTGTACTGCGAGTGTGCCCATAATGTCATCAGCCTCATAATCGTCGAGCTCATAAAGCGGCCATCCGAGTGCAGACAGTAGCTCGTGAAGAATCGTTACCTGATCGTAAAAATCAGCAGGCGCGGGTTTACGTCCGGCTTTGTATTCGGGATAGAGTTCGAGGCGTTTACGGATATTGGTTTTAGGCTTGTCCCAGGCAACCGCTACATAATCAGGTTTTAGGCGGCGGATAACCTCAAACGCCATTGTGGCAAAGCCGAATACACCGCCAGTCGGGATACCATCATCAGTTGTCAGTTTCGGCATCGCATAATAACCGCGGTAAAACACGCTTTTGCCGTCAATAATAGCTAATGTCTTAGTCGCCATAAGTTCTTTTACAAAGTATAGTCTTTATTGGTTAAAAACCGAGTAGCTGATTTAGCGCAGTGGCTAGATTATCCAGGCTTTGGCTATTATTGCTGATAAACAAGTCACTTTTCTTTTTAACATCGACCATCGATAGCGTGGCCGTATCATCACCCTTATCTCGGTTCATTTCGATTCGCTCATCAGCTAAGAACTCTTCATATGACTTATTGTCGTCAACTGCACGCTCGCTACCGCGTTGAGACTGGTTGACTCTTGCATAACGGATTTCTGGGTCAGCATCAACCCAGAGCACTAGCCCTCCAGCCTCGTGTACCCGGTCAGCCTCACCCGGATTACGCAAGCTGGATATGGCTAGCCCAAAATACTTGCTTTGGATGGGATTAAACAATTCAAGGGCTTTATCGACAAGTACTCCCATCCCATTTACTCGACGCCACTGAGCACTCAATTCGCGCATATTTTCTCTGGAAGATTCCTTACCCTGGCGTTTAAGTTCCTGCCGTAGAATATCCGATACTGAAATAAACAAGAACTTGTGCTGATCCGCCAACAGATGGCCAATCGTATCTTTACCGGATCCGTTGGTCCCAGAAATACCAATTAGTTTTGGTGTCATAACTATAGATTTTATTTGATGTAGTCATGCAGTTTTTTTGCATCACGGTGTTTACGTAATTTTGCAAGGGCCTTAGCTTCAATTTGACGAATCCGTTCCCTAGTCACGCTAAACTCTTGGCCGACTTCTTCGAGCGTATGGCTCTTTCCATCTTCCAAGCCAAACCGCAGTTTTAGAATCTTTTGCTCACGCTCTGTCAGTGCTCCCAGCATATCTTTAACCTGTTCCTTGAGTAGCTGGCCAGTGGCTGACTCCTCCGGACTAATCGTATCCTCATCTTCAATGAAATCCGCCAGTACCGAATCTTCTTCATCATCACGAATCGAGGCATCTAAGCTTGAGATATCCTGCTTAATCTTCATGATGTGTTCAACCTTATCGACATCAATCTCCATGGCCTGAGCAATTTCCTCGTTTGTCGGTTCGCGGTTAAGATCTTGCGTCAAGCGACGTTGGGTTCTTAGCAGTTTATTAATGGTTTCAACCATATGTACGGGGATTCGGATTGTACGCGCCTGGTCGGCAATCGCACGGGTAATTGCTTGGCGAATCCACCAGGTAGCATAGGTTGAAAACTTAAAGCCCTTGTCCGGGTCAAATTTTTCAACCGCTCTTAGCAAGCCGGTGTTACCTTCTTGAATCAGGTCTAGTAAATCAAGACCGCGACCGACGTAACGTTTGGCGATCGATACGACAAGGCGCATGTTAGCCTCCGCCATTTTGTCTTTGGCTTCTTTGTCGCCGGCAACTACTCTTTTCGCCAGTGCCAATTCTTCCTCGGCATTAAGCAGAGGAATCTTACCGATTTCTCTTAAGTACAACCGCACTGAATCATCGGCTACATCATCATCTAAATAAACCACTCTGCTTTCGGCTTCATCCTCTATTCCTTCTTCGGTCCACTCGTCTGAAAAATTAGTTGTTTCATCTGGTTCGGTCGCAGTAATCTCGATATTTGCATCGGCTAGCGCGGTGTATAGAGCGTCAAGAATCTCAGTATTGGCGGGTTCGTCAGGTATAGCTTCAAATATCTCCCGCTGCGAGATCTGACCTTCTTTTTTGGCTTTAGCAAATAGAGCGTCCTTGCGTACGTTCATGTCGTCTGATGCTAAAACATTATCGACTGGTTTTTTCTTAGGCATTTACTTCTTTCTCCTCTAAATTAGTTTTTAGTAGGTTATCTAGCCGGCTAGCTTCAGTAAGCAAACGCGAAGTCTGCTCTTCATTAGCATCAGCCAGTTTTATTGCGATTCGATTTTTCTGCTGTTTAACATAAGCTTCTACCAGTCGGGTATGTAAGCGTTTGGCTTCATAGTTTAGCTCGCTAAGCTCCAGATCCTGGTAAAGTTCTTCATACTGTAACAGTAGTATTTTAACATAGTCTGTTACTTCATCCAAGCTAGTAAGCTTCGAGGTTGAGCTATCGGGATGGTCCTTGAGTGTTTTAAACAACGCTTTAGCAGGATCACGGTTAAACATATCCACTTTCATACTTAAAAGACCCTGCCTGATTGACTTATGTTTTATTGCTAGTGCTAGTAAATGATCCTCATTCTTAACTAGTTCAATTTGCTGGCGATCCGTCACAACAGGATTAATCTTAGACTTTTTAAGAAATCTTGACGGTTGATTTGACCTACCAGCTTTTTCTTCGAGTGAAGATCGGCTGACATCCAGCATTTTACTAAGCTTGTTTAAATAATGGTCGCGTTCAACAGCATCATCGAGACTGCCGATCAACGGCAATGCCACGTCGCTGAATTGACGTTTACCATTAGCACTTTTTATATCATAGCGCTCGCTTAAACGCTCAATAAACCAATCTACTCCGTATTGGTAGTTATTGATGGCGGAGCGCCAACTAGCTGGATCCTTTTTGATCAGTTCGTCTGGGTCTTTGCCGTCAACTAAATCAATAATATTTAGTGACAAATGGAGTTTGCTCGCTAACCCGATAGCCCGTTCGGTGGCACTTAACCCAGCACGGTCGGCGTCAAAGCACAACCTGATATCACTAGTAAAATTATTTAAACTTTTTAGATGAGCTTGAGTAAGTGCAGTGCCAGCAGTTGCCACCACCTGATTGACACCTACCTGGTGGCTCATGATTACGTCAAGATTGCCTTCAACTATCACAGCAAAACCTTCGCTTCTAATCGCTTGTTTTGCTAGATGCAGACCGAATACATGGCGGCTTTTATCGTAAAGTTGGGTCTGAGGAGTATTAATATATTTCGGCCCTTTGTCTTTAATACTTAGAGCCCTGGCAGTAAATCCGACAACCTGACCCTGTGGATCCATTAGTGGTATCATTAACCGGCTGCGGAACATATCATAGCTTGTCGAGCCACGTCCGCTAATTAGACCGGCCTGTCTCATTTCCTGATCAGCAAACCCCTGCTTTTTCAAATAGTTAATTAACGCCGTCCCGGTATTCGGCGCATAGCCAAGGCGCCAAAGTAGTAGCGTCGTTTTACTCAGTTTACGTTCATGAACTGCATAATTTAAAGCGGCAGTATTAGCAGCTAACTGCACCTGGTAAAATTTAACCGCTGCTGCATTGGCAGCCAATAATCGCTCTCGGCTTGGACCCTGGTTGCGCCCACCACTACGATATTTGTCCAGGTCAACTCCAGCCTTGCGCGCCAATAACTCCAAGGCTCCTTTAAAATCCAGACCTTCAATCTCCATAATAAAGCTGAACATGTTTCCTCCCTTACCAGAAGAAAAATCATGCCAGATCTGTTTTTCCGGACTAACCATAAAACTAGGGGTTTTCTCGCTCGTAAACGGGCTTAGTCCACGGTAATTCCGTCCAGCCCGCTTAAGCTGGACGTACTCGCCAATCACGTCCTCGATGGCAAGCCGGCTTCTGATCTCACTAGCACCATCCATAGTCTTATTGGCCTATTGTACACTTTATAATTTAAATGCTCCTGTTATTTAACCCCTTGCTTATGGTTAAATATCGATATGCCTCCAAATATTAATAATCAATATACTCCTCCAACAGACCCTTACGCCTTCTTAAACGAACCAAATAAAAAGCGTTCCATGAGTAATTTATTGTTAAAGGGAAACATGTCAATGCAGGGACGACTAATAATCATCGCGTTGATTCTGTTAGTCCTTCTGATTATGGTCTTCGCCCTAAAGTCAGTGCTAACCCACCCGAGCGTTAATCTGCCGAGTATTTACGCCGTGCTTAGCGAACAACAAGAGCTGGTCAACCTTGCTACGACCGGTACACAGCAATCACATAATCAATCCTTTCTCAATTTTTCTTATACAGCAATTGCCACCGCAACCACCGATCAAAGTAAATTACTTAGGCTACTGGCTGCCAACAATATATCTATCAGTGCCAACCAATATGTCATACAACCTAATGCCGCCCATGAGCTCACGCAGGCAGAGGCTATTAGCGAGTTTGACTCTACTTACCCAAGCGTAATGCAGGCACAGTTAAAGCTATATCAAGCGGACTTAAACAATGCTTATATGCAAAATACTTCAGCCGTAGTAAAAGGCTATCTCAAACAGGACTATCAAAACTGCAGCTTGCTCATTGACATGCTCAATTCAAATTATGCATAGCAGCATCAGCCGCCAGCTGGTAGCTGTGGTCAATTAAGGCCATAATTTCGTCAATGCTTAGCTGACCACTCAAAATGATCGTATACCATTTTCTGGGATCGAGGCGTTGAGCTGGCAATACCTCTTCATAACGTTCTTTAAGCAATTTGGCTAACTCTGAATCGGCCCGTAAGCTAAGACGCATAATTGACTTACTTTTTTCTATATAGGCAAAAGGCTCACTCTGAATCGAATATACAGTTAATCCCGCGCCGTAAGGGTAGCTCTTGCGGCAATTCTGTAATTGAGAGATATAACGCTTAATACGAGATATATCGGTTGACTTAATCATGTTTAGCGTTAAACCACTCGATGTAATACTGAAGTTCGGCGATTGATGCTTGAATGTCATCAAAAGCCCGGTGTACGTCTTTTTTCTCAAACATAACACCATATTTTGCTTGCATTAAAATCTTAAATGACGAAACATCTAACATGCGGTAGTGTAATAGCGCATCAACTTCCGGCCAGTACTTTTTGATAAAACTACGGTCGCTATGGATGCTATTGCCAGCAAGTACCGCCGGATTGTCCCCAAACTGTGCCGTAATAAATCCAACTACTTCATGCTTAACGTCGCCTTCCGGTCGTCCTTCTCGTCTAATACGATCAACTAAGCCACTGCTGTTGTGTTGACTCCTCGCCCACTCTCCCATTAAAGCCAGCTCTTCATCGGTTCTGGAAATTGCGGCCTCATAACTCGCAAGTGTCTTAAAATTAAAGTCTGTTACCTCAGCCGCGATTTCAATAATTAAGTCACGCTCTGGATTTAAACCGGTCATTTCAAGATCAACCCAAAGCAATTTATCGGGTATTAAGTTGAAGCGTGCGTTGTCCATCCCAGCCATTATATCCCAGGCTGCAGTAGCTGATGAAAGCTCTTACTTATTGCGGGCAGCAGCCAGTGCGTCGCTGTACCATTTGAGCTCATCAAGAGCCGTCTTTAAGGCGGCGTTGGGTCCGTACGGATTAGCAGCCAGCTCAGGCTTTAAGTTCCCTTCATCATCGAGCCCCTCGCTCATCCCAATAAAGGCAACCTGATACGGTATTACAACTGATCGGCTTTCACTTAAGATCTCCTTAAGATGCATGGTTGCACGGGCACCACCAACGGTTCCATGGCTAACAACTGTAGACGGCTTACGTGCAAGTTCAGTAGTTAGATAATCGATGGCGTTCTTCAGAACTCCAGGAATCGAGTGGTTGTACTCCGGCGTGATAAACACATAAGCATCATGACCGCTAATAGCATCTAGCCACTTTTGAACTGCTGGTTCAATTTTACGTTCAGGATTATTTCGAGGGCTTATCGGCTCACTGAAAAACGGTAATGGATAATCGGCTAAATCGATCAGAGTGGTTTCGACACCATCCATGGCATTAGCGGCTTTTAAAACCCACTGTGCCTCTTTTAGTGATTGACGATTAGCCCGGACAGTGCCAACTATAACTGCAAGTTTCATTTCTGCTCCTTTTTTGCTATACTTAATATAGTACTAGTTTACTATACAAAGTATAGCAATGGCAAGCACATATCAAGCAATTATCGAACCGAGTGAAGGCTGTATCGCCAGCGCCGTAAATATTATCGGCCATAAATGGACTGCTCTGATTTTGCGTGATCTGTTTGGTGGACCAAAACACTTTTGTGAGATTGAACGGTCTATTGAAAAAATTACACCGCGTATCCTGTCTCAGCGTTTAGCGGACCTCGAAAAAAACGGCATAGTCATCAATGACGGACCTCGTTATGAGCTCACTTTAAAAGGCAAAGACTTAATGCCGATTCTTCAACAAATGGCAGCTTGGGGCAATAAATATCCTAGTTAGAGATGATCCGGTGCATCGATCCCTAAGATATTTAGCCCAGACTTAAGTCGGTTGGCATAGATCTGAATTAGACCCAATCTTATTTGCTCGCGCGGATCACCAATCACACGATTAGCTTCATAAAAACGGTTAAATATCTGGCTTAGGTCATAAAGATAACTACACAACAAATGCGGACTCAACTCTTTGGCAGCGACTTCAACAACTGATGCATAGCGAGATAAACCTCGCGCTAACTCACGTTCCTGATCTGTTAGTTCACCCGTAAAATTTACCGCTGAACTAGATTTTGTTAGTATGCTGCGTGCTCTAGCGTGTGCATATTGTAAATACGGACCGCTGTTACCAAGCACATTAACTGATTCTTCGGGCTCATAAACTATGTCTCCGCCAAGCCGTTGTTTAAGTAAAGAATACTTTACAGCGGCAAGCATTACCTGTTCATCAACTTTACCACCGACTTTAGCCGCCGCCTCACTAGCGGCATTAAGCACATCCTGCGCCCGCAAAATGTTACCCAGGCGGCTGCTCATCTTTTTGCCACCGGACAATCGAACCATACCGTGACTTAAATGCACCGTGTGCTTAGCCTGTTCTGGTTCAAACTGCTCCAATGCTTTAAGCACGACTGCAAAGTATTGTTCTTGTTCGCTTGCCGTAATTATAACTGAACGGTCATAGTTAAAATCCCGCTTTTTAAGCTCCGCTAGTCCGATATCTTTAGCTTCATACGTCGGTAAACCAACACTATTAATGAATACCCGGGTGTGCAATCCATACTTTTCGCCGCGAAATACCACCGCGCCATCACTCATTTCAAATACACCCCTGCTAAGCTGTTCTTTAACCTTTTCTAAACCGATGCGAGCAACTTCACTTTCCGTATAATACCGGTCGAACATGATATGCAAACGTGAGTACAAACGGTCAAACTCAGTAAAACTCCAGCCTCTGGTGACCCAGTAAATCTGTGCAAGAGGTGCACTATGATCGTTGTCTTTTAAGATTGCATAGATTTTCTGGTTTAACTCAGTAATCTCTGCCCTAGCCACTTCATCTGAATCATAGGCCTTGTTACCCTGAACATATGCCGCACTCATCCACTCAGCCCGTTGATCCTCAGCAATGTTCTCTAGCCCGTCCGGATTTTCTGCTCCAAGCAAATGTGTAATCTGCCAGATTGATTTCGCCACGTGAAGACCAACATCGCTGACATAATTTATCCGGTAAACTTTAGCCCCTACCTCATTCATTAAGTTAGCAATCGATTCACCCACAATTGAAGTATAGAGATGCCCAGCGTGCAGAGTTTTAAGAACGTTGGGGTCGGAGTATTCCACAACTGCTACTTGTCCCTCTAAAAATCGTTTCGGCTCGCTCGACATTTCATTGATCAGCGCCCGATCACTTAATCTAAAGTTAATAAAACCTGGGCCGGCAATTGAGATATCCCTTACCTGATCAGCTAGTTTAGTGTTTAAGCTCTTTAGGAGATTTTCGGCTAGCGTTCTTGGTGATTGGTTGTTAATGGCAGCTAGCTTTAAAGCCAAGTTAGTCGAGTAGTCGCCGAATCTAGAATCAGGGATACTAAGTTCGACTTCCACGTCCGGACTAATTCCGGCCGCCACCTCGGATAAGCATGCTTTTAAGACTTCTTCCATAACCTAAAAGTATAAACTAAACCGTGTTTGACTTCTTTATGTGTTGAGCGAGATCATTTACGCCTTTATGCCATTGAATGCGGCTAATCCGCCAAGCCATAAGGTAAGTTGCGCTTAACAATACAAAAAAGCCGGCGATAGTCCGACCCATATCCGAATATACCTGAGGACGTAAGACTAGGTTAGATATATCGAACAACACCCCGCCTGGATTAAGTATCAAATCCCAACTATCCCAGCGTAAATCACGTCCTAGATAGATTGCAAAACAACACCCAAGCAATACGATCGTTATGATAGTTGCTACTGTTTTATAGTTTAAGCGTCGTTTTAGTTCAAGGTGTATCTGGTATAGACTAAGCATGCCAAGGAAAAAGGCCAGATATATAAATGCCGTAAACATAATGCTGGTAAATAACAGAGTGCTAGTTGGCACGCTAGAGAGGTGAATATAGTCGCTTACCATATAAAAGCTGTTTGGTAGAAAAATTAACCATAAAAAGGTTAAAAGCAGCGGTTCCCAGGCTGACCAGCGCTTGTGCTTTAGAACAACAACAAGTCGCCATGAAAGAAATAGAGGAATCATTGCCAAAAGGAGGTTTATCACTAAGTATGGGTACAGTACGGCGTGATTTAGAAATATCGAGTAAATATAAAGTCCGAGACAACCGATAAAGCCAACCGTAAACACGATTGCTAGCTCAAACCAGGTGCGTTTAAGCAGCAGACGATTGATCATTTCCAACCATCATCACCTTAAATTTTTCAACCAAATCGACTGGTTCGGGGTTAGTACCGGCCGCTATAGCGGCGTAAATTGATACAAAGTCTCCTAGTAACACGCTATAGAGTAAATGCTCGAGTAGGTTTTCCCCCTCAGCATTAACTACAATTGGTTCAGGACGACGCCCACTCAACAATTGTGCGGTCAAGCCGAAGCGCTTTTGAACCCTGGGGTGCTCATAAGTCGATCTTAAATCAATTACAGCATACGGTTTATCGACCGGCTGACTGCTCCACCCAATAAACTCGTTATGATTAAACTCTGGATATGAATCCATCCAGGCAATCTGTTTGGCATTTTCATTAAAACTGATCTTCCATTTATATGCCGCTGGAGCTAATAAAGGACCCCCGTATATGACAACCGACTTGCCCAGACAATCAAGGGCAATCTGCTTAGCCAGGTTTTTATTATTTGGTACGACTGCTTCCCAAGACTTAGCGCAACGTTTCAGAAATTCAGCTGCCCGGTTCAGCTTCTCGACATCTTCATCGACAGCTAACCCAAGTTGTTCTAAGGTTGAAGTTAACGCTTTAAGATTATAGAACACCCCATACCGCGGCTGTCGAGCCGACGGTAAAGTAAAAAGTGGATAACCCTTAGTCTGAGCAACCTCGGCTAACTTCCCTCCGCCGGTCATAATAACAACTTTAGCCCCCCTGCTCTCCCCCTGATCCAGAGCGCTTATTGTCTCTTCAGTATTGCCCGAAGCGCTAGATACGATGAGCAATGTATCTTGATTGACATAAGCAGGTAAAACGTAGTTTCTAATAATTTCAAATGGAACCTTAAACCCAGGCCAGCTGTAACCTAAGGCTGCCGCTAAAGCTGATCCACCCATCCCGGTATAGACTATGTTTTTAACACCTTTATAGCTGAGTTTGGTATCAAAAACATAGTGTAGTTGCTCCGGTTCTTTTAGGGCTATATCTAGCGCATCGGCTTTATCGATTTGATGAATATATTTTAGATCGTCAAGCATTTAGTTTAGATTCCCTGGCCGAATGATTGATAGCTGTAGTATAGTATAGCCTATAGCATTATGATTGGGGGAAAGTTAATGTTTGGGCACCAAGACGATGAAACAACACTTAATGAACAAGTGGCGCTCAGTCAGCACCCACAGCTAAATGACGATAGCACCACAGATAATCCCCAGCCAACTCTAGATGATACAACCATCAACGAGCCTGTTAAAGCGGATAGCGATGACCTGCTCAGTCTTAAACAGCAAGCGCTTTCACAATTATCTCCACTGGTATCACATCTTGATCAAAGCCCCGAAGAACGGTTCAAGACCTTGCTGATGATGATTCAGGCCAGCGACAACCAAGCTTTACTAAAATCTGCCTATGAGGCGGCCAATCAAATATCCGATGAAAAGCAACGCGCTCAAGCTCTATTAGATATCGTTAACGAAATTAACTACTTCACTCACGCGCAAAAGGACAACTAGGAACAACTAAGCCTACATCATCCCCATGCCGCCACCCATATCTGGGGCTGGAGGGCTCTTAGGCTCGGGTACATCAACCACTAAAGCTCCCATGGTCATGGCGGTCCCGGCCACGCTTACAGCGTTCTGAAGTACCTCACGGGCAACACGCGCTGGATCAACAATACCTTTGGCTTTGAGATCGACAAGTTCGCTTGGATTATTTACATCAACGCCTATACCTGGTTTAGCGGTCTTCACTTGCGGCAACCACTCATCGGCATTCAGACCAGCGTTTGTGAGCAAAATACGAAACGGTTGTTCCAAGCTGCGCAACAATATCTGTTTACCAGCGTTGACTGAATCATCGTCCTTAGGGTCAACAACTACTGCTGAGCGTAGATTGATAAGGGTTATGCCTCCACCCGGTACAATACCATCACCCAGCGCAGCCTTCACTGCAGCGACCGCATCATCTACCCTAAACTTCTTTTCTTCAATTTCAGTTTCAGTCGCACCGCCCACCTTAATAACTGCTACTTTACCGGAAAGTGCGGCTCGGCGTTTTTCAAGATTTTCCTTGTCATATTCACTGCTGCTTTGCTCAATTTGAGCATTGATTTGCTTAATCCTAGCAGCAACTTCATTAGAATCACCGTTACCCTCAATTATTGTAGTTTCATCTTTTGTAACGATAACTTTACGTGCGCTACCAACTACATTAAGATCAGCATTTTCAAAATTCATTCCCTGCTCTTCAGAAATGACTTGTGCTCCAGTAAGTACGGCAATATCGTTAAGTATGTCCTTACGACGATCACCAAAAGCTGGCGCTTTAACAGCTACAGTATTAAATACACCTTTCAGGCGGTTGAGTACAAAGGTTGCGAGAGCTTCGCCTTCAACATCTTCTGCAACTAGCACCATGTCTTTACGCCCACTCTGAGCAATTTTTTCAAGTAATGGCAAAAATTCCTGAATGGAGCTAACTTTTTTATCGGTCACTACAATTGCAGGCTTATCATATACAGCTTCCATCCTGGTGGTGTCGGTAACCATATAGGCGCTAACAAATCCGCGGTCAAAGGTAAATCCTTCGACAATCTCTTTTTCTAGAGACAACCCCTGCCCTTCCTCAACGGTCACCACGCCCTCTTTACCAACCGCTTCCATAACCTCAGCAATTAACGAGCCAATCTCCGCATCGCCAGCTGAAATGGTTGCCACTTCCGCAACGCGTGATTTTTTACCTTCTATGCTCTCGGCCATAGTTGTAAGTTTGCTAATAACGTTTGTTGCAGCGGCTTCCAAGCCTTTGCGAAGTAGCATTGGATTGTGGCCAGCCGCGATTAATTTGTTGGCCTCGTTTAACATATGATAGGTCAGAACGGTGACTGTTGTCGTACCATCACCGGCTACATCGTTCATCTTACTGGCAGCCTGCTTGATTAGCTCGGCTCCTACTTTCTGCCCGAGTGACTCATCGTCTTCGTCTGGCAACTCGACGCCTTTAGCTACAGTAACACCATCGTGAGTGACAGTCGGATTCCCATAAGATTTGCTGATTACTACATTGCGTCCGCGTGGACCCATCGTAGTTTTTACGGCGTTATACAGAATCTCCGCTCCAAGCAAAACTCGTCGTCTCGCATCATTATCATAAAATACTTTTTTTGCCATCTTCGTCTCCTATTTAACTATTGCTAAAATATCTTCTTCTTTAACTAGTATGTATTCTTGCGACTCTATTTTTACCTCTGTTGTAGAATAACTTTTGTAAACTATCTTTTCGCCAGATTTAACTTGTTTAACTTCTTTGCCCGTCGCAATAACCTGTGCGGTTTTAGGTTTTTCCGTGGCATTATCTGGCAAATATATTCCGCTTACAGTCTTGCTGCTCGCCTCTTCAGGAACAGCGACTACATAATCTGAAAGCGGACTTAAGGGTGAATTCATAACGGCAATCCTCCTTGAGTTAGGCTTGTCTATTATGGCACAAACAGATGTATGTACCGATTTTTCAGCACTCACTATAGCTGAGTGCTGATTTTATTGTCAAGGGGTACTAGTTTTTATTAATTCTAAGATTATTGCGTTTATTGGCTTCATGAATAAAACATTTTTTAAAAAGCTAGGAAACAAACTAGCTTTATTAATCTTTTTGGTAACAAACTTCAATTTTTAAATATGGTCCTAAATGACTGAGTCAATATTTGCTAAACTCTAATGTTAGATGTCGAAAATTAATCAAAAAGTCTTAATGTCAGGAGCCGATTACTTTAGTGTTATCGAACTAAACCCTTATGAGCGCGGTGAGGAGCAACCAGATAGGGCCAAGGCAATAGCAGAGCACGCAAAAGTTAAAGCGGCAATTGAGAGTACAGGCATTGAAGTTATAAGCGTTGCGCCGCCAGAAAATTGCCAAGATGGTGTATACACTGCTAATTGGGGCTTGTGCTGGAGGGGTAAGGCTGTGCTTTCTTCCTTGCCTAATCCTCGTCAAGCAGAAGAATCCTACGCTAAAGCAGCGATTGAGAACTTAGGCTATGAGACAATCAAGCCTAATTTTCGCTTTAGTGGACAAGGTGATTGCTTGCCGTGCGGTGATTATCTATTTGTCGGCAGCCGCTACCGAACGGATATACAAATGCACCAATTGTTAGGGCAACTTTACGGCTGTAAGATAGTGGGGCTAGAGACCGTGCCGGCTCTAGATGTAAACGGCAGTCCAATTATAAATCGCATTACTGGCTGGCCAGACAGCTATTTTTACGACCTTGACTTGGCTCTAGCGGTCATAACACCCGAACTGATCGCGTGGTGTCCCGAAGCTTTTCAGCCGGCAAGTCGACAGTTGATCGAGTCATTGTCGATTGAAAAAATAAACGTAACCATGACTGAGGCCATGCATGGTTTTGCCTGTAACTTAGTATCCAGCGGAACACATGTAGTAATGAGCGCACAGGCACCAAAGCTCCAAAGCGAGTTAGAAAAACGTGGTTTTAAAACCATCACTCCAACTATTAGTGAATTGAACAAGGGCGGCGGCTATATCCGCTGTTGCAGTCTGACATTAGCTTAGCCTTTAAGCATTTGCTGGAGCAGCTGGCGAACAGTTTCTGTCTCATTCCAAGAGTGCTCACCATCTGCTCTTTCAATTGTTTTCTCGTGCCCTTTGCCTAGAAACATCACTGTATCGCCGGACTTAGCCTGGTTCAGTGCAAAACGGATTGCATCGGTTCGATCATGAACCAAAAACAAATCCTTGTCTCGTTCTTTACCCTCAGACTCGGCTCCGCCGGCAATCTGATTCATAATCTGGTTGCCGTCGACATCGCGGTCATCTTCCTCGGTTACTATTACTATATCGGCATATTGACCGGCTAATTTGCCCTGAACAGCTCGCTTAGCCTCATCCCTTCGGCCAGCGCTACCAAACACGACAATCAGTCGATTTTTAACCACAGGCCTGACATCTTTAAACAGCTTTTCAAAACTATCTGGCGTATGCGCAAAGTCAACAATTACATTAAAGTCCTGGCCTTCATCAATCGTTGTCATTCGACCCTCAACACCATCTAGAGCAGCAATTCCCTGCTCGATTTGGTCTTTGGTCAAACCAATGACAATGCCAACAGCGACTGCTGCTAGCGAGTTATAGACATTAAAGCTACCTGGTAATCGGCACTTAATATTAAACTCCAGCTCACCTTTTACTGCCCGATAACTAACTAACGTTGGTTTGAGTGTTATATCTTTAGCTAGTAGTTCACCACCGTTAATTCCATAAAGTAAGGGAGATTGGATGTCTGACGCAAATAGCTTAGCACTCGCATCATCAGCATTTATAACTCCAACGCGTAAGCCATTTCGATTCGCGTTAGTTTGCTGGAACAAGCGGCGTTTGGCATCTCGATAGCGCTCAAAAGTTTTGTGGTAATCCAAATGTTCATGGGTAACATTGGTCATAACGGCAATTTCATAGGGCACTCCCCAGACCCGGTGCTGAGCGAGAGCATGACTGGTTGTTTCGAGAACTAACCACTCAATACCCTTAGCTCGCATGGCTTTAATTCGGGACACTAGTTCTGGCACGCTGACGGTAGTCATGTGCTCTATCTGCGGTTTAATATCATCTCCCACACCGTAACCAACTGTTGTCATCAACCCTACTTTATAACCGGCTTCATGCAACATGCGATGGATAAAATAACAGGTAGAGGTTTTCCCGTTCGTTCCAGTCACGCCAATAATTTTTAATCCTTTGGCAGGAAAACCGTTCAGGCTTTCAATCAATACCGCTTCAGCCAGATGACCATACGGCTCGATTTTTTGGAACAAATTGACCGGCAACAATTTCTTGACTAATTTACGTATGTTCATATGGTCTTACAATTATATGATGAAATAGCCATTGTCCGCTAACCGCGTGCTTATTTCACGTTAAAGACCCGTGCCGTTTAATCTAAAAACCTACATTTAAACGCTTCATGATAGTCTGTATTAGATAAGATGAAGATTTTAGGAATTGAAACCAGTTGTGACGAAACGGCAGTGGCAGTTGTGGAAGATGGACAACATATGCTGAGCAACAGCATTGCTTTCAGTATGGATGTGCATGCAAAATATGGTGGCGTCGTACCCGAGATTGCGGCTCGTGCTCAACTGGAAATGATTGTCCCCATGTTGGAGGCTGCACTTGAACAAGCTAGTTGTGACTGGTCATACATAGATGGAATTGCTGTAACCTACGGAGCAGGGTTAGGCGGCAGTCTGCTAATCGGTGTTATGACGGCAAAAACTTTGGCGATTAGTAAACATTTACCATTAACCGCCTGTAACCATGTACTCGGACATATTTATGCCAACTTTATATCTAGTAGTCCCCTACCCGGCTATAGTTTTTCTGATCAAACACCGCAATTCCCAGCTCTTGCTGTTATTATGTCGGGCGGCCATAGCCAACTAGTACTGTTTAAAGACCACTTCAATTACCAACTGTTAGGTCAAACTAAAGACGATGCTGTTGGTGAAGCCTTCGATAAAGTCGCTAAAATTCTCGGGCTTCCCTACCCTGGCGGCCCGAGCATTGCCAAAGTAGCAACTCAAGGCGATAAATACCGCTTTAAGCTGCCAAAAGCGAAGGTGGGTAAATACGACTTCAGCTTTTCTGGGCTCAAAACAGCCGTTTTAAGGCTTGCGCAGGAACAAATTGGGGAATCTTACGAATTTCCTTCCTATCGCCTGCCAGAGCGCCTCAGTGAAGCTCAGAAGGCCGATATTGCGGCTAGTTTTCAACACACAGCTGTTGAGACGATTATTGATAAGGTTGTACTTGCGGCCCAAGAATATAGACCAAAATGCGTTTTACTGGCAGGCGGTGTGGCAGCAAACCAACACTTACGCGATGGGCTGAAACACGTTCTTCGCTGCCCGCTTATCGTGCCGGACCCGAAACTATGCACAGATAACGGCGCGATGATTGCCGCGCTGGGTGGTTGGCAATATAAACTAAAGCTCGCATTAGCTGATCCGTATCGTCTGGCGATTGAGCCTAATCTGTCAATATAGCGCTACTTTAGAGGTATATTAGAGTAATGAAACTATCTAAAAGTTACCAGCCGCAAGAACATGAAGCAGCCATTTACTCTCTTTGGGAAAGCCGTAACGCATTTATACCTTCACAAAAAGGCAGTCCCTATGCTCTCGTGATGCCTCCCGTTAACGCCAATGGCAACTTGCACATGGGACATGCTTTAACATTCTCGATCCAGGATATAGCTGCCCGTTATCAGAGAAGTCAAGGAAAGTCCGTACTGTATATACCCGGAGCCGATCATGCCGGATTTGAAACCCAGGTCGTGTTTGAGCGAGAACTAATTAAAACAGGGAAAAGTCGTTTTGACTATTCACGTGAAGAATTATATAAGAATATTTTTAAATTTGTCGATCAAAACCGAACAAACCTGCACTCACAAATTCGTCGTTTAGGTGCCAGCGTGGACTGGACACGTTACACTTTTTCGCTGGATCCGGCAGTTGTCCGGCAAGCCTATGCAACTTTTCATTCAATGTGGCAGCAAGGTTTAATTTACCGTGGCGAACGACTGGTAAACTTCTGTACCTACCATGGAACAGCCTTTGCAGACATTGAAGTAGTTCACAAAGAAGAGCAGGGGAAGTTATGGCACATTAGCTATCCGTTGACCGAAGGCAAAGGTTCTGTCGTGATTGCAACTACGCGACCCGAGACTATGCTGGGCGACACCGCTGTCGCAGTCAACCCGTTAGATAAACGCTACCAAGAGCTGATTGGCAAAACGCTAAGATTACCGCTTACAAACCGAGAAATACCAATCATTGCCGATAGCTACGTCGACCCTGACTACGGCACAGGCGCGGTTAAGATAACGCCAGCCCATGACCCGAACGACTTCGAGATCGGTGAACGCCACGATCTGCCAAAAGTCACGGTAATTGGCTTTGATGGACGTTTGGTACATGACGTACCCGAACCCTTTAAAGGATTGACGGTGGAGGAGGGAAGAGCAGCCATAATTAACGCCCTCTCGAAAAATGGCTACTTAGCTGGCAGCGAGGACCTAGTCCATAGTGTGGGTCACTGTTATAAATGCGGAACCGTAATTGAACCACTACTAATGGAACAGTGGTTCATTGACATGAAGCCGTTAGCCAAACAGGCGATTACAGCGATTAGGGCAGGGGAGATTAAATTCATACCGGATACTAAACGGAAACAGCTCATTAATTATTTGGAAAATATCCGCGACTGGAACATCAGTCGTCAAATTGCCTGGGGCATTCCGATACCGGCATTTGTAAACGAAAACGACCCCGGTGACTGGATTTATGACGAACGTGTCGACCAAGAAGTGATTGAGGTTAACAACAAAACATACCGACGCGATCCAGACGTCTTTGACACTTGGTTTTCTTCCTCCTCCTGGCCTTATGTAACTTTAGGCTTCCCCGCCAGCGATAACTATACGAAGTTTTATCCACTAGAGTTAATGGAATCCGGATTTGACATCCTCTACCAGTGGATTGGACGAATGATCATGCTCGGCCTTTACGTGACGAAGCAGGTGCCGTTTAAGCGTGTTTATTTGCACGGCATGATAACCGATGAGCATGGTCGAAAGATGAGTAAAAGTGTTGGTAACGTAATCAACCCCATGGAAGTAATCGACGCATACGGATCAGATGCCCTAAGAATAGGCATGATCAGTGGTCAAACACCTGGCAATAACCAACCTTACGTTCCTTCTAAAGTTATCGGCGGACGAAACTTTTGTAATAAGCTCTGGAACATAGCACGGTTCGTTCAAGATAAGGTAGAGTCTGACCAGTTAGCAAAACTGAGCCTGGCTGATCACTGGATACTAAACCGCTACGATACTATGCTGCGTGCATACCGCAAACTAATGGACAACTACCGTTTTAGTGAAGCATACGAGGAGATTTACCACTTCGTCTGGGACGATATAGCCGATTGGTACATTGAAGCTTCTAAAGTCAGCTTAAATCCAGGTTTAGTCAAGCAGCTGCTTGAAGCCAGCCTTATATTAGCTCATCCTTTTGCTCCGTTTGTAACTGAAACTATTTGGCAAAATCTGGACATCACTCCGGACTCGCTGCTAAGTGGCCGCCAGCTGCTTGATTTACCTAAGGGCAACAGACGCTCAGCCGCAAACTTTAACACCATAATCGGTTTAATTAATCAGGTCCGCTCAATGCTTGTGGCAACCGGTACGATAGATGTGAAACTTAGCTATCCAAGCTCCAGTTTACTTAAAGAACATACCAGCCTGATTAAGCAGCTTACAGGAGTCTCAAGTGTGGCTTTAGGCAGCGGGGAAGTGGGTGTTGAGATAGCTTACGCTGATCTCAAAGTCTGGCTGGATATCAGCCAGGATCGGGTAGTTGCATACAAACAGCGGCTCGACAATCAAATACAGCAAGAGTTAACAAAAATCGCACGACTTGAAAGCCGTTTAAATAACCCTCAATATGTTAAGCGCGCTCCAGCCGACTTAGTCAAGCAAAGTCATGAACAATTGGCTGCTAGCAAGCAAAATCTGCATCAGCTTAAGGTCGAAAGGCAGCAGCTGGCACGCTAACTTCCATATCTAATGCCATCTTAACCTGATCAACCGATTCTTGCGGCTGAGCGTAATCAAACCAGAGCACGTGCCAGTGCAGACTCTCGGCTTGCGCCACGTTTTCCCGTGTATCGTCAATAAGTAAGATTCGCTCGGGTGGGAGATCGGCTTTAGTCTGAGCCAATTCAAAAATCGCCGGGTCGGGCTTAATTAAGCCGGCTTCAGACGAATCGATAACGACATCATAATCAATATCCGGTATAACCTTGCGCTTGCGGAGCTGGCCAAGCAAACCAGGCATAATGTTTGTTAATAGACCTACTCCGTAGTGTTCGCTAGCCCATTTAACGACCTGATCCATTCCGGGCATCGGCTCAACCGCTGCTAAATAATATTTCGGCCAGTCAAGTTCGCTAATACCAAGTCGTCTAGCGATTAACCGGTTAAAATCGTGCATGCTAAGCTCGCCTTTACAGGCTTCGGAATTATAATGCAAAAAGGCCATTTCAACCAGGTCGGGCGAGACGCCATAATCTCTGGCAACTTGGGCAAACGCGCGGTGATAAAACCTAACCATGCAGCCATTAACATCGAAATAGACAAAGCTAACACCCGCTCTGGTAGTAAAGTGTTTTTCTTTTTTAGACTTAGTACCAAGAAGCTCATCAAGGCCCATATTGAGCGCGCCAGCAATTGCACTGATAGTAAAAATTGAAGGCGATTTTATTGCTCCACGCTCGATTTTTGTAAGCGTCGAGAAGCTTAAATTAGCCGCCTGGCAAAGCTGTTGCTGTGTCATGCCGGCTCGGCGGCGCATTGATTGCAACCGCTTACCCAACCCCTTCTCGTCCATAGCCATATAATACCAGTTAAAACACTCTGAACAAAGATTATATGGCTAAATGTGCACTAAAAATACAAAGGTGATTAGTAATATTACATAACCAACAACAAACACCAATCCTGTAGTCAACCAAACCCGTTTAACGTTGCCATAGCCTATGTGATTGCCGACATATCGATAAGTTAGAGCCCCCAGCCCTGCTGCAAATATTAAAGCCAGAATATTTGATCCCATAGACTAAAGTTTTACTAAAAAGCCAGCCTCTTAGCCAATTTTTCTAAGTCTTCAGTAGTCGGGCTAGTGCTAGGTACAGCGTGATATTCGCTAACACTTGAGAATGGAAACACCTTAACGTGAGCATGGTCCTTAACTTCAAGACCCTCAACCATTATTCCAATGGTTTTATTGGGAAAAAGTTTACGCAAACTTTTGCCGGCGCGCTGTACGCTATCCATGAGGGCATTATAATCTTCTTTTGACAGATCCCATACCGTACTAACCTCTTTTTTAGGAATAACCAGCAGTTGGCCTTCCTGGATCGGGTTTATGTCCATAATTACCAGTGTATGATCATCTTCATGAACTTTCACAGATGGTAATTCACCTTTAATTATTTTAGTAAATATACTCGACATCGCTAGCACCTACAGCCCGGCATTGACAGAAACATTAACGCCACCGACCACATCACTTAAATGTGCAACAGGGGAGGGAACGTATCTAGCCGGAGACGCAGCAGAAAAGTACAAACTATCACCTGAACTATTATAGATAACATACCCATCGCCGCTTGAAGAATTCATTGGTAAAATACCAACAAAGTTGTTAGGAGATTTGAGGCCACTTTCAGCGTAATACTCAGGTGCCGAACCATAAAACTTGGCATCACCGAAAGAAAATACGCCTCCGTCTTTAGCTGCAAGCCAGTAACCCTGACCATCAGGTGCGGGTATTATGCCGACAACCGGAGCATCAAGTTTCTTGCCGCCCATTGAGCCATAGAACCTAGCATCACCGAAAGAAAATACGCCACCATCGGCTGCCACTTCCCAATATCCACCGCCATCTGGTGTTGACGCAATGCCGACAACCGGAGCATCAAGTTTCAAATAACCGGCTCCTCCGTAATAGTTTGCGCCGCCTATTTGAGCCACTTGTCCATCTTTGGCCACTAAATCATAACCATCCGTAGCCTGACCTTTAACTGGCACGGCAGTAATCCCTACAACCGGATTTTCCGATGTTCCGTCATAGGCGGACCCTAGATTAGCGCTGGATGGCATAGCAAATGTGACACCGTTGCCTTCTGCTAACACTACTGGCTGTGGAAATTCTTCTTGGGCCGATGCTTTGGTCTCTAGTGCCGAACCAAACCCTAGCATTACAAGGGTTAAAGTTAACGCACCGAAACTGCGTGCGATCAAATTTGTGTCCCTGTTTATTTTCTCCCTATGCCTACTTGTTTCCATAACATCTCCCGACATTTATTTTCGCTCACTTTATAGTTGCGCTGTTTATTTAATCTCGTCAAGCTTTTAGTTAAATTTCTTGTTAGAAGCTTATCCTGCAACGTTAGCAGCTATTTTGGCGGAGAGGGAGGGATTCGAACCCTCGGTACAGTTACCTGTACAGCGGTTTTCGAGACCGCCCCGTTACGACCACTTCGGTACCTCTCCCCAAAACAATCTACATTGTAAACACTTGCAACCTAATAATGGAAGGACAAGCCAAAAGGTGTTAAACTTACCTCTTGAACTGCGCGTGTAGCTCAGCTGGATAGAGCGTTGGCTTGCGGAGCCAAAGGTCGTAGGTTCGAATCCTATCACGCGTACCACACAGGAATTTAGTTTTCATACACCCTTCAGATTGGTCCTGACGTTTTAGTACTTTTGGAATGAGCAACCGCTAACACCTTACAGTATGTTCTACTCCTTAATACCCCTATGTCTAGAATCCTCTATAAGCGTCTTTACGATGCCGAACTCTGATAACTATTATAAGTAGTTCGTCTTTGTAAATCTGATATACAATTCGATAGGTCCCTTGTCTTATACGGTAGATGTTATTTGAGCCTTTGATTTTTTTA
>DAHWID010000006.1 GCA_027345405.1 Candidatus Saccharimonadota bacterium
GTTCAAGGCTTTATAGCTACGCATGAGCCGTTGATTCTTCTAATTTCGTTGCTCATTTTAGTCTACGCTCTTCTAATTAGTGTACGTCAAATAGTCCATTGTCCTAGTTGTCAAATTAAAGATCATCACTAAAAAGGGGAATCATGAAGAAGTATTATGCTGCTAGACAACCGATTCGTTTTTTAAGTAAGCATCTTTATTTGACGCGTTCTGTGAGGCTAACGCTGGTTCTCTTTTTAATTATTGCATCTATATTCTATGGGAACTACTTTAAAGTTGATAGTCAGAATGCTAGCGGCCTAGATAGCAATACTGGCCCCAACAAGAAAATTGTGATTAATCATGTTGGCAAGTTAGTAGATAATGCCGTGAGCGCCAATAATTGGTTTGCTAAATACCATCAACTTCAAAGTACTATACTTAAAGAGTCAAGAGTCGCTCAAGTTAATAGTATAGACAGTAGTACAATTTCATTTTATGAGTCATGCCAACAATTAAACAATAGCTTATTAGTTGCCAAAGGAATTCCAATGATTCCTAACCTAGCCGCTCAAGAGTCTTGGCAAAAAGCGCAAATATATTATCAATCGGCAGTCAGCTTATGTAGCTTCCCAAAGATTTTAACTCTTCAAGCTCCTTCTGCATTTATTAATAATTTAAGGCAGGGAGACAAACAGCTTTTAAGTTCGATTAATTTCATACTGAATTGCTGTTAATTAAGACAGATAAGGCTTTGGTTACTAATAAACAAAAGAAGAAAGGAGCATAAATTATGTGTCCCGATTGTAAATAAATGAAAGGATAAAATCTTATGGAACAGTACGATCTAGTTATCGTTGGCGGTGGAGCGGGTGCATTTGCCGCTGCCATTAAGGCTAACGAACTTGGAGCCAAAACCGCAATTATTAACTCTGGCTTACCGCTTGGGGGTACATGTGTCAACGTAGGTTGTGTGCCGTCGAAGACATTGTTACACGCAGCCGAACTATTGTATGGTGCAAAAAATCACGGCGTGCCGGGTATTGAGCTATCGCCAAATAAAACTGATTATGCGGCAGTGGTCGCTGATGAAATGGCGTTGGTGAAACAGCTGCGAAACGAAAAGTATGAGCAAGTGCTTAAAGGCCTAGATAACGTAACCTTTATAGAAGGTAGTGCCAGTTTTGTATCAGATACTGTCGTTAAAGTAGGGGCTAAGCAAATTAAAGCGGCTAAATTTATTATAGCTACTGGCTCAACCGCGATTGTACCGGACATTGAAGGATTAGCTGAGGCTGGTTATATGACACATATTGAAGTGATGGGGCTTAAAACAGTTCCGAAACGTTTAGTAGTTATTGGAGCGGGCCCTGTCGGATTGGAGCTGAGCCAACTATACGCCAGATTTGGCGCTCAAGTAACGATTTTGCAACGCGCAGCCAGTATTATGCCCAGCGCTGAACCTATATTAACGCAACGTTTAGAACAAATTCTGAGTAACGAAGGGATTAGTATTAAAACTAGCGTTCAATTAACTAAAGTGGTTGCAAAAAACGGCACAAAGATGGTGTTTTATACCGATAAAGCTGGCGAAGCTGTAGTTGAAGCTGAGCAAATACTGCTGGCTGCCGGTAAGGCTGCTAATACTCGAGAGTTAAATCTTACGGCAGCGGGTGTTGAGGTAAATGACAAACAAGCGATTGTTACTTATCCTAATTTGCAGACTTCACAAGAAAGAATCTATGCAGTTGGAGACGTAACTAATCTACCGCTACGACTTGAGACTACAGCTGGGCGCGAAGGCACATATGCGGCCGAGAATGCGCTACATGGTACTAATAAATTCATTGACTATCATAGCGTGCCCTACACGGTGTTTACAGACCCCCAACTCGCGAGCGTTGGTTATACCGAAGATGAACAAATGGCGGAATTAAATGTCTGCGCTTGTCGTAGTGTAACTTTTGATAAATTACCAAAAGCCATCATAACGAAACGAACCGAAGGAGTTATTAAAATAGCCATACATCCAGAGACTAATGTCATTATGGGTGTGCATATTTTAGCGCCTAACGCAGGCGACCTTATCGCTCAAGCGATGGTATTAATAAAAAACAAAAATACGGTGTATGACGTTGAGGATATGTTGCCGGTATTCCCAACTCTATCTGAGGCTATTAAATTAGCAGCCATGTCATTTACCAAGGACATTACAAAAATGAGTTGTTGTACCTAAGCTGTCATTCTTCCTTTTGCTGAATTAACGCTTGATTGGTAAGATTCCATTCGGATTACGCTCGCGAGATATGCCATTGACTATATCTATATAGGTGAGGTTTTGCTTTTGTTTAGTTAAATTAACCTATTTAAATTCACAAAGGCATTTTGTCGGTGCTAAAGATGTGCTTTTGGCGTAACCACGTTTGATGCAATACTGCTAAAAAAGCGATCCAATCAAAAACCCAAGTATAAAGCTAGCAGCAATAAAAGCCAGCAAGCGGGTTAATGGCATGCTAATCACATGTGCAGCAGAGGCAAATACTATAAGACCAAGCATTCTTATCTATTACTGAGTTTATGTATCCGTTTGCTATTATAAGCATAAGCATGGACAAAGATAAACTAAAGAACATTTCAGTCAATGAGGTTGCAGACTTATTAAAATCGTCCACTAGCGGTCTTTCATCTCTCGAGGCTAAAAACCGCCAAGAACTATATGGCTTTAACGTGCTAAAGAATGAAACCAAACTTAGCGTCATCAAGCTTTTAGCTAAGCAATTTAAAAGCTCACTTGTTTATTTGCTAGTTATAGCATCAGCTTTATCTTTTATATTGAAGGACCTGAATGATGGCTTAGTTATTGCCGCTATCTTGATAATCAACGCCGGGCTTGGCTTTTACCAAGAATACAAATCTGAAAAGGCAGTTGAAAAACTACAGAAGTTGGTAGGGAAAGAAGTACTTACTATACGTGACGCTAAACAGACACTTACTGCTGAGCGATTACTTGTACCCGGCGATGTAGTCATCTTGCGTGAAGGAGATATAGTTCCGGCCGATATACGGTTATTTAGTGCTAATGATCTGGCTGTCAATGAGTCCCAGCTAACTGGTGAATCAATGGCTGTAAACAAAAGTATTGAGGGTGAGCATGCGTTTGTTTATGCCGGTAGCGTCATCGAACAAGGCGAAGGTCATGGGTTTGTCTATGCTACAGCCGGCAATACGGAACTTGGCAAAATCGCACATTTGTCCAGTTCGACGCGGCGCATTACCCAGTTCGAAAAATCGCTCTCATCATTTAGTGGATTTCTGATAAAGGTTACTTTCTTGACTTTACTAGCAGTCTTTATTTTAAAAATCATTATTACCCATGACGCATCGCATATTGGTACGCTGGCGCTGTTTATCATTGCCTTATCTATCGCGGTAGTGCCGGAAGCGATGCCGGTCATAGTTACGGTTACTCTATCAAGAGGTGCACTCAATCTTGCTAAACGTCATGTAATCGCGAAGACCTTGACGGCAGTTGAAGATCTGGGCAATGTTAATATCCTTTGCAGCGATAAAACTGGTACTCTGACAGAGAACAAACAAACAATTACGAAGATAGAGGCAGAAGACAATAATTTCTTTCAATTGCTTGCGATTGCCAGTTTAGAGAGTATAGATGAAAAACGTAAAAAGTTTCAGAATTCATTTGATAAAGCCTTTTTAGAGTATGTTCCTTCAGATATACAAGATAAGGCAAAGTCCTTCAATCGTTTGGCAGAATTGCCATTTGATCCTGCGGCTAGAAGGAGGCGGGTAGTAACGAGTGACGGCAACAAGACTTACCTTATTGAACTCGGTTCAGTCGAAACTTTACTGGATGTAACTAACAGCCCCAATAAGGTCGCTTACCTAAAAATAAGCAAAGAAGACGGGGAGCAGGGGCTAAGGCATCTAGCTATAGCATATAAAGAGGTTAACTATACCTCTAGCAATGACTTTGATATCTTAAAGCACGAGCAAGACTTGCAGTTTGTCGGGTTTGTGGCGCTCGAAGATCCGCTTAGACCATCAGCTAAGCACACGATTGCACTAGCAGAAAAACTAGGCGTTGCTATAAAAATACTTTCTGGCGATAGTCGGGAAGTAACTCAATATGTTGCGCGTCAGGTTGGCTTAGTTGACGATCAGCATAGAGTATATACGGGAGAAGAACTGGATAAATTGCCTGACGATCAGCTGGCACAAGTCATTCAAGCTAATAGCGCGTTCGCGAGACTCAATCCAGAACAAAAGTACCGTATTATAAGGCTGCTTAAACTGCATGGTAATGTAGTTGGTTACCAGGGAGATGGAATCAACGATGCCCCGGCCTTGAAGCTGGCTGATGTAGCGATCGCAGTTAATAATGCGACCGACGTGGCTCAAGAAAGTGCGGACATCCTACTGCTCAGAGATGACATAGAAGTAATCATAAACGGGATTAAATATGGTAGAGGGATCTTTAGCAATATTAATAAATATATTAGGTTTACTTTTGTTAGTAATTGGGGTAACTTTTTTGCCTTATCTGCATTGTATCTAATGTCAGCATCTAGCTTGCCGATATTGCCTGTTCAGGTTTTGTTAACGAGCCTACTGACGGATCTGCCATGCATAACTATAGCCACTGATAATGTCGATGTGTCTGAACTAGAGCGCCCCAGCAAGTTCAATGTTCATTCCTTGATGTTTATTTCTATGTTTCTAGGTACCATCACGGCGGTGTTTGAAATAATGTACTTTAACCTTATAAAAGGTCATTCTGCTGGAGTGGCAGCTACCGGATTGTACCTGTTCTTAACATTTACCGCCCTGATAGTCATATTCTCTATCCGCAACAAGAGTCATTTTTGGAGAGCACCTAAGATGTCTCGGCCAATGAAACTCGGCTTTGCGATCATTTCGGTGGTGTCTATCGCTTTGGTCTATACTCCCGCTATTAAAGAGCTGTTTTCTTTTTCGCATTTTTCAATGGAACTGTTCGGTATTACGGCATTAATGACCGTGGTTTACTTCCTGGTGATGGATGCCGTTAAGGTTTGGTTCTATAAGACCAATATACTTAAAGAATAACAAAAATTAGCTGGTATAATGCGAAGATCAAAAGCAGCAGTCACAACATCGAAAATTGTACTGTTTATGAAAGGCGCATGTTTAGGTAATGACCATTCCACGTTAGCTTTGATATAATGAACCCTAATGGATTCTGGTAAGCGCCGCCGTTATTTTGATGTCTATAAACCGGTTACTAACCAGACCTATCAACCAAGGGTGCCCGCTAAGCAGCGAGAACAGCTGGACCAAAACAAAAATAATTATCCTACTAATTTGACACGGCCTACTAATCAGACAAAAAGGTATGTTCTAAGAAGCGCTGATAACAGCAACTCAATTAATCATAGCTCGCTTGAGTATCAGCCACGATATGGCCGGCATCACGGGCAGCAATTGCCAAAGAATAGAAAAACTAAACATAAAGTACTTAAACGGGTTTTGCTTAGCTTGAGTGTAGTTTTAGTGATAATTATTGGCGTCGGTATATTTTATGGCTGGTCAATGAATAATTTGCTTAAACGGATAAGCGTTTTAGGACTCACTCCGAATGTGGGTGGCACGGAGAATATTTTGATCGCTGGGTCTACTACTCGCTGCGGACTAAAGTTTCAAAGCACGCAGTGGGGTTTATGTTCTCAAGTGGGAGCCGATGAGAATAGTGACATTATAATGATAGCTCATCTTAATCCTGCGACACACCAGGTCAGCCTACTATCAATACCGCGCGATACGTTCGTGCCTAACGCCAGATCCGGTAACCAGTCGTTTAAGATAGATGCTGCGCTTTACCAAGGACCAAGTCAATTAGTCAAAGCTATAGAGGAAGATTTTGGCATTCCAATCCAGAATTATGTTGAGGTTAACTTCGATGGTTTTGTGAATACAGTTAATGCTATAGGTGGTATCCGGATGGACTTTCCCATGCCGGTCTATGATGCCTATTCGCATTTGAACATTACCCAAGCTGGCTGCACACAGCTTAATGGCATTACGGCACTGCAGCTGATAAGAGCTAGACATTTGCAATATAAGCCAGCCTCAGTCACGACCAACGATAAGGCTTATTGGCCTTATGAAAATCAGAGTGATATAGGCAGAATAGCTCGTACGCATGAATTTATGCGAGTACTCGCGAGTACGATTATGAAAAAGGGAATATCTAATCCGCTAACCGATGAAAGAATTATATCGTCAATCTTACCAAATCTAACGGTGGACTCAGGGTTTACTGACTCCAAAATATTAAGCTTGGTTGAAGCGTTCCATAGCGTTAATGTTGTGAATGCGCCCGAATATACCTTGCCTATCGTAATTCCTCCCTTCGGCCCGTACTACTTTAATAATATTAACTATGGGGATGTAGTTTTTCCGGTTGAACCAACCGATCAAAGTATTATTAATGAATTTTTAGGTCAACCTAATAACGTCAATACGATGACTGGGAAAAAATTGCCTGCTCCAGGTTCTATAACAGTTAATGTAATGAATGGCAGCGGTTTAAGCGGGCAAGCTACCAAAATCGCATCCGGCCTAGGTAGCCTCGGTTTTAATATTGGCACAGTGGGTGATCTAGTGCCGCAAAGTAGCCAAGCCCAAGAGACCTATGTTTATTACAAAAGCGGAGATGAGGCTCAGGCTGAGGCCGTGGCTAAACAATTGACCGGTTATGTAGTAATGGCTCTTAATTCGAACAAAGTCGCAAAAGGGGCGCAAGTTATGGTAATTACCGGAACTGCTTCAGGCGTCAATGCGTCAGTAGCTTCTACCTCGAGCCAAAACTCAGCCGGACCAGCGCGTACCAGTTTGAGCACCTCAAACAGCGTCACTTCAGCCAAACCGTCAGACGGTTTTTCCGCTCCTTCCAATCCACAAGAAGGATTGACTCCGTGGGATCCTCGAGCTTGCACGGATTAATAAAAACCAATAAGCACTAAGAAAAGGATTTTAACTTAAGCAAAACTATAATTTCACTGTATTATGAAATTACGGGTATAGAGCTTAAGCAATTGGTATCAATGTTAGTTATGTTGATTGGCTGAGCCAACCAAGCCAGAAGTTTATGAATTAGAAAGGTAAGCGGTTATTAAAGTAAATGACCAAAGCGGAAGATGAATGATCAGAAAACAATTCTAACGGTCAATGTTGGTTCCTCAAGTATCAAGCTGGCTCTATTTAGTTTGAGTGACTTGCATAAAGAACTTGAGGCAGAAGTGACCAATATCGGTTCAGCTGAGGCCACTTTTATTTCCCCCAATCAGCATATTCCGGTTGTGGTAGAGGATCATGCTAAAGCTGCGGCATTATTAATGGAAAAACTAGACGATATGCTCGTAAATGCCAAGTTAGCTGCGATTGGACACCGGGTTGTGCACGGAGGTCCTATTTATTATCTGCCGACAGTTGTGAACGATGAAGTGGTTAGAAATTTAAAGTCATATTCGGCCTTTGACCCCGAACATCTCCCCGAAGAGCTTAATCTAATTGAGATTTTTAGCGTGCACTTTCCGAAAGTGCAACAAATAGCTTGTTTTGATACGGCCTTTCATCATGACCTGCCCAATTATTCGAGAATTTTACCTCTCCCCCGTTATTTGGAACGAGACGGCTTGCGCCGCTATGGCTTTCATGGCCTATCCTATGCCTATATTTTAGAAGATTTCAGAAGAAATGAGGGCGAAGCCGCAGTAAATGGAAAGCTCATTATTGCGCATTTAGGCAGCGGATCGAGCCTGGCAGCATTAAATGGCGGGATGCCTATCGATACGACTATGGCACTGACTCCCGCCTCGGGCATCACGATGAGTACTCGTTCCGGGGATATTGATCCAGGCATCATAACTTACCTCGCTCATAATTATGGTTATGATATTCAGCAAATGAACCAGCTGTTTAATTTTAAGTCCGGATTACTCGGAATTTCTGAACAAACAGCAGACATGAAGAAGCTGCTCGAAGGCGCACAAGATAACGACTATGCCAGAGATGCAGTCGACATTTTTTGTTACAATGTAGCTAAGGTCATCGGTGGCTTCACTGCTGCCCTAAACGGACTTAATTCTCTGGTATTTACTGGAGGAATCGGAGAAAATGCTCCAAAAATTCGCTCAAGAATCTGCGGGAGTCTAGGTTTTCTGGGAGTCGAGCTTGACCCCAACCGAAACGAGGCGGGAGAAAGACTTATATCATCCGACGGAGCACGAGTAGGGGTGCATGTAATCCATACCGATGAGTCGGTAACAATAGCTAGGGAAACCAAAAAATTATTGGGTGAACAATAACTTAATAAGGTGGGCAATATGGACAAAGACAACAAGCTTCCTCTTGATGAAGCAACATTAAATAGAATCGATGCTTATTGGCGGGCTGCTAATTATCTTTCAGTGGGTCAAATTTATTTGTGCGATAATCCACTGCTTAAAGAACCTTTAAAACTCGAGCATGTCAAACGATTATTATTGGGTCACTGGGGCACCACACCAGGTCAGAACTTTATTTACGTTCATCTAAACCGCATCATAAAACAATATGACCTTAATATGATTTATGTTTCAGGGCCGGGTCACGGCGGTCCGGCACTAGTCAGCAACGTATATCTAGAAGGAACATTTAGCGAATATTACCAAGATGTAACTCAAGATGAGGCAGGGCTCAAGAAACTATTTAAGATGTTTTCGTTTCCAGGCGGTCTATCTAGCCATGTATCACCGCAAGTACCTGGCTCAATTCACGAGGGTGGTGAGCTGGGCTACAGTTTAAGCCATGCTTTTGGTGCTGTATTCGATAATCCTGATCTGATTGTAGCTTGCGTGGTGGGCGACGGGGAAGCCGAAACCGGTCCGCTTTCGACTTCATGGCACTCAAATAAGTTCTTGAATCCGCAAAAAGACGGTGCAGTATTGCCAATCCTGCATCTTAATGGCTATAAGATAAGTAACCCTACGCTTTTAGCGCGGATTGAGCATGATGAATTGGAAAGCTTGTTTCGTGGTTACGGCTGGAGTCCTTATTTCGTAGAAGGTGATGATCCGCGCCCCATGCATCAGTTAATGGCAGCTGCGCTGGATGATGCCGCCTTGGAAATAAAACGGATTCAGCAGCAGGCCCGCAATAACAACGATCTGACCAGACCGCGCTGGCCGATGATCATATTGAACTCTCCAAAGGGGTGGACTGGACCCAAAAACCTTGACGGTAAACAGATTGAAGGAAATTTTCTATCACACCAAGTGCCGGTTATTGTGGACAAGGAGCATCCGGAAAATCTGAGCGTTCTTGAAGACTGGATGAAAAGCTACAAACCGGAAGAACTGTTTGATACGGACGGTAAATTGATAGCAGAACTAGCATCATTACCACCGCAAGGCACTAGACGTATGGGGGCCAACCCGCATGCTAACGGAGGCAGTTTTTTAAGGGAGCTTGACTTACCAGACTTCCGCAATTATGCCGTAGAGCTCGAATACCGAAGCGTCAGCAGTGAAGGTAATACACATGCTCTCGGCCCTTATTTGCGGGATGTAATTAAACAGAACAGTTCAATGCAAAACTTCAGAATTTTTGGGCCGGACGAGCTAGTCTCCAATCGCATAGATGCGGTTTTTGAAAGTACCAATAGACAATGGATGGCCAGGACCCAGAAGAATGATGAATTTTTAGCACCGAGCGGCGCAGTCTTCGATTCAATGCTTAGCGAACACCAAATGGAAGGTTGGCTCGAAGGGTATATTTTGACAGGTCGACACGGTTTGATGCATAGCTATGAGGCTTTCATCAGGATTGTAGATTCGATGGTCAACCAGCACGCTAAATGGATCAAGATGTCGAATGAGTTACCGTGGCGGCATCATATCGCGTCGCTAAATTATCTCTTGACATCTCACGTATGGAGACAAGACCATAATGGTTTTACGCACCAGGATCCGGGATTTATTGATCACCTGCTCAATAAAAAAGCTTCGGTTGTACGTATTTACTTACCACCAGACGCCAACTGCCTACTCTCGACTATGGATCACTGTCTCAAGAGCCGCAATTACATCAATTTAGTAGTTACGGGAAAGCACAACAGCCCACAGTGGCTTTCAATGGATGAAGCGGTGGATCATTGCACAAATGGCGTTGGTATTTGGGACTGGGCCAGTAACGACGGAGGTCAACCGGACGTGGTGATGGCGTGCGCCGGGGATGTTCCAACCCTAGAGGTCTTAGCGGCCGTATCGATACTTCGGGAGTATTTGCCATCACTGAAAATACGCGTAGTTAATGTTGTTGATCTAATGAAACTTGAGCCGGACACTGAACATCCTCACGGATTAAGTGATATAGAATACGATGAATTATTCACTAAAGATAAAGAGATAATTTTTGCCTTCCATGGCTATCCGTGGGTTATTCACCGGCTGACTTATCGACGCAGCAACCGAAACTTGCACGTTAGAGGGTATAAGGAGGAAGGAACAATTACCACAGCATTTGATATGACTGTACGCAATGATATGGACCGCTTTCATCTTGTGCTTGACGTCATTAATCGGCTGGGACTTACGGGAAGTGACGCCTTTAAGCTCAAAGAACTGATGGAAAACAGGTTGGTAGATCATGCAGAATATATCCGAATTAACGGTGTTGATATGCCCGAAGTACAAAACTTTAAGTGGAATTTCTAAAGCGCAATAGCACTAGTTAACGCTTGAAAGATTACTTATATCGGGTTTTAAAAAGCCAGTTTTTGAATTGAAACCCGACTGTAGAGTTGAGGGCTATAAATCAACTAACACGTCTGTGAGCATGAAGTCACCTATCGATTATGCATTCAACCATATTGACTGCTTGGCTTCTCTAAGCGTAAGCTTAAAGTACAAATTTAATATAAGGAAAAGTATGCAAAAGCACATAACAAGACTAGGGCTAATCAGCTCGGTTTTTGCATTCGCTTTGATTGGTGGATCCGTGGCGTTCGCGTTACCACCCCAAGCAAGTGCACATGCGCAGACAACGGAGCCAGGCTATAGCGAAACAAATAATCCTTCAACTGGCAGTGCCCAGGCAAGTAACGGGAAGGCGAATGGCCAATCGCACTTAGCCGCCGCACAACTGAAGGCTTGTCAAAATCGTGAGAACGCCATTAACAACATTATGAGCCGGATCGATACTCGAGCTCAGAATCAAATTAACCTCTTTAGCACCATTGCGACGCGGGTTGAGAACTTTTACACTCAGCAGGGCAAGACGCTAGCCAACTATAATCAATTAGTAGTTGCTGTTAACACGGCTCAAACCCAAGCTGAAAATGACTTTTCGACACTAAAAAGTACCAGTAATTTTAGCTGTAGCACAAGTAATCCTAAAGGCATGGTTACAGCATTCCAGAGCTATCTCAAGACTGAGATAAGCGTTTTGCAAAACTATCGGACCACAGTCAAGAACCTGATTGTCGGGGTGGCTTCAGCAAACGGAGTTAATCTCTCTTCATCTAACCAATCAGGCTCTTCAGCGGGGGGACAATAAAATGAAGAATCGTTCTCAGTCAGGCTTTGCGGCCGTTGAGCTAGTCATATTAGTTGTTTTAGTGGCAGCTATCATTGCTACAGGAGTTTTTGTTTGGCACGAGCATAGCAAAAGCAGCAATACATCGCCTGCTACAGCTTCTAGCATCTATACCTCACCGCCTACATCAACACCACCGGCACCGCAAATCAATAATGCTTCCGACCTAAAGAGTGCGCTAACGGCATTAAATCAAACCAGTGTTAGTTCAAGTAATGTTGATAGCAGCCAGCTAAGTACCTACTCATCCAGCTTCTAATTGCTAATAAGCTGTTAAAGTTTTTAAGGCCGGGGCGGATGCTAAAAAATACCCCTAGCGCTTTGAAAAATGTTTCGGGCAAAATAAATGACCGATCTGGAATTAAGTTGGCTATCGGGGTAGTTAAGTCGAAAAGGTGTAACTTTGCTGCACAATTCTTGCGGAAAGCTAAATCTGGTTTCAAACAAACGTTGTTCTAAACGGACGCCGAACATACAATATGCTTATGCCTGTTACGGATTTTGTTATTTCACTTGCGCTAATTTCAGTTGTCGCGGGTCTGCTCGGGTCTTTGGTTGGTTTAGGCGGCGGTATCATAATCGTACCTGTTTTAACGCTCCTATATCATGTCGATATCCGCTTAGCGATTGGTGCGTCAATTCTTTCAGTTATCGCAACTTCATCCGGAGCGGCTGTAACTTATGTACGTGAGCGTCTGACAAACTTACGCGCCGGTATGTTCTTAGAGATCGCAACCACTATCGGCGCTGTGACCGGTGCTTATATTACAACCTTATTTTCCAGCAATGACTTATATATTTTATTTGCCCTGGTGTTAGCTTATTCAGCAATAACCATGTTTCGTAAGCGGCATCAAGAGACGCCCCTAACGAGCTCTAATGATAAAATTGCTAACTATTTTAAACTGCACGGTTCTTATTACGACCAGAGTGAACATCATGAAGTAACCTATAAGGTAGTCCGGACTAAGGTTGGATTGGGACTAATGTATATCGCCGGCATGATATCGGCGCTGCTTGGTGTAGGGTCCGGCGCGCTGAAAGTGCCGGCAATGGATGTGGCTATGCATATGCCAATAAAAGCTTCGGCAGCTACCAGCGACTTTATGATAGGGGTAACGGCGGCTGCCAGCGCCGGAGCCTACTTTTCACGCGGACAAATCAACCCAATCATTGCTGCCCCAATCGCAATCGGCATTTTGGCTGGAGCCATCATTGGCTCGCGCATACTCAACAAGTTTGCATCGCGTTATGTCCAGGCTTTATTTATTTTAGTGTTGATAGTCGTGGCAGTTGAAATGTTGCAGAGAGGTCTCTCATGAAACACAGCCAATCGCTGCAAAATATGGAGATTGTGGTTAGTGCGGTGCTGCAGGCCGGAGTGATAGTTAGCTCGGTTATCATACTAAGCGGAATAACCCTATTCTTTATCCACGCTCATCAAGCGCCAGCTCTTCAAAATTCATATCGCCGCTACAGCTCAGCTAATTATTCATTTCCGCATACTCTCGCGGCACTCAAAAGCTCTGTTGTCGCTGGTAGTGGGGCAGGTTTGATTGAACTTGGCGTTTTGCTGTTAATACTTACGCCAGTGTTACGGGTTGCAACGTCCATCTTGTTGTTTCGTCGCCAACGTGATCGGCCGATGACTTTAGTGACACTTTTCGTGCTGGTAGTTTTAATTGGCTCCTTTATATTAGGTATTGCGGTAAGATAGCTGAGGTTTAATAAAAAAACCGGTATAGTTGTTACTTAGATATGCAAGATGAAGGCCATGAACCACACAAAAAGGGCGGTCGTCTCTCAAATGTTATTTTAGGCGGCCAAGATGGGCTAGTTAGTATATTAGGGCTGCTGCTTGGCCTGTCCGCCGCTACCCACTCTACCCGGATAGTGATTGCCGGAGGTCTGGCGACGATTATAGCCGAAACCTTATCGATGGCAGCGGTGGCCTATACTTCGCGTATGGCTGATCGCGATCACTATGCTGCCGAACGGTTACGCGAGGAACAGGAAGTCCGGGACGTGCCGTTAACCGAACGCCAGGAAATAGTCGATATTTATCGAGCAAAAGGTTTTAGCGGCAAACTGCTTGATGACATTGTTAACCACATCACGGCAGATCATGAACTTTGGATTAATACTATGATGAAGGAAGAACTAGATCTGCTGCCCGTAGATAAGCATGATGTCTATATTTACAGCCTTACTGTAGGTTTATCTACTCTAGTAGGTGCGTTGCTTCCGCTAATCCCGTATTTCTTTTTAAGCGTTCATCCGGCCCTCATCGGTTCACTCGTTTTATCAGTGGTAATTTTGGCGGCAGTAGGCGTCTACAAAGCGATCTCCACGTTAGGTAATCCAATTAAAAGCGCGCTGCAGATGGTGCTTATCGGTATTGGAGCAGCAATTGCCGGTTACCTGATTGGGTTATTATTTAAGTCTTAGTTGCGATTATTTAACTAACTGCAACTAAGTTGCAATAATGATGGCACAGTTCTATCATTATCTGTATGTTTATGCAGTTAGCATCCTTAAACTTGTGGGATCCGGCGCACGTTTCTGGCTGGGTTACTATTTTATTAGTTGCATTGATCCTTGGGCTAATCCATGGGATTACTCCTGACGAACACACTTGGCCGATTACTTTTAGTTACGCGATCGGCAGTTATTCTACCAAGCGCGGTCTTAGGGCTGGCATTATCTTTTCACTAGCCTTCACGCTCCAACGGGCAATAGCCAGTGAGTTGGCCTACTTAGGGCTATCACGTTTATATACAAATGCTTCGTTAAATAATGTGATTTATATAATTGTTGGGGTTTTGATGGCCGTAGCCGGGCTCATAATTATGCGACGTAAAGCTATTTTTCATCTTGAACTACCTTTTTTTAAAGAGCATCACCTAGATAAGAAACAAGCCAATGAGACCTGGCTTAATGATCCCCGTCCGTGGATGCCGGCAGTACACGGCTTCATTGCCGGATGGGGGTTTGGTGCCTTTGCCTTAATTATTTATACAGTATTAGCACCAGCTGCCGGCTCAGCCGCCTTAGGTTGGGTGCCGGGCGCCGTCTTTGGTTTAGGTACTATGATCATGCAGGCGCTAGCCGGAGCACTTTTTGGTTTTATTGCTTCTAAAAAAGGCTTATCGAGCGATGCTATCCGCAAGGTTGCGCTTAAGACTGCTGCCAATACTCTAACTTATGGTGGACTAGCTTTTATAGCTGGCGGTTTGTTAGGCCAGCTGTTCCCAAATATTGCTAAGCTGTCTTTTGTGACCGGATTGCATGTTCACAATCTCGATAGCCTAGGGTTAGGTTTTGTGCTGGTTATTGTGTGCGTAATTGGCGTAGGGTTAACGACGTTGATTCGAACGACTCGCTCAGAACTCAGCAAAGTCCGAGTTACAATTTAGCTATCCAAAAACTGAGACTTTTGTGGTTAGTTAAAAGCTATCCTTATGCAGTATATTTTACTTAAGTGTGCCGTATCTTTGTTTTTAATATCCAGGCATAAATGGTACCGGCAATTGGGCGGTTGAGTAATATAGTAAAACTCGGATGCAGGCTAGTAACAGTCAGCAGAACCACATATTATAAGCATTGTTAGCAACGGTAGATACCATTTTGATAACCATTTTCATGCTATGCTTGATGATTTTAGTTTATTTAACAGCCTATGTTCTGATGCCGATATAAGTATAAGGTTATAGAGGTAATTTTGTGCTTGGAGATGTTTAAATATTGCATTAACCCAGCATAGAATTTATGCTTAATGTAAGTATGGATGATCAAATGAGCGGGAACGAACCAGTGTCTCAAGACAACCAAAACACTAGTGAACCGCCCAAGGTGACCGATGAATCGAGTGTACCAAACCAAGTACCAGACGAAATCCACTCGGCTGAAACGTTTGCTGATTCTCGACTAATGAAACATTCTCACTGGCTAGTTTATCTTTATATAGTAGCGGCGCTGCTAGTGGTAGCTGGAGCGGGTCTGTACGCCTGGCGGCATAAATCTACTCATAAGACCGGCTCAAGTCAGGTTGTTGCTACTAGCCACACAAATGTCTGGACCGGCCAAGGCAATAGCACAAATTGGAGCAACCCCAAAAACTGGTCGCTCGGTTTGCCTCGCAACAATCAAAACATAGAAATTAATCTTTCCGACATTAGTGGATCTAGTGCACAAAAGCAGGTTAACTCTACATTTAACATGGATATAAATGGGCTGGATATCAAGAACCTGACTATAACCGGCAATAATCCAAATCTGCACTATATTCTTAAGGGTGCCCCGCTTAATCTAAGCGGTGGTATCTATGACACGGCAAGTAGTACTTCTCCAGCCGTCAGCTTAGAGTTGCCGATCATATTTGATGCTAACAGTACAGTTTCGATGTCACCTAAAAGCAGTGGGCTTAACTTTTCGACGCTAGAATTTGGTAGCCATCAACTGAATGTAGCCGGCGTTGTTAACATTAACACCATAGATGGCAGTGGAGAGCTGAATTTCATGGCGGGAACAGCGGTGGCTGAATCAACTTTTAGTGATCCGAGTGCAGCATTTAGCGGCAAGGTACTTATCGGTGCGAACAACGTAGTCAATATGGCAGTGGCGCAAGTTGCACCGAATAATTATGTTAGTGCTTTTGGTAGTGGTAGTATCTCGATAGAGGGCGGAGGCTCCCTGTCGATAGTTTCTAGTACGTCTAATCCAGTTATAGCTAACGCCATCAGTATTATTGGCAACGGCCCGTTTCTACCCCCACCTGCGCGTGGCAATTACGGTTCACTTAATTTATCTGCTTGTAGTTCTAATATTGATGCAACTTTCACGAATCAAGTTAGTTTGGCGGGTAATGCTGACATCGGGTGTACATTTTCTACACCTCTAAATAGTGCTAAAAATACGACAACGGCAGATTTTAAGCAGCTTAGCACCGGCAAGTACCATGTGTCGGAAGTACCTGGAAGTAACGTATCAATTCTCTAGCTCTTGATTTTGTAATTCATAGGTATTATGGTTGGCTAAGTAAGTACGAAATGAAATATAAGGCCTTCGATCCCCAAGCCAAAAGCACATATGCTACTCCTTGCTAATAGTTTTCGCTTACATACTTTAGCTAAACATCTAGGAATGTTTCAGGCTTTCTAATTACACTAGGATGATAAATGAAGAATAAAGCACTCCAGGCAATCCATAATAAGCCACTGCTTTTAGTGGTAGTCGCAACACTGGTGCTGTTTTCGTTTGTCGCGTTTGCTGAGCTAATTGGCCTAAGTAGAGTACTTGATCGGATGTTTGACGCCGACGCAATCTGGTTGTTGCTGATTATAGGGGCACAATCGATTGCCTACTGGGCTTATGTTATACCATATAAGCACATTTTCAAGTTAAGTTATAAAGAAGCGACCCGGCATAGTTTTGCCGGTTTTCATCCGACACTGCCTCGTGGTGGCTTTAACTATGATGTTGTAACCCAATGTAAAATTGGCAAAAAAGCTCGCGCCTACTACTTGGGATTATGGGAGTATGCGGCTTTGGCTCCGGCGATCATGGTTGCTGCAATATATGCATATATACACGGCGCAGTACCGGCGCCGCTGTCATTACCCTGGATTATAGGCGTACCGGCAGGATCAATTATTTTCGCTACAGCAGTTTTATTACGTAAACGTTTCACACGTTTTCCTAAAATGCATAAACTACTGGAATTTATGTTGGACATGTTAAGGCAGCAAAGTCCAAGGGAAATCTTTTGGCTAATGGGTGGAATGATAATTTATTGGACTGGAGAAATATTTGCGCTTTGGGGGGCTTTGCAGTTGTTCCATGTTAGTTTGGGTTGGTTCGAACTCCTTATTGCCTATGGTACTGGATATGTGGTTAGCCGCCGCAGCTTACCGCTTGGCGGAGCGGGGCTGGTGCTGGTTGGATTGGCTTTGTCGCTGCACTGGGTTGGCGCAGCATTGTCTGTAACTTTGCTTGTGGCGCTTGCTTACCAGGTGTTTAATTTGTTAATGCCAGTATTGTACCGTCGCCTTGCGGGCGCGCTGGCTTAATCCTAAATTGCAATATTGTATCAATTTGTTACTCTTGATTCATGGACTATTCGCGTTTAGCCAAAGTTCTCTCTAGCAATGGCTGTAGCCTGACCCGGGCCAGGGAGCAAGTTTTTGGCGCACTGGTAGACAAAGAAGGCCTAACGATGAACGAGCTTATCGATGAACTCTCGGGAAAAGTTGATCGGGTAAGTGTTTATCGGAATGTGACTTTATTTGAAAAGCTCGGTATTCTGCAGCGGATCAGTAATGGATTTAAATACAAAGTTGAACTAAGCGATAACTTTAGCTCACATCACCATCATTTATCCTGTTCGCAATGCGGACGGGTTATTAACATTAAAGCTGATCAATTAGAAGGAGCAATTAAGCAACTTGGCAAAGATCACGGGTTTGTTATTAGCGGACACCAAGTTGAAATTCGTGGCAGTTGTGCGCAGTGTGTGCACGAACAAGACAAAGAAGTGGGATAAATCACGGCTGATTGAGCTAAAGTGCCCTTAAATATATAAACGTGCACCTAAAAAGTACAAGGAGAAGCATTTGACCCCTAAAAGACTAAGCCTAAATGCCGTTAAAGCACTGCTCATGCATCCACCGCAGTCGCCGGCCGTTACCATTTATCTGCCGACACACAGACGCGCTTCTCCTCCTAAAATAAGCGCGGACGAAGTGCGACTAAAAAATCTTAAAAATGAAGCAGTTAAAATAATCCGAACCCTTGATGAGGGTAAAAAATTTGCAGATGAATTCAATTCTCAACTTGATCGACTTATTGAAAGTCTGACTTTTTGGGAGCACCAGGACAAAGGTCTGCTTATTTGCGCACGTCCCAATCTGTTTCAGTTGTTTTATTTGCCGTTAGATACTGAGGAATATTTAGCAGTAGATAAGATGTTTCATTTAGCACCAGTTTTAGGATTACTGGGTGACTTACAAAACTACTACGTGTTAGCTATTTCCCAGCATGAGCCGGCCCTGTTTAGCGGCGATTACTACCGCCTGCGCCGCTTAAATGTCGGCTTACCGCAATCGCTGCGACAGGCTTTGCAGATTGATGAGCCGGGAAGAATTAGCGAACAACAACACTCAGCCCGCGGCAATAACGGATATAACGGACGCGGGGGCGACAAAGATATTGCGCAAGAAGAGCGATTAAGGTTCTGGCGCTTGATTGACCGTAAATGTTTAAAGTACATAAAGCGTGAGCGGCCGCTATTATTAGCCGGTATTGAGAGCGAAGTCGCAGAGTATCTCGAGCAAACAAGCTACCCGTTTGTTATTAAAAAACACATCGAGGGCAGTTGGGGCAATTCTAATTTGAACGAGCTTTTCCTGCAGGCTATAGCGATGATTAAACAAGAAGTAGTTGCTCCTAAGCATACTTCGGTAATTACTGAGTTCAAAAAGCTTAGAGGGAATATGTCGGAACTGACCGCGCACAACTTGATCGACATTATGACTGCCGCCGAGCAGGGACGTATAGCTAAGTTATTATTAGCCGGTATCCGTGTGACGACCGATACGGTGCGTGAGGATCGCCGCCCCGCTGAAGTTATTAGTTTTCCTAACCAAGAAATGGCGGAAATTGTTAACAGAGTAGCCTTGGATGTTTGGAATTCGAGGGGCAAAATAGTGCTACTTAAGAGCAATCAGATGCCGGTGAAAGGTGCAGTCATGCTTGCTGTGCTGCGCTACTAACAGCCACTGCTTAAAAGTGCAGTCGGGTTGATATTAAAATGCCAACCGTAGTATAGCGATGCCAGGGTGTAAATCGAGGATTCTAGCGGTGCACTAATAATTGGCGAGGAATCGACATTGGCATCGTTGCCGTCAAAGCAAATCGCTTGTTCTACTTGGGTAGCTGTGGGGCTATAGCCTAGCTTCATAACTCTTGGTTCAAGCGCAGCCAGTGCATTCCAGGCCTGCACGTTTATCTCGTTGCCTGAGCAGGTGATTGGTGACGGGTTGCCATTAGATGCATATGTTAAACTTACACTACATTCATTAGCTTTCGGCGGTACGGTCGCGGGCTTTAGAATGCTAACGTTAGTAGTCCCGGTTGGTACGGCTTGAGTGCTGATCGTGGGCGATGAACCGCCGCTTAAAGCTCCAAAGATAGCAATTCCGCCAAAAATCACGACCAAAAAGGCGACAACAGCAATAATGAACGGAGTAACAGGTTGTTTCATGACGGAAATATTTTATCATGGGGTGACGTCTCGCTGGATGCATAAGGTTAAACTAAGCTATACTTTAGGGGATATAATTGGTGCCGTGGCGGAGTGGTGACGCAGAGGTCTGCAAAACCTTTTATGCCAGTTCGATTCTGGTCGGCACCTCCAAAATGTAAGCGCGGGTGTCGTAATTGGTAGCCGAGACAGACTTAAAATCTGTTGCCCTAATCGGGCGTGCGGGTTCGATTCCCGCCCCGCGCACCACTTATGTTTAGTTACCCCTGTTATTAGCATAAGAGCTTTGATATAATAGGCTAAGATCTGATTATCTAAAGAGACAAAAATCAAGACAAGCTTATGCAGCACTCCCGGCGAAAAACTAACACGTTTGCCAAATTACTGAGCCTGCTGTTATTAACCATGGCATCAATTGGGCTGTTTGGCGCTTTAGTTACAGCTGATCCGTTAATCACCCAAGGTTTTGATACCACCCAGAATTTAAGTATCGGGTCCATCGTCAGTGCGGTGCCCGGCTCGCAAAACAGCGTGGCAAGCGCCAATTTGACTAATGCCCGTTCGTTAATCGGCGTAGTGATCGCCAGCAATAATGCCGAAGTGTCACTGACAAGCGGGATTAACCAGGTACAAGTGGCAACTAGTGGGATTAACCAAGTGTTAGTTTCCAATTTAAACGGTGCCATCAAAACCGGTGACGAAATTACTGCTTCACCTATCAGCGGTGTCGGTATGTTGGCAACCGATAACGCCGAAGTTATTGGAACCGCCCAGGGTAATTTTCCAAATACCACTGCCCAAAAGCAGACTATTGCAACGAGTAGCGGTAAGCAGACCGTCGAAATCGGCGATGTGTCGGTACTAGTGAGTGTTGGATATTACACCAAACAACCGCCGAAAACCCTGATCCCGACTGCGATTCAAAACCTGGCTAATGCGATTGCCGGTAAGACGGTCAAGACTTTGCCAATAATCTTAAGTGCGGTCATTTTCTTCCTGACCTTAATTGTCGTAGTGGCGATTGTTTATTCAATGATCCATGGCAGCATTATTTCGGTTGGTCGCAATCCAATGGCTCAATCTGCCATTTATCGCAACGTTATGCAGATGTCGGCGCTCGTTGTAGCCATAGTTGCAGTTGCGCTGTTTGTTATTTTCATGATATTAACGAGGTTAAGCTAAGGGGGCGGGCAAAATGAACATCGCATTTGAAATTTTTCTCTACATTGATGTATTTATCATTGGGGTGGTGGCCGCAGTGGCTTTTTATCATGCGCGGGCTCACTTTAAACCGCAGCCATCAGCTAAGCACCTGACAACGGCCGCCAAAGAAGTTAACCTGAGCAAAGACGTCCGCGATAAACTGCTACTTGAATCGCAGCAGAACTACCAGCATATTTTAGACCAAGCTGCAGTTGATCTCAGTCATGAGCTAGCCGTGACGGCCGAAAAAATTAACACCACAATTAAAAATCTAGCAGCAGATATTATTACCAAAGAGCTTGAAGGTTTCGAAAAGTTATTTAAGGACTACCAGCAAACAGCGGCGAACGAACTGACAGCTGCTAGCACCCAAACCGAAACATATCAAAAGGAATTAAAAGCCAAACTGGATGCCCAGACTGAACAAGAACGCCAGCGGTTAGTATCCCTGATTGACAATCAGCTAGCCGATGCGGTTTTATCTTTCTTAAATGAAGCCATGCAACACGAAGTCGATCTTGGTGCACAAGCTGACTATCTGATCAAATTACTTGATGAGCATAAGAGCGAGTTTAAAGAAGCGGTGGTGGGACATGAATCAGCTAAAGCTTGATGAATCAATTAGCTCAAGTGAGGATTTGCGGGCGGTGATTGAAGAAATCAAGTCATATAAGTCAGCCTTCCGTCAGGCACAGATTAAAGCTGCAGTCAGTCACCACTCAGGCCGCCAGCCATTGCCTGAACTGTCTGCCCCCGCCGCGGCAATGCTCAACCAGTTCCGTAGCGGTTCGAAACCAATCATCAATGAAACGATTGAACAGGCTTTAGTTGAACTCGAGCGGGTGTTTACCCAAGCCGTTAAAATCAGGGTGGTTTTGGCTGCCCCGGCACCCAATAGTCTAAAACGGCGTTTAACCGACTGGATGCGCAACAATATAGCTAAGGATCTATTGATTGACTATCGTTACGATAGCGGGATTTTAGGCGGCATGGTAATAATTGCCGGAAGCCATATATATGATTGGTCCTTCCGCCGCGATTTGCAGGCGAAGAGTGATAAGTTGAAAGAGGTTATATCGCGTGTTTGACAATCAGAAATTCACTAAATTAGTCGAGTCCAATAACTTAACCGGTGAAGTCGTTTCAACTAATGGTTTTATAGTTGAAGTTAAGGGTTTAGAGGGCGTGCGGTTAGGAGCAATGGTACTTTTCAGCGACGGACAACGCGGTCTGGTACGCGAGGCTTACGGCGATCGCGTGATTTTATTCAATATCGATTCGGAACATATTGCGCCTGGTACTTTAGCGGTGGTTGAGAACGATTTACTGCAAGTACCGGTCGGCAAAGAGTTAATCGGGCGGGTGGTTACGCCGATGGGTAATCCAATTGACGGCAAGGGACCGCTAAAAGCTAAAAAGCTTTCAGGTGTTTTTAACCCGGCGCCTGGGATTATGGCCCGTAGTATGCTTAATGAGCAACTGGCAAGTGGCGTACCGGCTGTAGATATGTTCTTTCCGATTGTGTTGGGACAGAGGATTGCCATTTTGGGCGACTCGAAGTCCGGTAAAAGTACCTTCTTAAGCCAGCTGGCAGCTAATCAGGCCGGTACTGACCGGATTGTAGTTTACGCCATGGTTGGTAAGCGTAAAGTCGACATTGAATCGCTCCTAAATGGCTTAAATACTAGCGGAGCGATACAACATACAATCGTTGTCATTGCCGACATCTTTGATTCCCTAACTTTGTCTTACCTGGCACCTTATGCAGCCTGCGCGATGGCCGAGGAGCTATGGCACCAGGGTCATGACGTTGTTATTATTTATGACGATTTATCCAGCCATGCTGAGGCCTACCGGCAATTGTCGCTTATCCAGGAAGTTGATCCTGGAAGGGATAGTTATCCTGGAGATATTTTTTATGCCCATAGCTCGCTCCTTGAGCGTGCTGGAAAACTACTCGACGGCGACAAAACACTCACTGCCTTACCGGTGGTCGTAACTCCCAATAACGACATTACTGCCTATCTTTCGACCTCCATTATGTCGATTACTGACGGGCAGATTATCTTTGATTTGAATGCCTTTAGAGCCGGTATCCGGCCGGCCATTAATGCTGGTTTAAGCGTTTCACGGGTTGGCGGCCAGGCGCAAACGGTGCGGCAGAAACGTTTAAGCGGGACCTTATTCCAAAAAGTTGCCGCCTACCACCAGGCAGAAGAGTTTGCACATTTTGGCTCTAACCTGTCGAAAGAAGCGGCGAGAGATCTCAAGCTTGGTCAGCAAATTTATGCCGTACTCCACCAAATGCCGGAGGAACTATACAGCTTGACTGAACAGCAGTTGGTACTGGAAACAGTGTTGCTGGGCAATGCGCAGGTAGAAATCGACATTGATGCTTTAAAGAAATCCGCTAAGGAAGCTGCACCTAAAGTAAAAACTGAAGAAGATTTTGACAAGCTGGAGGCCGAATTACTGAAGCGGCACTCATATGCTATTGCCGGGGACGAACCTAAACCGCCAGCTGATCAGGCTGATTCTAATCCGAGTGAAGAAAAACCAGAAGAGGCAAAAAATGCGACGGCCTAATGCCATTCAAAAAGATGCTGAAGAGATTGCAACAGTTAGAGATTTGACCGGAGTGTTTGAATCGTTAGCTACCACACAGATTGCTAAAGTTAAGTCTAAAGTCGAGATGAGTAAAGAATTCTTCAACCTGCTTTGGGGCAAATACAGCCAGATCAGGTTTGATCCGGATTCGCGCTTAACGGGTCGGCAGACAGAAGATAACGGGCGCAATGTCTTTGTGATGATATCGGCTGAGGCCGGCTTATCTGGAGATATTGACCAGCGCCTAATTGAGACTGTGCTCAGCGATTACAATCCTAAAACTACCGATATTATTGTGCTGGGCAGCCACGGCGCTCAACAGCTACTGCAGCGTGGGATTACCTATAAACGCTACTTTCGAGTACCGGAAAGTGACCGCTATATTGACGTTAGCCCGGTAATTGCCGCCATCCAGCCTTACCATCAAGCCAAGGTTTACTATGAGGAATATGTGAGTTTAGGAGTGCAGGGAATTAAGACCATTGATTTAATCCAAACCATCCAGGCGATGAGCGAAGAGGCTAGCGATAGCGAGGATATTATTAGTGAAAAAGATACTATTTTTGAACCTTCGCTTGAAGAAATTGCCGGGATTATGGAAACCGCTATGATGAGTTTAGCTTTTTCGCAGGTTATTCTCGAATCCGGATTAGCCCAGGAAGCCAGTCGTTTTAATGCTATGAGCGTTTCAAAAGACCGCGCCAGCGAGCTGGTGCGGCTGTACAACATGGAATATCACCGGGCGAAGCGCTCGGAAAACGATCGCCGGATGCGTGAAGTTATCATTTCCCTAAAACGTAAACAAAGGGTAAATTCGTATGTCAAATAACGATCCGAATTTTGTTGGCAAGATCGCGGCCCTAAAGGGTTTGATGGTCGAGGTTGAAGTTATGGCGGCTAAACCGGATGAGGACGAGCTATTAAGCATCGAAGGCTTAGATGATATTTATCTGGAAGTTAATTATTTCCGCAATAACTGGGCTATCTGCATGAATATTAATAATTCAAGCGAACTTCGCTGCGGCATGAATGTAGCCCGGACCAAACAGAAAGTTTCGGTGCCGGTCGGACCGAAGACCTTGGGTCGGGTTTTTAATGCTCTAGGCCAGCCTTTAGATAGTGGACCAGATATTAAAAACAACCGCCGGGTAGTTAGTGAACCAAGAGGGATCAAGTCTTACCATAAAACACAACAGGTTGAACTACTGGAAACCGGTTTAAAAGTCATAGACTTTCTAACACCTTTCGTGAAGGGGCGCAAGATCGGTATTATTGGCGGTGCCGGTGTCGGCAAGACAGTTTTAACCATGGAACTGATACATAATGTGACCAGGAACGCGAAAGGTTTATCAATTTATTGTGGTGTGGGTGAGCGTATCCGCGAAGGTAATGAGCTGTACCAAACCTTAAAAGAAACCGACGTGCTTAAAAATACTGTTATGTTTTTTGGCCAAATGGACGCGACGCCAGCCATTAGAAGTAAAGTTGGGCCAGCGGCGGCAACGGCAGCTGAGTACTTTCGAGACGAAGAGGGTAAAGATATTCTTTTCTTCGTCGATAACATTTACCGCCACATCCAGGCGATGACTGAAATCTCGACTAATTTTGGCTTGATCCCGTCTGAAGGCGGCTATTCTCCCAATGTGTTTTCTGAACTGCGTCGCCTGCAAGATCGTCTCAGCTCAACCGATAAAGGCTCCATTACATCTGTTCAGGCTATATATGTCCCAGCCGATGACTTGTCTGACCCAGCCGTGCAGTCAATTCAGCAGCAGCTGGACTCGGTACTAGTACTCGATAGGTCGATCGCTGAGCAGGGTATCCGCCCGGCAGTTGATTTACTAAAAACCACTTCTTCTCTGTTAACACCACAAATTGTCGGGCAGCGGCACTATGATCTCGTTACTAAAGTCCAGGCAATCATGCAGAAGTACGAATCCTTAAAAAACATTATTGCTATTATCGGGGAGAATGAACTTTCGCCCCTCGACCGTCAGGACTACCAAAACGCCAAGAAATTGGTAGCGTTTTTCAGTCAAAGCTTTGCCGTGAGTGAGCATTTAACCGGAAAACCAGGCGAATACTTTACGCGGGAACAAACTCTGTCTGGAATAGAGGAGATATTAGGCTTAACAGCAGCGAGTCATACGGCTTCAACTGCCTCCAGAGAGACGATGTCAGCGACTCGCAGCAAGGCCGCTGCTCACCCCGGAGGACATCAGGAATGAATAATGCTCCTTTGTTAAAAGTTCAGGCTAGAGCGCCGTTTGAGCTGTATTTTGCCGGAGAGGCTCTCTCTGTATCTGCTACTAATAAAGTCGGCCGCTTTGACATTTTGCCAGGTCATGCCGACTTCTTCTCGGTTATTACCCCAGATAGTGACATTGTTATTGGTACGGATAAAGAGGACATCAATATTAATGTGAGTAACGGTATTGTTTGCGCCAAGGACGACGAAGTGCTTCTTTTCTTAAATATCTAAATAAAACTACTGTTCAACCATATAGTTAATCTGATAACCGCCCGGACTCAGGCCGCTGGCACTATTAATGGTGAAGCTACCAGTGCCCGTGCTGCCAACAAAAAAAGGCGCATAGCTGCCGAGAGGAGTAATTACGACCACGGGTGGCGAAGAGTAGGGTGAATGGAAAACTACATATGCGGCTATGCCACCTTGGGGCGGTGCCCCAGCGCCTACTCCTAAAGCTATCGTTCCGGCGATATCGTTTCCCGATAAACTGACCGAACCATAGCTTCCGAGCGCCGCTCCCCGGCTGACAGAAGGAGATGCGCCAGCTGTTATAATGTGAGACTCAACTTCAATTGAACCTGAAGCCACAATGTTACCGACAGCAATGTTGCTAGCGCTAAGTTCGCCACCTACCGAGAGGTTGCTCGATATAGCGGCGCTAGCATTGACGCTTAATAGGCCGGCAATTGTCACGGCATTTTGAAAAGTAGCGGTCCCACCAACCTCAAAATTACTCTTAACTCCCAGGGTTGAGGCAGTGGCGGCGCCGTTGATATTAATTGAATTAACACTTGAGTTGCCGGCTTGAAGCTGGCTGAAGTTAGCGTTGGTAGCGTTTAGGGTAGAGTTAAGATGCAGTTGGCCGCCGATACTAACATTTCCAGCAACCGTTAACTGTGAATTGAACTGAGCCGTCGGATCAACAATCAACTTTTCGTTAGTATTGCCGATTGAGGTGTCGTTAACACCGAGCTTCGATAACGTGGATGGACTAATCGAAACTCCCTTGGAATCAATCGCCTTCTGATTGGTGCTTTCCTGATTAAGCAAATAACCCAAAACGGCGGCGTTTATCCCTAAAATTATGATCACGACTCCCAGCCCGATAAACATAGCCTTATGGCTCGGACGAAAAGTTAGCAGCCGCTTTTTAACTTCGGATTCACTAATCGGTTTACGGGTGATACGCTCGTCTTTAGCTACGACCTTAACTTTCTCACCGTCTTCTTCTCGCGGCTTGAGTGCTTCACCGTCAGTTGAGATGTCCTGCGGCTTGTTTTGGTCCCTTATGGGGTTGTTCGCCACCTATTTTGTCCCTTTTTCTGTTAGACTTAATCTAGCTATATAATATAAAAACATGACCGTTTTGGGAAGGCGACAGCAGCTAGCAATTTATTTTGGGTTTACTTTAGCCTGGGCGTTAATGACATTTGGCTTTGTATCAAGTTATGCCAGCTCATCGCCGCATTATCAGTTAATCGAAACTTCACTCGGTGGAACCGGATTGGTTAATAGTGCATCGACTAATTATCAAGCTCAGCAATCTGGTGCTGTCATTGGCGTTGGCACTTCAACCGGTACTAGTTATCAAGTTGAGGCTGGACACCTAACGACCGGAGCTCCAGCCTTATCTTTCGGTATAATTGGCGCCAGTCCCAGCTTCGGCACCTTTTCTCCGACCGCTACGGCTACGGCGACCTCGCAGTTTGAGGTAATTGACTATACTAGCTATGGCTATGCGGTGTTGATTTATGGCAATCCTCCAAGTAACGGTGAGGGAACAACAATTACACCATTGTCGTCCAACGCTTCGCCGCAGACCGGAGTTGATCAGTTTGGTATGAACCTTGTTGCCAATAGTGTACCAACCGCCTTTGGGGCAAATCCTAACTACGGTCAATTCGGCTTCGGTACGGTTGAGCCTAACTATGATACAGCCAATAGTTTTCGCTTTGATAGCGGTGATGAGATCGCCTATTCGAGTAAAAGTTCCGGTGAAACGGTTTATACCATTAGCTATATTGTTAACGTGGCTAATCTGACACCTGGAGGGGTTTATGTTTCAACCCAAAACCTGCTTTGTGTAGCAACTTACTAAATTAAGCATTAGTGGCTTGACAAAACTTTACTATTACTGATAGCATACTAGTTGTACAGTTAAAACAAAATCAAAAACAAAATAAAAATATGGTTATAAAGCTGAAGAGATTTGTATACCTGGCTGTTGCCGGGATGATGTTTGCCGCACTAGGAGCAGTTATACTACCAAGCCGCTTGGTTGAAGCGGCGGAAATAACCAGCAGGAGTTTGACGCTTGAAACCGACTCTACCGCTACCACACCGGTAGGCGGTTCAACACCGAGCGGTACAGTCGATCATCTATTTGCGTTTACGTTACCAACCAGTACCGCCATCCAATCAATTGAGTTTCAATACTGCGCCAGCCTTACCTCAACCGATGTCTGCTCATCTAGCTTGCCGGCTGGGCTGACGACTACTTCAGCAACCCTCGGTACGACATCCTCGGCCTTAAGCGCATTTACGCTCAATAATTCTACTAACGGAACACTGTATATAACCTCCTCTAGTGCTTATACACCAGCGGCCAATACGGCTTTAAGTGTTCAATTTGTCGGAATTGTCAACCCCAGTGCCACTAACACCACCTTTTACGTGACAATCTCGACTTGGCAGCAAGCCACACCTGGGACGACTTTAGTTGATGAAGGTAATGTTGCCGCCTCAACCGCCAACCCGATCGATCTAAACGGAGTCATGCCTGAATCGCTGGTTTTTTGTACCGGGGCCACGGTTAGTGAAACTAGCGGTGTACCCAGTTGTTCCACCGCGACATCTGGTACTGTTAATTTTCAAACGGTGTTCTCGCCAAACTACACATCAGTTGCTACCTCGCAAATGGCGGCTTCTACCAATGCTTTAAATGGTTATCAAATTACCGTACTCGGTCCAACTATGACGAGTGGAAGTAGTGCGATTACAGCAATTGGCGCAACGGCTGCGGCACCGGTTAACGGCCAAGACCAGTTTGGCATAAATCTAGTTGCCAACACCACCGCAACTAATCCGAATTGTGGAACATCACTTACTTGTGGCACAGCTATTACTCCGGCTTCCGACGGCACTAGTTACTTTGCGCTTCCGGCAACGAATTATGCTACGGCCGATAAATATGCGTTTGCGGCTAATACCACAACGGTTGTAGCTACCAGTGGCTACCCAAGCGGCACGACGGTCGGAACAGACGCTCAGATATACACTGCCACATATGTCGTTAACGTCCAGGGTTTGACACCAGCCGGTACCTATACCACGACTCTTACCTATATCTGTACCCCGACGTTCTAAAAAATACATAAGCGGTATTTACATTATCTGCATGTACGTGTTAGTATCTGTTTATGCAACCGAGGCGGATCCTTGGGAGGCTGTACCTGGCGGTAGTATTAGGATTTATAGCGGCAACGATCAGCCCACTTTTTATGCAACCGACAGCACTAGCGGCCCAGATAACAAACAGAAGCTTAACCCTTCAAACAGACTCCTCAGCGACAACACCAGTAGGAGGATCTGATCCTGGTGGAACAGTTGATCATTTGTTTCAATTCACCGTACCATCAGCTACAGCGATACAGTCAATCGAGTTTACATATTGCTCCAGCTTGACCACGTCCGATGTGTGTTCAACTAGCGTACCAACTGGCCTTACAACTACCGCTGCTACGCTTGGAACTGATTCAAGCGCGTTAAGCGGTTTTACGCTTAATAATTCAACTAACGGCACTCCATATTTGACGTCCTCTAGCGCTTATACCCCGGCCGCAGATACGGCCTTAAGCGTACAGTTAGTCGGCGTGGTCAACCCGACGGCCGCCAATACAACTTTTTTTGTAACGATATCGACTTGGGAACAAGCTACACCCGGCACGACATTGGTTGATGAAGGTAACGTTGCCGCGTCTACCGCTAACCCGATCGTATTAACCGGTGTAATGCCCGAATCGCTAATTTTTTGTACCGGTGCAACAATTAGCGAAACTAGCGGTATTCCAAATTGTTCAACTGCTACGTCTGGGAACATTGCTTTTCCGATGCTATTTTCACCATCAGCCACAGCCTATACAACCTCACAAATGGCGGCTTCCACCAATGGTACATACGGCTATGTGATTACGATTACCGGTACGCCGCCGACCAACGGCTCTAACCAGGTTAGTCCGATTACTACGGCTACCACGTCTCAAATTGGTACGTCGCAATTCGGGCTGAATCTAGAAGTTAACACCACTCCGGCAGTGGGTACAGCAGTTACGCCAGCCTCGGATGGAGTTAACTATTTCGCCTATCCGGAGACCGGGTATAACACGGCTAATGATTTTCAATTTAACTCCGGTAATACGGTAGCCAACAGCGGATACTCAACCGGTACGCCGACGAAGCCTACTGATGCGCAGATTTATACGGTATCATATATAGTTAACGTACCGGGTAATTTGCCTCCAGGGACGTACACATCGACGTTGACATATATCTGCACGCCGACCTTTTAAATACTTTGCCAATGAATAAAATTAGAAATTTATTTGTTTTAGGTGTCAGCCTACTGTTAGTGCAGGTAATACTGCCGCAAGTGGCGTTTCGTGCTACGAACACGCCGATTTCACCCACCAATATCGGTCAGGCGCTTGAGATTGACCCACCCCTAATCGAGTTGAGCGGAAACCCCGGACAGACAATCACCGCCCAAATCGAAATTAAAAACATTTCCAAAGGTTCCGTAATCGTCAGCAATCAGATCAATGATTTTACGGCTAAAGGTGAAACCGGAATACCGGACATCTTGATTAACTCCAAAGTCAAAGACCCTTATTCCATTTTGGGGTATATTGCCCCGCTATCTGACTTTGCGCTTAAGTCTCAACAAACCAAGACCTTAAATATTAATATAAACATTCCAAGAGACGCCTCTCCGGGTGGACATTACGGAGTAATTCGTTTTACCGGGACCCCGGCCACTCTAACTGGCAGAAGCGGCGTGTCGTTATCCGCCAGCCTTGGCGCTTTGGTTTTACTGACTGTTAACGGGCACATCGTTGAAAAATTGCAAACCCATCAGTTTAGCGTCAGTTCGAATGGTGTAGGGAGCAGCGGTTTTTTCCAAAACGATCCGTTTGTGTTTACGGAAGTCTTTCAAAACGTCGGCAACGAACACGTTATACCTACAGGCATGCTGACTGTTAAAGATATGTTCGGTCATACGGTTTTGCAAATGTATATCAACAATACCCAGGGCAATGTTTTGCCAGGAACGATGCGCAAGTTTACTCAGGAGATTAGTAAGGTCAACGTTGGCAACAAACGCTTCTTTGGCCGTTATACTGCCACTTTTAGCGTTAAATACGGTTCTCCCGTGCAAACATTAAACGGCCGTTTAACATTTTTGGTCATCCCCGTCGAGCTGATTATTATCTGGCTGGTTGTTTTGATCGCTGGCTTCTTCTTGATAAGATACGGGCTTAAGCGGTATAATCAACACATACTAGACAAAGCACAAAAATCCAAGAAAAAATAAACACCAAATTAAAAAATAAAAAAGTTTAACATGGCGGCATTTGTTAGCCTAAAAGGCCGCGGACATAGCGGAAGACTGCGGCCGCATGAACATACCTCATACGGACCTTTAATGGCGCTGCTATTGATCGTTGGAGCGCTACTGGCCGGTTTTACGGTATCAGCTTATGCTGGAGCTAGTCCTTTGCCCCAGGCATCATCAGTCAGTTTAACCGGCGTTATGCCGGAAAATCCGCCAACGACCGCTGCAAGTATTACTTATCCGACAAACCAACAGGTTTTTCAAACTACTCCGGTTACGGTAAGCGGCACTTGCCCCAGTGGTACGATAGTTGAGATCTTCAAAAATAATATTTTTGCCGGATCGACACCGTGCAATAACAACTCTACCTTTAGCGTGCAAATTGATTTGCTATATGGAAGCAACACACTCACGGCCGTCGATTATGATGCCTTAAACCAAGCCGGACCAAGTTCAAAAGCGGTAAATGTAACCTATAACGTGCAGGTCCCGCCGGAATCCTCACTTTTAAACGTGAACTTCACCGCTACTCAGCTAATCCTGCAAACCAGCGCGGTTTATAGGGGAACATTTCCCAATCAGCAACTCAATGTCCCAATTGACATTTTAGGTGGAGTAGCTCCGTTTGCCGTGAACGTTAACTGGGGTGATAACTCTAACGAAGTGTTGCCGGCTAACATTAACACTACTGTTAACGCTTCTCATGTCTACACCAAAGCGGGAACTTATAAGATATCGATCCAGGCGAGCGATAGCGAGCAACACGTGGCTTTTCTAGACGTTGCCGCGATTGTTAATGGCCAACCTTCAATTGTTGGCGCTAATAGCACCTCCTCAACTAGCAAAACCAATAAGCTTCTAGTGCTGTGGCCTCTGTATGTCAGTGCGGTGACTATGGTTGTAAGCTTTTGGTTAGGTGAAAGACGCGAGAAGCACGTTCTTTCTGACGCGCTAAAACCTGCGCCATCCCTTGGCCCGCCCATCCACCAGTCACATTAGTTTTTAGATTGAATTTTAGGATAAAACGCTTATAGTTAATACTGTTAAGTATATGGGTAGGGGAGATTTAGCCGACCATTTAAATTAAACGGCAATCATAAAGCTAAAACAGCTAATACAAATGAGTTTTGGAAGGGCGAAAATACAAACGCTGGCACTAAAAGGAGCCTTTTTAGGGGTATTGCTACTAGTGTTATTTGTTTTTGTCGGCCAGAGCCAAGCTGCCACCGGGATTAACCAGACAATTGAGTTTCAAGGGCGCCTGCTTAACGCTCAGGGTGCACTCGTTCCGGACGGTTATTACAATATAGAGTTTAAGATTTATGAAAACGGCGACGGACAAAGTGCTGGTGATACGACCGGCTCTCCCGCTGGCACTTTACTGTGGACAGAGGACTACCTTAATTACAACAACCAAGGGGTTAAGGTGGTCAACGGTTTCTTTTCAGTAGATCTAGGATCGATTAACCCGTTTGGTACGAGTATCGATTGGAATCAGAGCGTACTGTGGTTGTCAATGAACGTCGCCGGCACCTCCACGACCTGTAGCACTTTTAGCACTTGTAGTCCTGACGGTGAAATGCTGCCGATGCAGCCACTGACTGCCAGCCCATATGCGCTTAACTCGGGACAGCTGGGAGGACTATCCAGTACGCAGTTTGTTCAATTAGGGCAGGGGGTGCAAACTGATGCTTCCACAAACCCAAGTATCTTTATAAACAAAACCGGCAGCGGCAATTTAGTTGAGCTGCAGGCTTCCGGTACCGATGCATTTGTTATCTCTAATTCCGGCGATGTCAGCTTCGGCAACAATAGCACTACTCACGCTATATCTGTAAATACGGCAGCTGCTTCAACTGCCGGTGTTGCTCTAAGTATCACTGCCGGCGCGGCCGGCAGCGGAACGACAGCGTTAGCTGGCGGTAATTTAACCTTACAAGGAGGAGCCGGAGGCGGTACTGACGGTAATGGCGGCAGCGTGAACATTGACGCCGGGGCGCCTAACGGGACTGGTTCAGGCGGCAATATTGACATTGGGAGCCAATATGCCGCAAACGTAATAATCGGAAACAACACACTTGCATCCTTAAGTTTTAATTCCCAGGGTATTGGCGAAACCATCAATGGAAGCTCAACCGCACCAAGCGCTCTATTCCAGACCACCACTAATTCAGGTAGCGCGCTAGAAGT
>DAHWID010000007.1 GCA_027345405.1 Candidatus Saccharimonadota bacterium
CGCACCAGCTTGCATATCCGTTAGGTTCTGATGTCGACGGCCCACTCCGGTAATGTCTATCGTGCCGTCAGAGTTAATTCTACCAATTAGAGCCTTAACGTATTCCGTTCCAATATCTAAAGCCACTAAATGATCCTCTCCGCCCTGACCCTTTAGCGATTTGGATCGGATATCCAGTAGCCTGTCTTTGGACGTAGCGATGGCCTTAGCGGCCGTTTCCTTACTGACAGCTTTAATTTTGCTAAGCATAATTACTTCAATAGTATACACCAGGGAATGCTGAGAGAATCATGAGGTATTTGTTGAACTTTTTATGACGTTTGTTATTATGCTGGCAATGCTAAAATTAATCGGCCTCTTTATCATCTTGGCGGTAGTGGTAGCTTTAATTGGTTGGACTATCATTATGGAGCATAAAGGATATAGCGGCATCGGTGGACGTATCATTGTTCGCTGCCGTAAGGGACACTTCTTTACAACCCTATGGGTACCTGGTGTCTCACTGAAGTCTATTCGTTTGGGCTTTTATCGATACCAGTACTGCCCTGTTGGCAAGCATTGGACTCTCATCGCCCCGGTAAAACCAAGCGACTTGACCCAAAACCAGATTAAGCAAGCCGCCAAATACAGTGATATCAATGTGCCTTAAGCCAGCACCGCCTTGATTCTTCTAATGCCGGCTGATGATGATTCTTCTTTAATAATCTTAAACTGTTTGCCACCCTCACTTAGTAGGGCGGTATGTTCAACATGCGGACCGCCACATACCTCTAGACTATAGGGTTTGTTGCTGTCCTTTGGAGTCATTGAATAAACCTTTACCCGGTCGCCATAACGGTCACCAAAGGCTCCGAGAGCCCCCATTTCGTTTAGAGCTTTAGCAGTTGGATATTCGGCCCAGGTGACTATAAGATCCCGTTTGATCTGCGCATTGACAATATCCTCGATCGTTTCAAGCTGCTCTTTGGTCAACTTAGCCGGATAACTGAAATCAAAACGCAGCCTTTCCTCTGTTATATTGCTGCCGTGCTGAATGACGCTATCTCCCAAGGTATCCCGCAAGGCCTTATATAGGAGATGCGTAGCCGTATGATACTTCTTATGAATATCACTATGACCACCTAGACCGCCCTTAAACTCACCCTTGCTAGCTGTACGAGAGCGCTCACGTTGGCTTTGCATAGCCTTATCAAACTGCCGGCGCCAATTATCCTCAAGTTTCAGCCCGCGGGTATAGGCCTCCTCGCTACTCAGCTCGATTGGGAAACCATAGGTATCATATAGTGTAAATAAATCTTTACCGCTGATCGAACTTTGCGTTGCCAGTTTATCCAATTGCCTAAGACCTTTGCGGAGTGTTTGACGAAATGCCTTTTCTTCCTTGCTTAAGCTAGCTATAACTTGATGGCGGCGGGCGGCAACTTCAGGAAAATCAGGTTCATAAATATCTGCTATCTTATTAGTTACTTCTTCAATAAAACTCTGCTCAATCCCAAGATCAAAAGCAAACCTTATGGCACGTCTGATCAACCGACGCATAACATACCCCTGCTCTTTATTGCTCGGGCTTACACCGTCAACCGCCAGAAACGTTGCTGCTCTTAGATGATCGGTGATGACGCGCATCGAGGTTGTATTGCTGGCGTAGGCTTTGTTTGACAGTTTCTCAAGTACGTTAATAACCGGGCGCATCAAACTAATCATATAGACATCAGGGTCATCAATTGCCGCGGCGGCGATTCGTTCCAGACCGCCACCGTAGTCCACATTGCGTTTTGGTAATTTTACAAAACCTTTGGCAGTCTTTAGGTATTCCATGAAAACGCAGTTGCCAAGCTCAATATAGCGTCCACAATCACAGTTAATGTGGCAGTATTTACCGTATGCCGGATCGTGTTTAACTTGCGGGTAAAGATAAAATAGTTCTGTATCCGGTCCGCCGGGCTCGCCTTCTGGCATATCTTCGGGTCTTCCAGTTCGCGACCACCAATTTTTGTCACCGTAGAAAAAAATCCGTCCACCCTGTTCGCCATACTTAGATCCCTGCTCCTGAGCGCCTATCTCTACTTGTTTGGCGTCTAACCCATTAGACGTAAATATCTCATGCCAGATCCCGGCACTTTCAATATCTTTTGGCAAACCGAGTTTTGCGTTGCCACTATAACAACTAACAAATATCCGTTGTTTGTCCAAACCTATTACATTAACCAGAAAATCCCACACCCAGGTAATTTGCTCCTGTTTGAAATAGTCGCCCAAAGACCAATTGCCTAACATCTCAAAAAATGTCGTATGACGGTTATCACCAACTTCTTCAATATCTTGAGCGCGTAAGCAGGTCTGGCTATTACTCAGTCGTGGACCACCAGGATGTTCCTGCCCGAGCAAGTAAGGTATCAACGGTTGCATACCGCTACCGGTAAAAAGTGTCGATGGATCGTCCTGCGGTACTAACAAGGCCCGCGGGATAATAGTGTGGCCATGAGCTTTAAAAAAGTCTAAATATGCTTTTCGAATTTCTTGTGCTGTCATCCTCAATAATTCTACCTTATTAGTTAACGTCTTGGATTATGCCGCCGCCAATCACTTCTTCCTCGTCATAAATAACAGCTGACTGGCCCGGACTGGCTGCCCTGATTTCTTCGTTAAGTGTAAGCTTCAGCTGTCTCTTACCGATTGTTATCCGTGCACTGATGGCTGGTGCCCGGTAACGGCATTTCACTTGGTAAATTTTATCCATTTCGGGCTGGTCATTGATCCACCACAGATCACCAAGTTTTAGCTCTCGACTCCATAGCTTCGAGTCGGCCAAATCGCTGCTTACATGAACTTCATTGCTGCTCATATCTTTATAAGTTACGTAATAGGGAAGACCGCCCCCTACATTCAGACCGTGGCGCTGGCCAATTGTAAAAAACATAGCACCATCATGGCGACCGATTATGCGGTCGTGCTGATCGATAATATTTCCTTCTTGTTGTAAACCTAGTTCTGCTTGCAGAAACTGCTTAATGCCAACCTCCCCTACAAAACAAATACCCTGACTGTCCGGTTTATTCGCGGTAACTAAACCGCGCTTTTGGGCTTCAGCCCTAACCTGGCTTTTATGCATGCCGCCGAGCGGGAATAGGGTGTCTTTTAGAGTTTGCGAGCTAACTCTATATAGAAAATAACTTTGGTCCTTATTGGGGTCTGTTCCTTTAAATAATCTGCCTTGCCGTGTTTGAGCATAGTGTCCAGTAGCTATTAAATCGGCTCCACTAGTTTTGGCTGCCTCAAAGAATAGCTTAAATTTGATCTCCTGGTTACACATCACATCGGGGTTAGGGGTTAACCCGCACGCGTTGGGTTCAAGCATGTAGCCAACGACCTTTTCGCGGTACTGCTGCTCGAAGTCCAGTGTTTTAAAGGGTATGTTAAGTTGTACCGCCACTCGTTTTGCGTCCTTGAAATCTTCTTCCCAGCTGCAACGGTGTCCAGGCAAGTCCAGTGTCCAGTTTTTCATAAATACTCCCGTGACTAGATAGCCACGTTCCTTTAATAAGGCCGCGGCGAGCGAGCTGTCAACACCGCCGGACATGCCAACAAATACTTGTTTAACCATATATCTTATTGTAGGGGAAGAGACGAGCTTTAGCGACTGTTACAATTTAAACATCAAGGAAGACGTTAGCCATATTCGCCTTGATATGCATTAATCCGCCGTTGATCCGGATCTTACGTTCGCCGGCTTCACTCCGGATTAACAGCTCACACGGCTCAAGCAGGGTAATGAAATTATGGTGACCCGCTAGCACGTCGAACGGACCAGTGGCATTTACTCCGGAGATTGAATAAGCTTGTTCGTCAAAATATACCTGGTACGGCGAGGCTACCTTTACCCTTATAGTTTGATCGGTTTTCGTTGTAGTCGTAGCCATAGCTTAAACGATTATTTCCTCCACGCCCTTTAGCATTTCTTCGCGCGTAAAGTATTCACCCGTTTTACCGGTTTGCTTTTCCATGACCGAAAGGTTTTGGGCAAAGAAGCTAATCAGTTTTTTGGCTTTGGCATAGTCCGCCCGATCAGCCGCAGAAAGTTCGCCTTCGCCTATAATCGCAATTATCCCTTTAAGCGATTCGTATTTTTGGATAAGCGCTTGGACTTGGAGACTTAAGACATAATGACGCTCGCCGACAATCTCTGCTGACAGCAGCGAAGAAGTAGTACGTAACAAATCGACAGCCGGACGAATTCCTTGTTCAGCCACGTTCCGCGACAAAACGATCACCGCATCAAGCTCGTGTTGGATCATCTGTACAGCAGGATCAGATAAGTCGTCGGCCGGAACATAAATCGTTTGAACTGAGGTAATTGAACCTAGGTCGTTTGAACTTAGGCGGTCTTCAATCAGCTTGACATCACTAAAGATAGTCGGTTCGTAGCCTCCTTCGCTCGGAATTTGATCGAGAATTGTCGAAACTTCATTGTGTGCCTGTACATACCGATACATGTTATCCGCAAAAAATAGAATATCTTTTTTGTTTTGGTCACGGAAGTGTTCAGCTAAAGTCACGGCGCTTAAGCCTACCAGCATACGCTGGATCGGATTCTGATCCATTTGACCAAAAAACAAGCAAGTGCTATCAAGCAACCCGCTACCTTTAAGCGTAGCGTAAAGTTCCTGACCCTCACGTATCCGCTCGCCAATGCCGGCAAAAAACGATAAACCGCTCCCGCTTTTAGAAATATTGTGCATTAACTCCATGATCAAAACGGTCTTGCCAACACCGGCGCCGCCAATGATGCCGATCTTGCGTCCCTTCACAAAAGGCGTAAAAAAGTCAATGACTTTTATGCCGGTCTCAAGAATCTCGATATTCTCACCGGTGTAGGTTTGGTTAGTTAAAGATGGAGTAAATATATTGCGTTTTTCTAATGAGCCGTCATCGATCGGCGCTTCACCGTCAATTGGGCGGCAAAGAGCGTCTAGTACACGACCAATTAACTGCTCACCAACCGGTATTTCAATACTTTTACCTTTTCCTTCTACAGCCATGCCCCGCTGAATACGATTATCTCCGTTAATGTTCAGGCAGACAGTGCGGCGACTTGGTTCAATCCGCTGGACTAACAACTGGGCGTTATGGCCGTTTTCTACCGTTAATACCTCATAAGGCGATGGCAGCTCGTCGTCAAATTCAACGTCAACAATCAGACCGTGAATTGCTTGCACTACTCCTAAACTCATGCTTGCTCCGCTTCATGTTTAACAAGCCCGTTGATGACTTCCTTTAATCTCTCATCGGCATAAAAACGCTTGGTTCGGCTGTACTCCCGCGTTAACTCGTGCATCATATCATTAGCCTTATCGCTAGCCCGGCGCATTGACCGAAAACGGCTGGCATACTGCGCTAACTTTGAGTCAAGGATGGTTTGCGTTAGTGTTATCTGCATCATTGTATTTTCCAAGTGACCAGCTACAATTTCTGCGCTTGGTTCGAAAATATAGTCTTGGTCCTTAATGCGAGTCTTGTTCGAAGCTGAGACTTGTTTACTGGCATCTTCAATTGCCCGTTTTAGTTCAATCCGTTTAATATCCTGGACCATTAAGGTGATATATGTCTGATAAAAAACACTGGTGCTGCTATAGAGCTTAACTTGCGCAATTAGTGGCTCAACGTTTATGTTGTTGTCATGAGCCGGTAAACGAAAATAGCGCTTGAATTCAACTCCAGCCTGCGTCAACTGCAAAGCGCCATGATGACCAATAATGATGATATCCTGCTTGGATTTATCATAAAACTGCAGCATCCAAGAGATTAACTTTTGATCAATGTCGCCGCTAAATCCTCCTTCGGCCGTAATTGCAATATACAGTTCTTTATCAAGTGGCGGTTTATCCAATCCCCGTCCATAATGAAATTGGTTACTGGTACGGACCTGAGAGTAGATATCCCAAAGTTCATTAAAAAAGTGCTGGGAACTAAGGACCTGGTCCTTAACTTGGGCTAAGCGCATACTAGCTAGACCTTCAAAAACATTCGTCAGGCCAACGACTGATTGCATAGCTTGCTGCTCAGATACCACTTCGCTTAAGCGTTTCATCTTTTAAGCTCCACTAAACTTGACTTGTGCAACTTAGTCTTAATTTTGTCATAGTCACTGTCATCTTTTACTTCAGCCGCCATCTGATTGGCATTCGCTTTGAGCTTGATCACATCAAGCGGCTTATCTAAAGTTGCGTGCAGCACAATATCTAAGGCCAAAGTCTGCGCTATGGGGGTATAGTGTTCGCCGATCGCCTGATTAAGTAAAGTAAATAGCATCTTGCCCCGGTTGAGTGAGTTCTGGGTTTCAAGAGCTAGCTCAGAGCCAAAATGCGAAAATTCTTCAGCCTCTGCATAATCCGCCAGCAACTTCATCGCTTCGGCATTTAGTGCCTGGCCACGGGGTGTTAATCCAACACCGCCAATTCTCGACACACTCAGGCCGACATTTACAGCCGGACGCATGCGATCATTAAACACCTTCATATCCAATATCCACTGGCCGTCAGTAATCGACATAACGTTGGTTGGAAGATAGGCCGCAATATCGCCACTATCAGCAAGTACAATTGGCACGGCAGTCAGGGTCCGATGGTTCGAACTTAAGCGACCGGCTCGCTCAAGCAGACTAGAGTGTGCATAGAACATATCGCCCGGGTATGAATCTCGGCCTGGACTGGCTCGGTTTAGAAGCGAGATTTCCCTATAGACATGGGCATGATTGGTCAAATCATCATAAATTAGCAATACATCGCGCCCGGCTTTCTGCCACAAATATTCCCCGTGCGCACAACCAACATATGGCGCTAGGTAACTACTAATTAAAGAGTCAAAGATAGTCGACACCACAACGATACAATTATCCATAGCCTTTGCGGCATTTAGGCTATTGATCAGGTGGGTTATGTCGGTGCGGCGTTTGGCAATCATTACATAAATCACAACCTGGTCGGTTCCCGCCTGGTTAGTTGCGATCTGGGTGGCCAAGGCGCTTTTGCCTGATTTAGAGTCGCCCAATATAGCTAAGCGCTGACCTTTTATAAGAGGCAACAAACTGTCGATTACCGTAACACCAGTCGGCAATAGATCGGTTAAACCCTCGCGCATGTAAAGCGGCGGGGCGTCATTAAATACCGGCCATCCGGCGTCAGCAGCAATTGGTCCTTTATTATCTAGCGGTTCACCGAAAACATTCACTACCCGACCGACAAACCCTGTTCCTACCTTGGTGACCAAATCATCGTGTTGAACGACCGCCCTGGCCCCGACGTTGATACTGCTATTGCTAAGGTGCAAAACTGAAGTATAGTCTTCTCTGACCTCAGTAACATATCCTTTACTACCATCGTCAAATAGTACCAATGCTCGGGTATTAACTGGCTGCATACCCCGGACTTTTATGAGAAAATCGGTAACCGCCGCCACTTCGCCAATCGGACGGCCCTGTTCAACTAAGTGATCAAAATGACGGTTATCGCTCATGAGCGCTTTGCCTCGTCACTTGCAGCAATAGCTTCAATTAAAAGATCACGTTGGTTGCTAAAATGTTGGCGCAAACTAAAGTCGTGGTAGTGGTTATCGGTACTAAGAGTAAAACCGACGGCAATCGATGGCTCGATGCCAATGTTCAGCAGTAACAGCGGATCGATATTGTCTCTAAACCAACCAGCAATTTTATGGATTGTTGGGGCCGATGGCTCGCTTGCAAAACTGATGTGAGCACGGGGCGCGTGAACACTTAAGAAGTCTAGGAAATCAATCCCTTTTTGACGGTCTTCCGCATGCAAAAAATTCAAGTGATTAAGCGCAGCGTAATTATTTAGGGCAGTAGAAGCTTTAGGTGGTGTCTTAAGTGGATGTCCTAAGCTGCGCAGTTCAGACTGGCGGATAAAGTCATCAAGCGCAGCCAGTTCCCGCTTAAGATGCATGAGATCGCCTAATGAAATAGTCTGTGGCGGTAAACTAAAACCATCATGCGCCATGACGGATGTCCTCAGATATAGCCTGTTTATTAACTTCTAGCTCGGACAGGATATATTCCATCTGGTCACTAAGATCAATCTGTTGTCCGATTGCCGCTAAAACGTAGTGATTGATGATGTCTGCCATATTGGCTTCAAAGCGACTAATTAAGCGCTGTTTCTCAGCATCGACCTCCTCGTTTAGTTTTTGGCTGAGTTCGGCCCGCTGTTCTTCTATAGTCTGCTTGGTTTTCTCGATCGAATCGATCGCCATCTGCTTAGCATCAGTAATTGATTGCTCATATTTGGCAAACTCCTCGCGTAAACTCTTGCCTAATTCTTGTTTTAGATACTCATTAAGTTCACTTGTAGTTAAACGCAGATCTTGCTGCAAGAACATCGCATTCTCGCCAAGAATCCTTTCGAAATGCAAGCGTCCGCGGTTACGCAATTCTTCGCGGAATTGATCATTAAAGATGTGCTCGACATCATTGTTGGCGGCATCTATTATTTGATCGACATTGCGTTTAGCATTTGCAGAACCGATCCGGCCGAGTTTGGCAATTAGCCACACCATAGCTACACCAACAGCACCTAGAGTGATAAGGATTACTGCCAGCCACCAGAAAGTCATTGTTTGTTTCCCACCATCAGTTTAGCTAACCGCTTTTGCTTTCATTCTTAAATATACCCGAAGCAGGGCTATTTAGCAATTGTAGCCAGCTTTAGGTAATAAGGGTTTTTAAGACAAGTAAGGTACGATTTATGTCCACTTTTAGAGTTTGCCGGCCAAGGCTAAAGCGTAGTGAAGCGTGAGCATATTCCTCGCTAAATCCCATCGCCGCTAGAACGTGCGATGGGGTATTTTTGGCGGCGCTGCAGGCTGATCCGGCGGCTGCCATGATGCCAGCGGCATCCAGGCCATATAACAACCGCTCATTGTCTTGATTAGGAAAGGTAACGTGCACATTGTTCGGTAAGCGCTGTCTTAATGAGCCGTTGATGTTGATATTGTTAAAATCGGATTGCAGACGAGATATGAAGTGATCTCTTAATTCGCATAGACGGCGGGATTCAGTTTCGCGCAGCGCCTGTGCTTTAGTTAGAGCAGCAGCAAAACCAATTGCACCAGCTACATTTTCGGTACCTGAACGTAGACCGAACTCCTGCCCACCCCCTTCAATCAGCGGCCGTAAATTGACGCCTGACTTAACGAAAAGCACACCACTCTGTTTTGGTCCGTACATTTTACTACCATTTAGAGTCATTAGGTCAACCCCTAATCGGTTGACATGCAAATCCAGATAGTTAGCGGCTTGGCAAGCATCGCTATGCATTAGCAGTGGTAATCGGTTACCTCGGCGAGAGCGAGCTACTCTCTCAGCTTTTAAGATAGCGGCAATTTGCCTTAGTGGTTCGATTGTGCCCACTTCATTGCTGCAATACATCACACTAATAAGCACCACACTGTCATCAAGCTTCGCTCTCAAGTCTTCAAGGTCGATCCGGCCAAAATGGTCGACTTTGATGCTGTCATGGGCATAGCGCGACGCTGGTATTAGTAGCGAATCATGTTCTATTGCGCTAAATAACACTTTGGCCTCGGGATAAGCATCCATCACCCCCTTGATAGCAAGATTATTGGCTTCACTACCTCCGGCCGTAAATACAATTTCGCCGGTTTTTACACCTAATATTCCCGCAACTTCACTCCGAGCTTTCGCCAGGCTCTGGGCAACTTCTCGTGCGGCATTGTAATCCGCAGATGGATTAAAATAGTTACTTTTAAGATATGGTAGCATTACCTCTAAAATCTCTGGGTCGAGCGGGGTTGATGCCGCATAATCTAGATAAATCTGTTTCATTTACAGTGTTTAGTACTTTTCGGCTAGACGCTGTAATTCCGGGACGACTTTTTGGCGATAAAGTTTGCTGGCTTCGTATAGATTAGTTAACTCCTCAAAGCTAATCTTTTTATAGCCTGCGCCATGGGTCTTATACACTCCATAAGGACGAACATCATAACGGGTAGTTAAACTTTTGCGGCGGCCGAACTTATCCGGCCATTCCTCGTACCAAACCCATGTATTCTTATCTAGCGCAAAGAATTCACGGCGGTGTTTTTCTGGAATCGGACCGAATAACTGACCACCGATCCTTGCTTCGTAATGAATAACATCCTCAATCGAAGTTAATGGAACACTCAAAACCTTTTTGATAGCGTCAATCATGTTTTTTAAGCTGCCCTTTTAAATGCATCCTCTATCTTCTGCCGGGCGGCCGCAATAGAATCAATCTCGGGGTCATTTGTTGGAGTGGTAAAAGCTGAAGGCTGATCATAACCTGATTCGGGTACAGTCACTACAGTCAATAGAAGTGACTCAAGGGGTGCTTCAGTCGATGTTGATTGCGCTTTAGCCTTATCGAGCTCAGATATGACAGTAGCAACAGACTGCTCTAGAACATTGCAGGCTTCATTGACTATGCCTATTCGTTCATCATAAGGATTTCTATCCTTAAGTCGCTCGTTATTTTCGCTTTGATCTCTCATAAACACAAATATTAATTATATCGCAAAAAGCAAGCGTGCGTTCTTAGTTGACGCTGCCGCTAATTTAGTAACCGGCTCACTTCTTAGCGCCGATAAGTATTCAGCCACCCTCGCCACATGTTTCGGCTCGTTTACTGTACCACGATAAGGTGCTGGCGTCAAGTAAGGCGAGTCAGTTTCAAGCAACAGCCGAGAGAGCGGTATATGTTTATACATGGCCAACTGATCCGGCGATTTAGCGAAAGTTGCAATACCATTAACTCCAATGAACAAACCCCGGCTTAATGCTTGTTCAAGCGTTGCGATTGAGTCTGTAAAACTATGCAACACTCCCTTGATATTCGGATAAGCGTCAAAGATCGGCCAAAAATCACTAAACGCTTGGCGAACATGAAAAATAAGCGGTAATTTAAACGCTGTTGCAGCTTCCAGTTGCAGTTTAAGTAATGTAGCCTGATCTTCTGGGCTACTATGACTATAGAAGTAATCAAGTCCGCATTCACCAACCGCAACCACTTTTGCGCTGCGACCGAGTTTAAGCAGTTGCTTAAAAGTAGTGCCGTCTTTGACATATCTTTTAGCTTCGTGTGGATGTATGCCGATTGAGGCATAGCAGTTATCGTAAGCAGCGGCAAACTGCACTGCCAGACGGCTATCCTCTAGATCAGTACCCACACAAATCATCTGTTCAACCTCTGCTTGGTTAGCCCGTGCAATCAGCTGTTCACCGTTTAACCCCAGTTTTTCCCAGAGCTGACGTGTATGATCTTCGCCGCCTCCACTGTCATGAATATGGCAATGTGTATCAACTAACTTCATTGTTTCTTAATGGGGAAGAGGGTTGCGTTAATTGATTGCAGCTTATCTGAACCCATTGCCGCATTGATCTTAGCAGCTGTCTCTGGTAAAAACGGTGCGAGCAGATCAGCGATCTCCCGAATACTGCTTATTAGATAAGCTAAAACTTCATTAAGATGATCGACCTCTCCGGCTTTGGCAATTTCCCAAGGTTTTTCCTCATCAATATATTGGTTCAGCCCTCTTACTTGACGCCACAGTACTTCTAAGGCTTGGTCAAAGCGACAAGCGTCAATGGCTTCTTCGTAGGCTTTCATGTCATGCTCTGGCGGAGGAATATCTTTAACTTCTCCTTTAAGGTAGGAGATAGCCATCGCTAACGTTCGTTGCACGAGATTGCCAAGTTCATGCGCTAACTCACCGTTATATACTTCCTTAAACCGCTCCTGGCTGAAATCCCCGTCATTATAGCTCGGAATATGCCGCAAAAGGTAATAACGGAAGGCATCAACGCCGTAGAGTTGTACTACCTTAAATGGATCGACCACGTTGCCAAGTGTTTTGCTCATTTTCTTGCCTTCGCTGGTAATAAAGCCGTGCACGTAAAGTTTCTTGGGCAATGGTAACCCGAGCGATAATAACATTGCCGGCCAGATAGCCGCATGAAAACGGATAATATCTTTGCCTATAAGCTGTACGTCGGCTGGCCAGAACTGCTTAAAGTCTTCATGTTCAGGGTAACCAAGCACGGTAATATAGTTCATTAATGCTTCAAACCAAACATAAATAACCTGGCTTGGATCACCCGGAACAGGTATTCCCCAGCTGATCTTCTCATTTGGGCGACTGATGGAAATATCTGAAAGTCCCCGCTCAATCACAGCTAAAATCTCATTGCGTCGGGTCGTAGGAATAATCTTATAGCTTCCGTCTTTAATAGCTTGTTTAATGCTATCGGTGTAAGTAGACAGCCTGAAGAAGTAGTTTTCTTCAGTCAGTTTTTCATATGGGCGGTTATGGGCTGGGCATATACCGTTATTAGCCTTAACCTCAGCTTCTGTAAAAAATGCTTCGTCACCAACACAGTACCAGCCTTCATATTTACCTTTATAGATATCTTTTTTCATCTGTTTCCAGATTGCTGCCACGCGTTGTTCATGACCGGGGTCAGTAGTCCGGATAAAACGGTTATTGCTAATTAACAGGGTCTTTGTCAGTTCTCGAAACCGGTTGGATATTTCGTCCGCATATTCCTGAGGGATTTTATTAGCGGCTTTGGCTCGTTCAGCAATCTTGCCGCCATGTTCGTCGGTACCAGTTACAAAAATTACGTCATCACCACGATTGCGAGCATATCTGGCTAGCACATCAGCATAGATAAGCTCTAGCGCAAAACCGATGTGTGGATCGGCGTTAACATAAGCGATAGATGTTGTAACGTAATACTTTCCCATAGCTGTATCTAAAATATTGTATCAGCTGATGCAGAAGCTAAGGCAGACTCCAGCCGGTCAATAAATCCAGTCTGTTTGGGGAAAAGCTTCATTCTAGCTGTATCGGTAGTAAACCAGGCTATGCGGTCAATTTCCGGAAAGTGTTGAATCTTGCCTGATCTAGGAGGCCATTCAAGTTCAAATTCATTACTTGAGAAAAGAGTAAGATCGGGGTTGCCATGAACCGCCCAGATCCGGTTAATCTTAACTGCTGACTGAGCTAAACTGCCCAGGTCTATTAGTTCACCGCCGGGAATATTGACACCCGTTTCTTCGCGGAATTCACGTTTGGCGGTAGTGATGTTATCCTCTGAACCGTCCGGTTCACCTTTTGGGATCGTCCAAAGATCCTTGCCTTGATAAAATGGCCCGCCCGGATGCGCTAATAAGACATAGATGTTACCCCTATCGCGCTTAAACACTAGGATTCCATAGCTTGTCTTAATCATGGGTTTAATAACCTCATGAACTCTTCAGTTTCAGCTGGATCCAGTTCAGTAAATAAATCAGCTTCAAATTTTTCCGACACTTGGTAAAGATAGTCTTGGTGATAGCGCGGGTAGACATGAAACAATACATGATCAACCTTAAGGCTATCCTGCGGGATGTAGGGACGATAATTCTGCCTAATGTCCACACCCTGACCAAGTTTACTGACCAGTTGTTTTTCAATAAAGAAAATCAGCGAAAATACATCCTTAAGCTCAGTCTGTGTGAGCTCCCACGGTTTCTCGATATGTCTTTTCGGAGCCACCAAAAAGTGTCCGGGAACTTTACGCGGGTTACTCAGAAAAGCCCGGGCAGTACCATTTTCTTTCAGCACCGGTTCTCTATTAGTACAAAAAGGACAACTAACTTGTTTAACCATATCTTCTCCAGTCTTTGGTGGGGCTACATGGACTCGAACCATGGGCCTCAGCAATGTGAATGCTGCGCTCTAGCCAACTGAGCTATAGCCCCACATATAAACCCTAGTATATATTAATCATGGCTACAGCGGTCGATCGATATAGTCCTGACAGAATCTTTCAAACACGGCATTAGTCCAGCCAAAGCCCACTTGCGACGGATATAGACCCTTAATTGGAGGTTTATCTGGACTAACCACATTGTATTTTTCTAAAAATACACCGTTTTTGTTAAACCACTCGAGATTGGTTTTGAGCCATTTGTTGGCAATCCGCCGAGCTTCATGATGATAGCCATAACGCTCAAGCGCCGTTACAACAATAAAGTGTAGCGGCGCCCAGCCATTCGGATATGCCCACTGCGTTGGCACCGACGAAAATTGCAAAGACGGAGAATAGTCTGTAGTGGCTAAACCCCCTTTGTTTTCAAACCGTTTAAGCGATTCGACCAGGTGGGCGGCTTGCGTATCTGTCACCATGCCGGCCCACATTGGGTAGTATGCAGCCAAACTGGCAACCGGCCCCTTTCGGCGACGGGTGTAGTCATAGTCATAATACAGACCCTTTGACTTATCCCACATGAGTTCGTCCATTACACTCTTACGCGACTCAGCGGCCGCTTCCCACTTACCCGCCGCTTCCCAATCGCCTAATCCTCGGTGGTATTTAGCGAAATCACTTTCATATTTAAACAGCAGGGCATTAAGATCAACCGGTAAAAAATTAAGGGCTTTTCGCTGGAAACGTGGGGTCATATCCCAACCGCTTTCAGCTTCAGCGATATCATTAAGATAGTTATAGTCATAATAACGGCTTAGCCCACGATAGACCTGATGTACATATGGTTTATGCTGCGACATCCACACCATCTGGTACTCTTCTTCAGCGACGGCCATTCTAGTCTTCAGCCATTTTCTGTCCATATGGTAATGCTTATCGATATCTAAGATTAAGGATGTTAAAAGGGGCGGCTGAGAACGACCAATCATGTAATATTGTGAAGAGTTTGGAATGACATGAAATCGTTTAAACATAAAAACCAGGTTATCTAGCATACCCAGAATCAGTTCACGGTGGTCTTCATTAAAGAGAGATTGGACCATAAAATAACTGTCCCAGTAAAACATTTCGTCAAAGTCAAATTCACGTCCTTCACCTTTAGAAGGAACCAGATATGGATAAGGCAAGCCAATCATGCTGCCTTCGTCTTTGGGGTTATAGCGGACCAAATGGTCCCAGTACTGTCTAATGTAGGCCCGGGCACCGGCAACATCAACTGAAGTTAGTGGTTTTTCGCGTTTGACACGTGTTCCCCCAACGTAAATTTTAGCTTTTTCAAATGTTAGCATACCTAAGCTTAAGCCTAGTACCGGTGCGGTTTGCGGTCAAGTTATCATTTGTTTAATTACAACTATATGCGACAATCCTCGAATCCTTGACGATCAATCGATCGTCTATATCTAGAAATAGGTAACTTAGGCTTAAAAATCTCGGGGTTCACCAGGCTCATACTGGCAGTGGAACTTGGGAAGCGGTTAGAGAGTTTAGTGAGACTAAAAAATCAATCCGCTACGGAAAATATTTATCCTATCCGGTTTAGTTAAGATCAATTCAGAAAATTAGTATTTCGGTTGTGGTGGTGGAGCTGCCGGTTATTGCAACCGGGTCCGCTAGTTTACTTTGGCTAGTCGTCTACAGGCTTAGGTTATTTTAAAACTTTGCGACGATTATCTTAATAACCAAACATCCCGCCGCGCATTTCTGCTAAATCTTAGCTACAACCGCAGAAAAAGAGTTGCTGCTGCAACCAGAATATATGAAGCCTTCTGATACTATCTGGTATCGTGCCAGTCGGCTGCTCTAGATCTAAGCTAAAGCTGGTGCGAACTGAGGAAGACGGAACGCATTCCGAATACCTGCAGCTACGCTGTGTGCAAATTCTTTTGCATCTATTGTGGTTTGCCTATAACGCTGACAAGCGACCTGCTTGAGCTAACCTGTAAATCCAACGTCGAGCTAAATTCAGCCCCGTTATACCTGCTAACAGAAGTCTGTTGGCACTACAGTTATTTTATCACTTCTTGGGCATAAACGGAATAGCTGTTTTAGTAAGTTTGGACCATTGTTTAAGTTCCAGGGCTTGAGGGCGTAATAACGGATCAATGCCGGCTTTTGTTAAAATCTCTCGTGCATTAACCTTGCTTATTCTCAAACCTCCGCTTAATGAATTTTCCAGCGTTTTCCGCTTTTGATTAAAACTGATTCGCGCTATTTTAAAGAACTCTGGCGTAAGCTCGCTTGGCAAGAGAGGATTCACGCGACGTTTAAGACAGATGATTTGTGAATCAACTTTTGGCGGAGGTATAAATAAATTAGCGGGCACCACTGGCCCTTGACTTACCTCCCAAAAGACTTGAGCTGTGACGCCTATGAGCGATAACTGGCCTGGTTGAGCATATAAACGCTCGGCCACTTCTTTTTGCAGCAGCAATACACATAAAGACGGTGGGTTCTTGGCCTCACTAAGCAATCTGATCAAAAAACTAGACAAATAATAAGGGATGTTAGCAACGGTCTTATAGCCAGACGGCAAAGATGAAAAATCAAAGTGACGAATGTCCTGATTAATGAGCTCGAGATTCTTATGGTTCTTAAACCGCTTAAGTAAAGTTGCGATCAGATCAGAATCCAGTTCAACAGCAATAACTTTGCCAGAGTATTTAAGTAAGAGCTCAGTTAGACTGCCCTGCCCCGGGCCAATTTCAACTATAATGTCATGCGGCTTAATGTCTGCCAATTTACAGATAGTCATTAAGGTTTCTGGATCATTTAGCCAGTGCTGGCCTAATTCTTTTTTAGTTTGCTGCATAAGCATCCATCCTTCTACCAGTTTCGGTAATAAACCCAGTGCGCATAAGCATTAGCCCAACCACCATATCTGGTATCAGCATACCAGTTGCACCACTCAAGCTGAGTGATTGGATTAGTAGCCCAGTCAGAACCGAAAGCAGCCATTTTATCCGGGGGAGTAGATTGGCACAGCCCATATCCAACTTCAGCGTCACTAGCGTAAAGTTGGGTAAAAGCTGGCGGACAATAACCGTATTCGCCCTGCCACTTGGTTGGACACCAGCCCGATTCATTGGTAATGATATAGTCCGCAAAGGTATAGTCACTCGGCGGAATCCCAGCAAGCGCCATATCGCCTTTAATACCGGAAAGGTTAATGCCCTCATCAACAATTTCAGTAACTGGCGGCACCGTCACGATTGTCTGGATCGGTGTCTGACTGACAACCGCCCCGTTTATGGTATTTTCTTGGTAAGTGGTAACTTCTTGACCGGCTGAACCCTGTTGCTGAATCGCGCTGGTACCATAAGCCAGTGAGTCATCATAAACCGTGTCAACCGGCATTGGAATAGTCTGGGTCACGCTAGAGACCTTTAGACCGTGACGAACTATAGCAATTTGCAAGTTCGGTGCGATCGGCGTATTTGGGGACGGAGATAACTGATCACTACTGAGTAAATGTATGTTCTCAAGTTTAATCAAGTCGGCAACAGTTTTAGCGTGGGTATATATAACTAACGGCGTACCATATAAATTAAGATCAACTGGGGTGGCCGGATAGACGACCACTTGTTCGCCAATGGCACCCTGCTTCAGAAAATTAGTTGTCGGTACAGTCTGAACGTAATCGGCGGGATTAAGCTTGAGCCCGGCTTGAGTCGCAATTGCCCTCGGGGTTGAAGCAGCAGAAAAAGTAAACGTATCGCTGCCGTTATTAACAATTTCAACCGGCACAGCACGATAGATATTTATTCGGAAGTCATATTGGTTAATTGGCGTTGCTAGGCTGGGCTGGACAACATCTCCCTGGTGCAATACTATATGCAGCTTAGAAAGCAGAGCCCCTACGGTAGGCTCAATTGAAGGAACGATTTGTTGAACTCCATCATGATGGATTATAACTAATTTTGGCCCGGGTGCTTGACTGGCATGACCAGGATTGATAATGAGGTATGCTCCTAAGGTCAATATAAACAGTCCCAGGAAAACGAATACTGGCACCGCCCATGGATGCCGGCTGGCTCGTTTGGCCAAACGAGCGTGGCGCCGCCAGATAAAGGCCAATCTCCGTTTATGAACGTCAAACCTGTTTGGCATAATTAGTGCGGTTTTGGTATGGGTAAGTAGCAAAACCCTGCCCGCAACATTGATTTATTGTACCAGAGAAGGGCTAAAGTTTTTTCAGCGGAGCAAAACCAATATCTAGTTTTCGGGTTCCTTTGCCTTTGAAATAAATTGTAGCCACGTCACCGTCAAGTTCTAAAACGGTTCCGACGCCAAACAATTGGTGTTTTACGCTGTCGCCTTCATAAAGCTCGATTACAACCCTTGGCTCTTCGGTATGTTTTTCGCTCAGATAAGACTCATGGCTCGCTTGGTCCTCCCACTCAGAAGTGACGATTGCATTTATCTCATTTAGAAATCGGCTGGGTGGATTATGCTGGAGGCCGCCGTAAACTAAACGTGACCCGGCAGCGGTTAAGATTAGCTCCTCTCTTGCACGAGTAATGCCAACATAAGCCAGGCGACGCTCTTCTTCAAGTTGATTTTGGTCATAGAGCGCCTGAGCGTGGGGAAACAGTGTTTCTTCCATGCCGGCAATAAATACTACTGGAAATTCCAGACCTTTAGCCGAGTGTAGCGTCATAAGAGTGACAGCATCACTATTTAAGTCAACCATATCGATATCACTAACGAGCGTAATTTCTTCTAAAAAATCTGCTAATGCCAAATCATCATACTCACGTGCCGCAGCGAGTAATTCTTTAACATTTTCTATTCTAGCCTCTCCTTGGGGTGTTCCATCATCAAGATACTCTAGATACTTTATCCGGGCTAGGAGACGTTCTATTAATTCTTGTGGGGTAAGCCTCTCCTCTTGTTTTGAAAAACTCTGCAATATGTCGCCTAAGTCTTTAAGCCCGTTAATTGCCTTATGCGTTAAACCCGGGCAATTACTGCTAAAGTTAAGCGCTTCTGTGAGAGGTAGCCGCTGCTTATCCCGCCATAAACGAAAGCGTTGCATACTTGTCGCACCGATACCGCGAGGAGGCAAATTCACAACCCGCTCAAAACTATTACGATCGTCGGGTTGGAAGATCAGACGCAAATATGCAACAATGTCACGAATTTCCTTACGATCATAAAAACGCAAGCCGCCAACTATCTTATAGGGCAAACCGTAACGGATAAAGGCTTCCTCAATCGCCCGACTTTGCGCATTAGTCCGGTAAAGGACTGCGAAATCCCGGTAGCTATGCGTGCCTACGGCAACCTCATTGCTTATATGCATAACAATTGCTTCAGCTTCAGCCCGTTCGTCCCTTACGTGAAGCACCTTGACTGGTTGACCTTGACCGATTGATGTCCAAAGCTTTTTATCACTACGCTGCTCAACCTTAGAGATAATTGCCTGTCCTGCATCCAATATGCTTTTGGTTGAACGGTAGTTTTGTTCCAACTTGATAACTGTGCAGTCAGGATAGTCTCGTTCAAAATTAAGAATATTCCTAAAATCCGAACCACGGAAGGTATATATATTTTGCCAATCGTCACCAATCACAGCCAGGTTACGTTGTTCATTGACTAGTAGCTTAATTAACTTATATTGGGCGGTATTGGTGTCTTGGTATTCGTCAACCATGATGTACTTAAACTGATTTCGCCAACGGCTTCGAACATCCGGTTGGCTATCTAGCATCCGCACTGTCTCATTAATTAAGTCATCAAAGTCCAAACCGCCAGCATCCCTAAGCTCGCGTTGATAACCAGGATAGACTTTAGCGGCGGCTTGAGCGGTTGGATTATTAGCTTGAGCTAAGTATTCAGTAGGTCCCACTAGTTCATTTTTAGCAGCAGAAATGAGATGCGCCAGTGTTCTGGGAGGAAAGGTTTTTTCGTCAATCGACAACTGACGGCATACGCGTTTTACGGCTGCCAGACGGTCAGCTTCATCAAATATGACAAAGGATTTAGGCAGTCCAATCGAGTCGGCATCGGCTCGCAGTAAACGTACACAAATCGAATGGAAAGTACCCATATAGGGCATAAATGAACGGCTGTGATCGCTCGCTCCGAGCAGAGCAGCAACGCGGCTACGCATCTCTTGAGCCGCTTTATTGGTAAACGTAACAGCTAAAATTTCTGCCGGTGTTGCCGCACCGCTCGCTATTATGTAAGCCACGCGGTGCATAAGCGTCTTAGTCTTGCCGCTGCCCGCACCGGCCTGAATAAGCAACGGACCCTCAGTTGCAAGCACGGCTCGCTTTTGCTCTTGGTTTAAACCTTCCAGTAATACCTCAACTTTTTGAGAAAATAATTCATTCATTGTTCTATCTAATTGTAAGGTGTTTTGTCTAAATAGTCAGTTCAACTTTTAGACGAAGCGCCAACAGAAGCCGAAATACTGTAATTAACCATGTCAATTTGCCAGTACTTGCCGTTTGGCACGCTGTCGATTGAAAATACGCTAGCGCTAGAAGAGCTAGGAATACTACTGCCAGATGTACTAGGGTTATTCTGACTGAATGTATAGTCAACGTCTTCGCCTTTAACTCCATTTTGGGAGGTATATGGTTTAGAGCTTAACTTGGTCTGGCTAAGATAACTTTTAGTAAATGTCATCATGCATAGCTCACCTAAACTTTTACAGTAAGCATAGAAACTGCCACTACTATTTTTCTGTTGCATGTAGCGGGTGAAGGCGGGGCTTTGCAACTCATCGGCTAGTTTTTGGTTTCCACTCTGGAAGGCAGAAATAAAATCTTCAACCGCACTCATATAATCAGTTGGTTTGACTAAAAGCGACGTAACCGAGGGCGCAGAAGAAACGCTGGGTAAACTTTGCGTACTAAAGAAATGAGTATGCGGTAAATTAAAGCTGTTGCTAATAATGCCCGTATCTAGCGCAACATCTAGCCAAACGACAGCCAGCAAAATAGCAACTATGCCACCAATGATAATAAACCTAAGCTTACGTTTTTCTTTAGTGTTAATTGGTAACGCATATTTCTCTTCTTTGATTAACTGTGCTATTTCGGCCGCATGCTGAGCGGCCTGAGCTTCGGCTTCGGCCTGTTGTTTAGCTTTCAGCTGTTCATCGGTGTGGGTCTTAGTCTTATTTTCGAGAGAGTCTTTTTCGGAAAGTAAAGCTCCGGATTCCGCTGACGGCTCTATGTTGGGAGTCTCAGGTTCATTCGGTTGAAGCTTCTCATTTTCGGAATCTGCCGGTGGTTTATCGGTTTCCGGGGTCGTTTGAGGTTGTTCGGCATCACTTTTAGCAGTATCGGCTTCGGCTTTAAGCTCTGCTTCATCGCTAATCGGTTCAATCTTGAGTACTCTCGACGCGGCCGCCAACGACTGCTCATTGTCGTCGTCTTTTGGTTCGTCGGAGACCAAGGTCGGATCAGTTAAAACCGGCCGCGGTTTAATTATTACCGGGCGTGAAGTCGGGTCGGCAGGCGGAGACTTTTTGATGTCCTCAATAGGTTGGTCTTTAGACTTTGCCATTTCCTTTTTTAGGCCTTTACTGTTTTGTCTTCAGATAGAACCGCTAAATGCACACCAGTAATGATGTCACTAAAACGTTCGTAATTAAGGCTGGCTCGACCAACTAGTAAGCCATCGACCCCAGGAGTTGCCATAATACCACTAACATATTCGGGCTCATCACTACCGCCATATAGCACACGAATTGATGACTCAGTGGTTTTGCCGTAAAGCTCACGCACTTGAAAGCGTATCCAATCAACTGCAGCGGCAATCGTGTCCGGTTTGGCCGGCTCATTTGCACCAATTGCCCAAACCGGCTCATAAGCCAGAACCAGGCTCTCGGCATCCTCTGCGGTTAAATTACTGAGGGCCGTTACTACCTGATCGTGTAAAACTTGTTTAGTTTCTTTTTGTGTACGTTCCTCTTTGGTTTCACCAACACATAAAATAGGTGTAATGCCATTACGAACTGCCGCCGCAACTTTGTCTCTTACCTCATCAAGACTTTCATTAAAGTAGCGTCGTCTTTCAGAGTGGCCAATGATCGCATAATTGACCAGTTCGCGCAACTGATTAAAGGACACTGCTCCGGTATAGGCTCCCTCATCAATATAGTAGCCATCCTGAGCTGCCAGCTTGAACTTGTGATGGTCAATCTCGCGGCTCAGCGGCTGCAAGCACAAATAGTTGGGTGCTAAAACTACCTCAACGTCTCGATGTGATTGGACTTTTTTGCCCAAACGATTTGCCAGCAAACTCGCTTCATGCACATTTAAGTACATTTTCCAGTTGGCAACTACAAGTTTAGGTTGTTTCATAATGCTTATCTTATTGTACCTTACTTGTCCTCCAACGCTTCGACACCCGGCAATTTACGCCCTGCCATCAGCTCTAAACTGGCACCGCCACCTGTTGAAACATGATTGAACTGATCAATTAGCCCTTGGCTCTCAATATATCCAACTGTATCTCCGCCGCCAATGAGACTGAATGGCCGGTGACCAAACTGACCAAGAATACCGTCTACTACTAACTCGGTTCCATGCGCAAACGGGCCGGTAGCTGAAATTAAGGACGGAATTTCGGTGACCCCCATGGTGCCGTTCCAAACCACCGTATTAACTAACTGTAAACAGCCAGCGATAAATGACCCACTAAACGGTCCAATGTCTAGAATCATCTCTTGGTTACTCACGGTTGCTGAACTAAGCGGCACCCGCTTCGGATAATTCTCGATTTCAGCGACTGCATGTGAACCCCAATCTACAATCCGGGTTTTAGTAGATGGGTTTAGACTTGAAGCAACCACACCATCACGAGGTAAAACAAAAACAAATGGTCTTTTTTTTGCTTCGTTCCTTGCTAGGCGGATAACATCTTTAGCCAGCGGCAGGTCATCTTTGTCGCTCAGACTTTTGCCAATAAATACCCCATTGGCACTAAGCAAGGTGTTACCCATAGCGCCACCGATCGCCACAATATCCGCAAGTTCAATAAACCGTTTAATCAAATCAAGTTTGTCGGCAATCTTGGCACCGCCAATAATAGCCATTAGCGGATGTGATGGATTAACCATAACGTTAGTTATCGTATCGACTTCACGTTCAAGCAGCAGCCCAGCGACACTTGGTAAATATTTAGTCACCGCAACTGTCGATGCGTGTGCTCGGTGCACCACGCCAAAACCGTCTTGCACGAATACATCGGCTGGGGCAGCGAGAGCTTTTGCAAAGCTTGCATCATTTTTTTCTTCTTCCGGATGAAACCGTAAATTTTCACACAGCAACACTTCTCCGGGCTTAACAACCGCCAATGCTTTAGTGACCGGTTTACCAATGCAGTCAGATACAAAATGAACCTTTGTTTTTAACATACGCTCCAGGACTTGAGCTATCGGGGCTAACGAAAATTCCGGTTTGACCTGACCATCGGGCCGGCCAAGATGAGAAATAAGGATCAGCTTAGATTTCTGCTCAAGCAGGTATTCTAGCGTAGGTAAAGACTGCTTGATCCTGTAAGAATCCATAACCTTACCTTCACTGATTGGTACGTTGTAGTCTACCCTGACTAAAACCGACTTACCTGATGCGTCAATGTCTTTAATTGTCTTCTTTGCAAACATCAGTCAATAATCCTTACTTTGATGGTGTCGGTAGTACCAACAACACCGGGGTATTTCCCTGACACGGTAACAACGATATCTCCTCTGTCGAAAACTTTATGGTCACGTAAAAAATCCGTAAGTTTAGTAGCGGCCGTTTTTTCAGCCGGGCGGACATAGGATTCAACGCCGTACACAAGTGCTAGTTGATGAGCTGTTCGTTTCAAATCAGTCACAGCAATAAGCGGAGTTTTAGCGCGTCTGGCCGCAATATTAAAAGCTGTGGCCCCCGACTTGGTTTCAGCGACAATAGCTCTCGCTTTAATTGTTGATGCAAGCTTAATAATTGCATCGGCGATAGCAGCACCAACCGAGTGATCAGCTTCGTTATTGAAAGTTACTGACAAAGGTGAATGTACTTCTGTGTAGCGGATAATACGCTGCATCATCTTTACAGCTTCAACTGGATAATTGCCACTGGCCGTCTCATCACTTAGCATCAGGCAATCAGCCCCGACGAGCACTGCCGTTGCCACGTCTGATACTTCGGCTCGGGAAGGTTCTAGCTCAGCCGTCATACTGATAAGCATTTGGGTAGCAACGATGGTAGGAGTGCCATAGCGCAAACCTAAACCGATGATTTTGCGTTGCATTATCGGTATACTTTCGGCCGGGGTTTCAACGGCCAGATCGCCGCGCGCGACCATCACTACGTCAGCTTCTCTGACAATTTCTTCTATATTTTCTATAGCCGATTTGGTTTCAATTTTGGCAATAATCTTAGCCTGATAATTCATGCTTAACATCAGTTGACGCAGCTTTTGAATATCTTCCCCTGACTGGACAAAACTAAGGGCTACATAATCGAAATCCTGGTTTGACCCCCAAACTAAATCCGAACGATCTTTGGCTGTTATAACATCCCCGCCAAAATCCGTATCGGGCACATTTATACCTTTACGCTTTATTAGCATTCCATCATTTAAAGCCTCGGCGTAGATGATACCGTCCTTAATTGCGGTCACTATCGTGTGAATTCGACCATCAAACAGTAATAGACGTTCTCCACGCTTAACTTTATTGCTTAAATCATATTGGATCGGAAGGTGGCCTGTTTGAGCAAAGTCAGCCTTATGTTCTAATAACAAGGTCTGACCTTTTTTGACATCAACTATACCCTCAAAATCTCCAAGCCGAATCTTAGGACCTTGCAAATCTTGGACTATAGCCAACTCACGGCCTAAATTTAGGGCTGCTTCGCGAGCCCACTTGATCTGCCTTTGCCGCTCTTCATAAGTACCGTGCGAAAAGTTTAATCTGATGCCGTTAACTCCAGCAACAAGTAAGTCGTAAATCAACTCATAGCTGTCTGTTGCCGGGCCAATCGTTGCGAGTATCTTAGTTCGACGCCAGTCACTGAGCGATTTAGTTGGTTTTGTTTTTAATCCCACCATTTGTTTTTAGTATATGTACAGATAACAAAAATTTAAAGAATTTAATTATGTAAATTAGGTTTAAGTTTAGTGCCTACCATAGTAATTATATTCTTTGGACAAACTTTTTCTAGCTGACCTAACTTTTAAGATAGCCACTGCTTATAGACAAGCTTTAATTTATTAAGTGGTGATTTAGCCCTTTCTAATTAAAACTGCAAGCCGATTGGTTGATGAATAAAGTTATACCTAGCAGCAGCCGATGCCGGTAGGGTTCGCATATCCACTTCATCCCAACCAACACGATTCATTTCTGATATGGTCCAGGCGCCCGTAACTGGATTGACGCTCTGAACAAATGCTACGTGCCCTAATCCTCCAGGTGCATTAGGATCCTGCATGATCGCTCCAAAACTTGGAGTGTGATTAACTAAATAATTATCGGCAGCGGCACGCGCTGCCCAGGTTATGGCGTTTCCCCAGGTGTTAGGAATGGGCTCCTTAATTTGCAGTCGCCTGAGAGCTGCCCAGTAAGTACACTCTCCATAATCATATTCGTCGCTTGAAACTTTTGGGGATGTAAATAGACTAACCGCAGCCGAAGCCAGTGCGCTAATATTAGTGGCACTGATTAAGGCGATAACAGGCAAACCCATTAGAAAGATAACGATGGCTATAGCGGCGAGTAGCATCCTTTTCATTTAGCAAAAAGTTCTTTCGGGTCAGTCGTAATTAACGGGTGTTCGGTAGCAGAAGCAACAATGCTAAGGGCAACGTGGTTTAGATCAGCAATGATCAAGGCATCACCACGATCGCAAGTTAACAGAAAATTCTGTTCATATTCGCTCAGTCTAAACTCAGCAACAACATTAGTTATGGTAGTTGTATCTTGGCGCATCAAAATACGCAGTGCGCTTTGGCTCGCTATAGCTTTACCAAACTCGTTATTCAAAAAATCATTGGCCTGCTGCGATATAATGGCAACTCCAAGATAGTACTTGCGCGACCGGCGTACTAGTCCAGCTACAAAACGCGCACTTTGTTCATGTTCAAGTAAGAGCCAGCCTTCATCAATCACTAACAGACGTTTTTTGGGTTCTTGCTTAACTCTGTTCCAGACAAAACTCGATATCATCATGATCATAATTTGTCTGAGATTATCTGGAAGATCCTTAATGTCAAACACGACCAATCGATTGCCTAGGTCAATGTTAGTAGCATTGTTAAAAACATTAGCCAAGGAGCCGCTGACATATTTATCCAAACGTCGGCATAGTTCGATCGCCTTATGCTTTTTTAAGTAATTGTAAAATGTCTGCAGGGTGACACTTTGAGGACTAGTGTGATCGTAAACTTCAAGTATTATTCGATCAACAATTGATTTTTCTTGTGCATTCAGCCCTTCAGCCATTAACGATATTAGTTCCGTAAAGTCTTGGACGTACTCGTTTAAATTACTCTTTTTAGACAAAGACCCGATAGCAAAGGGATTTATATGCTGTTCTGACTTAACCGATAATTCTATAACCGTGCCGCCAACAGATTGAGCTAACCCGGAATATTCTCTTTCGGGATCGATAACAATACAGTCTGTTCCAAGCATCAGCTGACGCAGAATTTCAACTTTCGCCGCGTAACTTTTACCGCTGCCTGATTGGGCAAACGTTATTGAATTGGCGTTATTAAGCGCGAAACGATCAAGCATTACAAGTGAGTTATTTGATTTGTTGACACCGTATAATATGCCATCTTGAGCAACCAATTCAGAAGAAATGAATGGAAAGCTGAGTGCTGCTGAGCTGCTGTCTAAATTACGCTTTTGCTTTAAACGATCTTCGCCTCTAGGCAAGACTGACTGTAAGCCATCCAGCTGTTGATAGTGAGCCGCCTTGACAAAAAATAATCGCGCCGCGAGCGTGTTCTCTAGCAAACGCGTCAATTTGTCGAGTTCGGATAAAGAGCTTGCGAGCAAACAAATATATACTGATATCTGGAATAATTTTTCCTGCCCTCGCTGGATTTTATCCCTTAACAATGTAGCTGACTCTAATGGGTCAGTTATGTCCGATCCGACGATCCGGCCGTCTTTAATCATCGCTCGCTTAGTCGATTCGAGTTCGGTAATCTTGCGTTGCAATTTCGGGAGCGCAGATATGGCGTCAATCTCCTCTATATGAAAAGAAATATCGACATTACGGTTAAAATTGATCAGATTGTCTAACCATCCTGAGTGTGCGACATAAGGATAGCCGCTTAAATACAGGGTCCTTAGATACTGGCCGTCTATAACGATAAAATCCGGCTGTTCTTCCAGTCCAGCGTAACTAACTAAACTTAGTTGGTTTTGTTCGCCGAAACAAAAAGTATGATCGGTTTGCGAACGTCGAATTAAATTAGACAGATTCATTCGTTCTCCTTCATTAGTGCAGCATGCATCTGCTTTAATGTACCTGGAATGAGCGGTTGGGTCTTCGCTTGAACAGGATTAAAAAAGCTATAGAAAAGGTTCAGTAACTCCAGGCTATCGAGCTGCCTGGCATGCATACCAAGCCGCTGTAAACCTCTCGCCACAATTTCTGTTTTAAGAGCCAGTTGTTCCCGCGTACTGTCCATGTCTTGCTTATTCTTAAGTTCAAGCTGTATGCATACATAAAAATTACGGCTTAAGATTTTATTGAGGCTAACCAGGCTGCGCACAAACTGGCTATAACTTTCGATCTGGCTACGGTATACCGGATTATTTTCAAGATCTCGTTTGTGGGCCAGATCATCCATGTAGTGGTCTAGATCAATTTCGCGAACCCGGACAATAAATTGAACTTTAGAGTTCAAACTATTTAAGAAACTCTGAAAAATTTCAATTAAGGCATCTTGTTCGGCCTCACTTTTAAGCTCAAAATTAACTGCCGAAGTTTCGATCACACAACAGTAGCAGTTATTGGTCATTAATAGCATGCCATCGCGAGCCCCAATAATGCCAATCTGATCGATGGCCGAACCGGTCTTATTTACTTTCCAGAACCACATTTAACTTCCCTGCATTGTCAGCATAAATTGCTATCTGTTGATTGCTTAAATACTCATTCACTGCAATTTGCTCTGCCGGTTCTAATAGCGGTCCTTTGACTGCTTCAATATCAGCGGAGGAAGTTGATGGTGAAGGCTGAATTTCAAGTTTTACTTTTTCGCAATCACAAGATGAATGTAGGCTAAAAAGATAGCGCCGCGGTCTTAACTGATAAGCTGCCAGTAGAATTATCCATTTAAGTACTAACTGTCCTCGTACTTTTAGTGCAAGCGTGATTATGGGCAAACTGAAACAAATTAAAAGAATCAGCTTATATAGTTTTACGTGCATAGCCGGCGGCAAACCGGCAAAAATTAAGATTGCCATAAAAACCGGGATGATTAGAAGTATTATCTGAGTCAACGACAGATTAGCGGCTATCGTATCCTCGATTGATGTAACCTGTGCAGGAACAATTGATGTTTTCATGAAGACTTCACATTCTTACTTGAGGATGGTGTTTTTAACGGCCCGCGGTTAATTTTGGGTTTATTCCCGGCGCTAAGCACCTGCGCACCTTCACCAAAAGAACTGGCCGCGGACGCGATAGTGCCGCTATAGCTATGCCGAGCTGACAGCGCAAGGTAGCTCATTCCATTTACAAAACTAGAGCCGAGCCGTCGTGCATAACGTGGGCCAATGCTCATATAGTTAAGCTGCATTAGTACACCTTGGGTTTTAATAAGAGCAATCAGAGTCGCCAACCCGAGTAACAGTGACATGATAGGATCTGGACTGCCATGAGAAGAGGTGATTACTGCCGCGAAAAGTGATCCGGCCAGCCCAAGAATGATAACGTGGATAAATAACACAAAGACAGTTGCGAGATAAGTTTTTAGTGCGTTTTCAGCAAAATCCCTAAACCCCGGAATTAACCAAAGTAAGATAATAATCGGAGCCAGAACTGCCCCTAGATAAAGCGCAACAATCCTGCCGACATAATAAATTAACAAGATTACACTAAACACCAAAAATACCACAAATATCACCAGCGCGGCCAGGCTATAGCCCGAAGCCCCGCCTACAACATTAAGTAAAGCTTGCCATGGAGTATTATTACCAATACCTAAGCGAACCGCCGTAATCATTACGTTCGATAACTCGATTGCTCCATCTAGAACATATATCGATGTGTTGATTAAGATGAAGGCAAAGATCAGCTGTGGTACCAATGAAGACAAATTAACATCTCTCAGCCCGAGTTGTTCAGCTCCCATGATATGAAAGCCTAGAAGTGCAACAACAAGAACTAAAAGCCCGTCAGCAATGCCACTGCAAATTACCCACAAGTGCACAACACTGCTGCTATGCGTTAAGAGCGGCGTTGATTTAGTGAAGTAATTTAAGGCCGAGATAAACGGTCGACCTACAGTTTCAACAATAGTTTTAAGCACGCCGGTGATGGCACTTATTAGGATACCGACCAATCCGCCACTGGCAGAGGCAGGTTTAACAGCACTTAAGTCGGGCAATTTATTGATCGAGCTAACTGTTGCTCCGCCATAAGTGTGAGTCAGTATTAGTGCAATAGCCGAAGCTGACAACACGACCACTAAGCCTAGTAACGAACGTGTTAGCATACGCTTAGACTTAACTAGCTTAGTCGGATTGCCGGAACTGGTAATATAGCTAACCCCTCCCCACACCAAAAAGAACGTACAAATCAGAACCGCGAATCCGCCCAAACTGGCTAAAATAGGAGATAAAAAGCTGTGGATGACCGGGCTAACGTTCATTTAGTACTACCCACCGAAAGCTGAACTCGCCAGACTGGTTACGATGTTACTAAGAACAAATGCCGCAATTGCAATCGCCAGCCCAAGTGCCGAGAAGACAATTGTGCGTTTAGCATGTTCAAGGTTATGCGGATTACCAGAGCTTGTAATGTATTTGAAACCTCCTAGTACAAAAAACCCGGTTGCCACCAGCCCGGCTATACCCGTTAAAGCAGTTATGACACTACGAATGAACGAATCAACCTGGCCCATTTGAGCGTTGGCTGCAAACACCGTTCCCTCTAAATTAATAGCTGTTATGAGAGACAACGGTATTATGGCAAGAAGCCTATATTTAAAACGATTTGATCCATTCATAACTAACTCCCGCTACTCTAAGTTAGGCGTGGATTATATGGATACTCATAAACAATACGCAAGCTAAAACTGTGAATTTTAATTACGTGATGTGCGTAAACTCTATATCTCAAGTTTTAATTATGTGGGTTTTTCTGACACAAACTATCTGAACTACCAAGTAACAAAACATAAGAAGTTATAAGTTAAAAAGGTGGTTTAGTAGCACTGAATTTTGTCTGAATTTTAGCTAGAACCTTATGCAATCATTTGCGTGCAATCTATTAAAGAACGCTGCTTTACTTGAGATCTTGTTTAAGTTGTTCGTATTCTTCCTTATTTATTTCGCCCTTTGCGTAACGCTTTTTAATAATCTCTAATGGGTCATCTGGTAGAACCAGCCCTGATCCATGATGCCCCCATAGCCGGAAGATGGCATAGATAAGTACTATAAAAACAATCAAGAACACTGCACCCATAAAGATCCCCCAACCCCATCCATAACCATTCATCGGACCGTAGTAATACATCATTTACACTCCTAAAAATAAAACTGTCTTTATTATTGCCTATCTATCGTTACGATAGCTATGACATAGCTCACACACTTTTTATTTCATTGATCGGTGTCACATTGAAATATTGCTTGGTTGGTCTAATAACCTCAATGCTCTTCATTATGCCGCTTGTAATCTGACCCTCGTATTTAAGATAGTACTAGCTTAAATATGAATTATTGGAGCGATATACACTTGTCCCGATCGGAATGATTTAGCTCACGCTGTTGCTGTCTCAAGTATCACAACCAAATGTTTTATTTAAATTTATAATCATTAGGTAGAAAGGAGGGCTGAAGATCGAACAAAGTAAAGTTATTCAGTTTCTTCTGAAAGGAGGAAAATATGAAAGATATAACCCAATCTAGGCTATCTAGCGTACTTACAGTACTAGTTGGAACTTGGCTGTTGCTGTCACCGATTTGGATTTCAATCACTGGAGGAGCGTTAGTTAGTTTATTTATAACAGGCGGCATCATAACCTTGGCTGGCCTTGTCCAGTTATTTACTGACTACAGCATACCGAGCTATATCGTTATTTTGTCAGCAATATGGCTGTTTTTGTCAGCTTTTGTTTTTACGACTGTAAGCAACGCAGTTATATGGAATGAAATCGCGGTAGCAGTAGCAACATTCTTGCTTGCGTCTTGGGATGCGGTAGAAATAACGAGCGCAGCCGATTATCGCCGTCACCACCCACGTCCAATATAAAAACCTAACCTACCTGTTAAAAAAAGAGCAGCCTAAGGTTAATTAGGCTGCTCTTCCTTAAACAGCCAACAAAGAAGATCAACGTCCCCTTTTAGCCAAAGGTCTTATAAAAGAACCTTAATCTACCACTTTGACGTCACGCCAGAATGCAACATAGTTTGCAAAGTTTTTCTTGACTATGCTGATTGCACTAGGCTTTGGTTCGGGATAAGACCAGGCATTATCTTGGCTAATTATGCCGTCACGTTCAATATTAAAATATTGACATTTACCCTTCCAGGGACATGTATAGAGAGTAGGACTTTTAGTTAAGTATTCTTGTTTAACTGCGGCTGGCGGAAAATACCAATTTCCCTCAATATAAATCAGTTTATCCTTATCTGCTTCGGCTACTATTTGATCGTTCCAAATTGCTTTCATAGTCATCTACCCCCCCTCAAACTACGATGTGATATCCTAATCTTGTTAAACCTTATAACATTGTAAACTATCATT
>DAHWID010000008.1 GCA_027345405.1 Candidatus Saccharimonadota bacterium
ATTGGCGCCGAAGTACACCCCGGCGATATTTTAGTAGGAAAAATTACACCAAAGGGTGAGCAGGAATTAAGTTCCGAAGAGCGTCTCTTAAGAGCTATTTTTGGAGAAAAAGCTAAGGAGGTTCGTGATACTTCTCAGCGCATGAGTAATGGAAAACACGGTAAAGTAGTGGGTGTTAAAATCTTTAGCCGCGAAAATGGCCATGAACTAAAAGCCGGTGTAATCATGCAAATTCAGGTTTTTGTAGCTCAAATGCGTAAAATCGCCGTGGGCGATAAACTTGGTGGTCGACACGGCAACAAAGGTGTTATTGCGCGCATTCTGCCAGTTGAAGATATGCCATTTATGGAGGATGGTACGCCGGTAGACATTATTTTGAACCCTTTAGGTGTTCCATCAAGAATGAACATCGGGCAATTATTTGAAACACACTTAGGCATGGCTGCTCGAGCCCTTAATATGCATGTTGCCAGCCCATCATTTAACGGTGTTAGCCAAGAGAAGATTCAAGAACTTTTACGTCAGGCCAATTTGCCGGATGATGGTAAGCAACAGCTATATGACGGTCGTAGTGGTGAGCCGTTTACTGAGCGTACCACTGTTGGCAGCATGTACATTATAAAACTTAATCACATGGTAGCTGACAAAATTCACGCTCGATCAACCGGCCCTTACACCATGGTTACACAGCAGCCATTGGGCGGAAAAGCTCAGAATGGTGGCCAAAGATTTGGCGAGATGGAGGTATGGGCACTAGAAGCATATGGCGCAGCAACAACTTTGCAGGAAATGTTGACCTTAAAGAGCGATGATGTCTATGGACGAAGCAAGGCTTACGAATCGATCATTAAGCGCACCCAGATTATTGGGCCTAAAGTACCAGAGAGCTTTAATGTTTTAGTCAAAGAGCTCCAAGGACTATCTCTAAAAGTTGATCTAATCAAAGAAAGCAAAGTGGTTGATGCCGAAGATGTACTTGCGACCAGCGTTCAAGACGAAGCATCTCATCCCAGTAGCGTCAGCGTACCAGAGCCGGTTATATCGGACATTGACGTAAGTGAAGAAACGTTAGGAGAGGTAGGAGACGACTTTAGTGTAGTAGATATAGAAGGCGATGGCATGAGCGGTAAGGCAGCAGTTGTATCTAACGCATCTAATGATGATGATAATGATGATAACAATGATCATGAGGATGAAGAAGGGGAAGAGGATTAAATGGCTCAAAATAACTATACCTATGGAACAGATATCGCGGATTTTGATGCGGTTAGACTAGCTATCGCTAGTCCGGCCGATATCTTAGACTGGAGTTATGGTGAAGTAACTAAGCCCGAAACAATAAATTACCGTACCCAAAAACCGGAGCGTGATGGATTGTTTTGTGAACGAATATTTGGGCCAGTAAAGGATATTAACCCGCATGATGCTAAGTATAAAGGTGTGCGCAGTCGCGAAGCGGCAGTCGACAAAAACGGCGAGCTAGTCACTAAGAGTATCGTTCGTCGTGAACGCATGGGTCATATCAATTTGGCCGTACCAGTAGCACATATCTGGTTCTTGCGTGGCACGCCAAGCGCCATGGGCTTACTACTAGGCATGACTGTCAAAAATCTTGAACGTGTGGCTTATTTTGCTAGTTTCATTATTATGTCGGTTGATGCTACCAAACGAGAGCAGTTACTAACAGATAAAGAAGCTGAATTTAATGCGGCTAAAGAAGCCATTAAGTTACGGTTCGAAAAAGAAGCCCAAGCTGAATCAGCTAACGTTAAAGCATTAGCGGAGATGCAGAGTAAAGAGCTTGAAGAATTAACCCAAGAATTTGAAGCATACCGTGATCAGGTCGGCGGTCTAATCAAGCTAAACTTGATCAGCGAGACAGATTACCGCGCACTGCCTGATGAACTGCGCTCAGTCATTAAAGTGGGTATGGGCGGCTCGGCGCTTAAAGAATTGTTGGACGAAATTGATCTTACAAAATTAATAAATGAGTTAAATGAGGAAGTTGAAGTAGCTAAAGGTCAGCGTCGAAAACGACTCATGAAACGATTGCGTTTACTAGAGAGCATTCACCGAGCGGGGATTCAACCTGGGAGTATGTGCATTTCTGTACTACCTGTCATTCCTCCAGATTTAAGGCCAATGGTGCAATTGACTGGCGGTCGATTTGCGACCAGTGACCTAAACGACTTATATCGCCGAGTGATTAATCGCAACAATCGATTAAAGAAACTTATTGATCTTAATGCCCCTGAAGTAATTCGCCGCAACGAACAACGTATGCTACAGGAAGCGATAGATGCATTAATCGATAATTCTGCCGCGCGCGGCGGCAGAGCAGTCGCCGCAACCGGTCAGCGACGTCGGCTCAAAAGTTTGTCCGACATGCTCAAAGGTAAACAAGGAAGGTTTCGACAGAATTTACTTGGGAAGCGAGTCGATTACTCCGGTCGCTCGGTAATTGTTGCCGGACCAGAACTAAAGATTTACCAATGCGGTTTACCAAAAATGATGGCTCTTGAACTGTTCAAGCCATTTGTTATAGGTGAGCTTATCGCTAAAGAGCACGCTCATAATATCCGTAGTGCTACACGTCTGATTGAACTCAGCGAGACAGTTGTATGGGATGCTCTAGATGAAGTAATTAAAGGCAAGTATGTGCTGCTTAACCGCGCTCCGAGTCTCCACCGCTTAAGTATACAAGCTTTTCAGCCTGTACTAATTGAAGGTCGTGCCATTCAACTCCATCCTCTGGTTTGCCGAGGGTTTAACGCTGACTTTGATGGCGACCAAATGGCGGTGCACTTACCACTAAGCGATGAAGCGCAAGCTGAAGCAAGAGACATTATGGTTAGTAACCGTAATTTGCTTAAACCAGCTGACGGATCACCAATACTGCACATTGAACAAGACATTGTTCTAGGCTGCTATTACCTGACGTATGATCGGCCAGGTAATCAGGACAAACCTTTGCCCTTTAGTAGTGTTGACGAAATAATCTTTGCCCTTGATCGAGGTAAAATTAATTTGCAAACTCCCGTTAGAGTGCCGTTTCGCGGACAGGTACGAACTACTACTTCTGGTCGAGTTCTCTTTAACGAAACATTCCCTGAAGACTTTCCATATCAAGATGAGCCGATGACAAAGAAACGTTTACAAAACGTCATGGCAGATGTTTACGCTAGATATGGTCAGGAAAAAACTGCATTGATCGCTGATGATCTTAAGGACCTTGGCTTTAACTATGCAACAGTTTCAGGTTTAAGCATGGGGATGAGTGATTTCGAACGCATTGTAGGCATGGATGAGCTAATTGCAGAAGGCGATACCCGCTCAGCCGCTATATCTGAGCAATTTGAACAAGGTTTTATTACCGATGAAGAGCGTTCACGCTTAACCGTAGATAATTGGATGCGAATCGAAAACCAGATACAGGAATTGCTTAGTGTGCAAATGCTTACCAAAAACACCTCGATGGCTATCGCCTTTATTTCTGGTGCACGAGGTAGTATTACACAGATGAAAAACTCGGTTGGTATGCTTGGAGTGCTGCAGGATGCTGCTGGAAGAACAATCGAACTTCCGGTTAAGTCCAACTATATTTCGGGACTTGATCCGCTTGAATACTTCACCGGCACACGTGGAACGCGCAAAGCATTAATCGACATTGCTTTAAAAACCGCCGATGCGGGGTATTTGACGAGACGTTTAGTAGACGTATCACAAGACGTGTTTACAATTGAGGACGAGCTAAACGATCCAGGATTTGCAATGCGGCGCATTGATGCCGAGGAGATTGGAGTTACTTATGCATCTCGCTTAAGCGGGCGCTATGCAGCCGAAGATATAGGCAAGTATGTAAAAAGAGGAGAGCTGATTACACCAGAAATTGCGCTCACGATTGACAAAGATACCAAGCTTGACAACGTCAAAATTATGAGTGCATTGTCATGTACTAATGTACGCGGCGTACCGCAACGTTCATACGGAGTTGACCCTGCAACCGGCAAACTAGTTAGCCCGCATCATCCAATTGGTGTAATCGCAGCTCAGAGTATCGGTGAACCTGGAACGCAGCTAAGCCTAGATTCGAAACACCGATCCGGAGCCGTAGTCGCAGATGATTCTGCACAAGGATTGAGTCGTATTGAGGAGCTATTTGAAGTACGTTCGCCTAAAGGCGTGGCATACCTAACCGACATTAGTGGAACGGTTAACGCGTGGGAAGAAGGAGATCATTATGTCGTACAGATCACCGCTCACAATAAAGAAAAACTAACTTTTGAACTTGGCGAACGTAAAGTAAAGTTGGCCGACGGAACAGACGTTGCCATTGGTGATGTAATAGCAGCCAATGAAGATAACAGCGAGCCGATTGTCGCACCGATGGCAGGTAAGTTGCATGTAACTGATACGACAATGGTCATTACGCCAACCAAGCAGAGCGTTATTCGCTACGAAATACCTGGTTTTAAACAGTTAGTGGTTGAAGATGGCGATAAGGTAGTAGCCGGGCAGCGTTTAACTTCCGGGTCCATTAACCTGCACGATTTGATGCGTTTACAAGGTGTTGAAGCAACTCAACGCTATATCATGAACGAGATTCTTAAGATATTTGTAGGTCAGGGCCAAAATATAGCTGACAAACACTTGGAGATAATTGTTCGTCAGATGTTTAGCCGGGTTCAGATCGAAGATAGCGGCGATAGTGAGTTTGTGACAGGAGATATTGTATCGAAACTAGCTGTCAGTGAAGTCAACGAAAAGTTGGTTTCAGAAGGTAAACAACCGGCAAAATATTTACAATTGCTGCTAGGAATAACTAAAGCATCACTTTCGACTGATTCGTTCTTGTCAGCGGCTTCATTCCAAGATACAACACGAGTTCTGATAGCGGCAGCGACTTCAGGAAAAGTTGATCGTTTATTCGGCCTGAAAGAAAATGTCATATTAGGGCGCAAGATACCGGTCGGTACCGGATATATATCACCTGAGCATGAGTTAGAAGAAGAAAACATCGGCGAATCAGAATCAGAATCATTTGTATCTTGATAAGTCTAGGTGTTATCTGGTAAAATGCCTGCAAACATTTAAGGTTAAGTTAAAGTAAGCTTTTTAAGGACTAAGTTCGATTCGAGCCGGCAACTAGTCTAGGACCGACTAGGCAAAGGTCAAATAAATACTAGTTGTTGCAGCGGAAGATCGAAAAACTATGAACTTAAGTAAGCCAAGGAGATATAGTTAAACCTAATGCCAACTATGAACCAATTGGTGCGAAAACCTCGAGCAAGAGGTGAGCATAAAAGCAAATCGCCGGCCATGCAGCGAGTGGTTAACAGTCTTAAAACAACGAATTACGAAAAGCATGCACCCTTTAAACGAGGTGTTTGTATTAAAGTTACGACAAAGACGCCTAAAAAACCTAATTCGGCACTACGAAAGGTTGCTAGGGTACGATTGACTAATGGCTACGAGGTATGGGCATATATTGGCGGAGAAGGTCACAATTTACAGGAACATGCTGTAGTGCTGGTTCGTGGTGGTCGAGTCAAGGACCTTCCGGGAGTGCGCTATCATATTGTTCGCGGATCACTGGATTTACAGGGCGTGAATAATCGTAAACAGGGCCGTTCTAAATACGGAGCTAAAAAGGCTTAATAATTATGCCACGCAAGAAGACGAAAACTTTAACTAGAGATATACAGCCGGACCGCTTGTATAACAGTGTAGAAGTGCAGCGTTTAATAAATCGCGTTATGCGTAACGGCAAAAAACAGTTAGCAGAACGCTTGGTCTATACTGGTATGCAAACCGCTGCAGAAAGGCTAAAGATAGATAACCCGATCGAAGTATTTGAACAAGCTTATCGTAACATTCAGCCACATCTAGAAACTCGCTCAAGAAGAGTCGGCGGCGCCAATTATCAGATACCGTTTGAAGTTAAAGGTCAGCGTCAAACACATTTAACAATCATGTGGCTAGTGCAGGCAGCGCGGGCTCGTAAGGGTATGAGTATGGCAAATCGCTTGGCCGCAGAATTGCAGGATGCATATTCAGGGCAAGGAGCTGCAGTTAAAAAGCGTGAAGATACTCACCGGATGGCAGAAGCCAATCGGGCATTTGCACATTTTGCACGCTAATTTAAGGGACTTATTGATTTATGGCAGCTAAAGTATACCCCATCGAAAAATTGCGTAATATTGGAATTATTGCGCACATTGATGCTGGTAAAACAACTACCACCGAAGGTATTCTTTACCGTACCGGTTTGAAGCACAAAATTGGCGAAGTTCACGAAGGCGACACCACGACAGACTGGATGGCGCAGGAGCGGGAGAGAGGAATTACTATTGTCTCAGCGGCTGTGACATGCTATTGGAAAGATCACCAGATTAACATTATTGATACACCTGGGCACATTGATTTTACCGTCGAAGTCGAACGATCGTTGAGGGTATTGGACGGCGCGGTTGTGGTATTTGATGGCAAAATGGGAGTAGAAAGTCAAAGTGAAACCGTATGGCGTCAGGCAGATAAATATAATGTACCGCGGATTTGTTTTATTAATAAAATTAATCAAACGGGGGGCGATTTTTACAAGTCGCTCGAGTCTATTCATAACCGCTTGAACAAACTGGCATTTCCAATTCACCTACCGATCGGTTTCGAACAATCCATAAATGGCGTAGTGGATCTAATTAGCATGAAAAGCTATAGCTACAAGGAATATGCTGATCACGAACTTAGTGTTGGTGAAATACCAGAAAATATGCTCGATGACGCAAAACGCTATCGTTCATTATTAATTGAAAATGCCGTTGCCGAGGACGAAGCAATGCTCGAAAAATACCTAGAACTCGGTGAGGATGGCTTAAGTGAGAACGAGATTCGTCAGGCTGTCAGGTCAGCGACTTTATCCGGAAAGTTTTACCCCGTGACGGGAGGCGATGGACGTGGCGTCATAGTCGAGAAGGTGCTTGATTTAATAACCGAGCTTTTGCCGAGCCCGGTAGAGCGCGGATCGACTTGGGGTAAACATCCTAAAACCGGTGATGAAATTGAGCGTAAACCGAGCACCTCCGAACCGTTCTCAGCCCTGGCGTTCAAGATTGCGACTGACCCGTTTGTCGGAAAATTAGCCTATTTTAGAGTTTATTCAGGTAAAATTCTCGCCGGATCGTATATTTTAAACAGCTCGACTAATCAAAAAGAACGAGTTGGACGCATAGTTCGTATGCAAGCCGACAAACGTGAAGATGTCAGTGAGGTTACAGCTGGAGATATTGCGGCAATTGTCGGACTCAAAGGTACTACTACAGGCCATACTTTATGCGATCCCAATAACCCAATATTACTCGAAAGTATTACTTTTCCTGACCCACCAGTTTCAATTGCGATTGAACCTAAAACTAAGGCTGACCAGGAGAAAATGGGTCAAGCCCTGCAGCGTTTAGCGGAAGAGGACCCAACTTTTCGTATTAGGGTAGACGATGAAACCGGCCAAACAATTATTTCGGGAATGGGAGAGCTACATCTGGAGATAATTGTTGACCGAATGCGACGCGAGTTTAACGTTGAGGCTAGTGTTGGTCAACCTCAGGTTGCCTACCGTGAAACTATTCGTAAAGCCGGGATTGAGGCCCAAGGTAAATACATCCGTCAGTCGGGCGGGCGCGGTCAGTATGGAGATGTTTGGTTGAGGTTATCCGCCAAGGACGCTGGTACTGGTTTCGAATTTATCAATTCAATTAAAGGTGGAGTCGTGCCAAGTGAATATATACCCGCGGTCAAAAAGGGCGTCGAGGAAGCAATGAACAACGGCGTGATTGCCGGTTATCCGGTAGTAGATATTAGCGTTGAACTTTACGACGGAAGCTATCATGAGGTTGACTCATCCGAAATGGCTTTTTCGATAGCTGGATCAATGGCCTTTCAGGAGGCGTTTAAAAAAGCCGGTCCAGTATTACTTGAACCGATCATGAAACTAGTGGTAGTTTGTCCTGAGGAGTTCATGGGAGATGTTATCGGCGACCTTAATTCTAAGCGCGGTCGGATCGAGAGTATGAATGATCTCGCTGGTGGCACAAAAGAAATTACGGCCTTCGTTCCTTTGGCAGAGTTATTTGGATATACAACCAATCTACGATCAATGACTCAAGGACGAGCCAGCTCTACAATGGAGCTTGATCACTATCAAGATGTACCACCCAACATTACAGAGACGATTATTAGCCGCCGCGGTTAAGATTTAAGCATACCAAAGTTTATCTCACCATACAGTGGATCATCTGGTTGGCCGGGCACATAGACAGATTCCATTAGAGCCACGTCAGCCAAAATATGACGAGCGCGTTCAACTCCGTACTGCTCAGTCATTTCGCTAATATATTGATTTATATCGACACTCCCGATCTTCATAAATGCTAAGTCAAATCCGCTAAACTCAATTTCTTCTTCGGCATTATAAAGATCAAGTGTGATATGGCCGATTAAATCAATTTTTGAATTGCATGCTCTGCCGTAGCGTGCTTCACGCTCATTTCGAGCAGCGCGTGTAACTTTAGTTACTTCCAGACTTGGTTCGTCTTTAATAACTCCGCCGAAAGGTTGTTCGCGAAGATTGTCATATACAAGTGGTACGTCAGGCATTATGTCCTCTAGCTTGTCCTCAAAAATCCTCATATTACCACTTAAATTAAGGCTAGATTTACCAAGGTAATTTAAATAGGCAGCTGCCACATCTCGAGGGCTATAGCTTTCATTGTTACGGTTAGCAAAGATGGATGCAACTCTAAGAGAATATTCTAAATTCGGAATGAGGGCTTTACTCATTAAGGCATAAGCTACTGCTTCTCGCCAAGACCTAGAGGATTCCAGATATCTTGTGTAACGACCAACTTTAGCGGTACGTTCTTTAACGCTATCTAACAGATTAAACTCGGGCGGCTCGCGCTTAGCTCGAAAATCCTTGTTATGTCTCATATAACTAAAGGCTTAATTCAAATTACATTATACGCTTTTACTGATGTAATTTAGGATTCGTCGATATTTATCTAATCATTGGTTAAGCAACTTAAGATATAACTCTTTACAAAGATAAGTGTTTTATCTATACTATGCCCTGTTAAAAAGCGTGGGTCTTTGACGGCTAAAACGCTAAGAATATCTATAACCAGCCGAAATTCTATACGGCATTAAGGAGCAATTACAGAAATGGCAACATTTGACCGCAGCAAGCCCCATGTGAACGTTGGCACTATGGGTCATGTCGATCACGGTAAAACCACACTCACAGCCGCCATTACGGCAGTGCTTGCAAAACGATTACCAAGTGACGTAAATAAACCGGTGCCTTATGATCAAATAGACAAGGCACCAGAAGAGCGGGCTCGTGGAATAACTATCGCTACCAGTCACCAGGAATATGAAAGTGAGAAAAGGCACTATGCACACGTTGATATGCCAGGTCACGCCGACTACGTTAAAAACATGATTACCGGCGCCGCACAGATTGATGGTGCAATATTAGTCGTCAGTGCAGCCGATGGACCAATGCCACAAACCCGTGAGCACGTGCTACTTGCACGCCAGGTAGGTGTACCGAGTATTCTTGTATTTATGAACAAGATGGATTTGGCTGATCCTGAGTTAGTGGATTTAGTTGAGGAAGAGATACGAGATCTCCTGGCAAAGTATGACTTTGACCGAGACTGTCCAATAATTCGCGGCTCCGCCACCAAGGCGCTAGACGGCGATAAAGAAAGTGAAGATGCCATAATGGATCTGGTACATGCAATGGATGAATACATACCGGAGCCAGTACGCGATTTAGACAAGCCGTTTTTGATGCCGATTGAAGACGTGTTTTCAATTAAAGGACGGGGCACTGTTGCTACTGGTCGGATTGAAACAGGTGTCGTAAAAATGAACGACGAAGTTGAAATTGTTGGCATACGACCGACTACCAAAACAGTTGTCACTGGTATTGAAGCGTTTAAAAAACAACTAGATGAAGGACGCGCCGGTGACAACGCCGGTTTACTGCTACGCGGAATTGAGCGCGACGACATTGAACGCGGTCAAGTCTTAGCTAAACCTGGCAGTATTACCCCGCACACTGAATTTGAAAGTGAAGTTTACATCTTAACGAAGGAAGAGGGCGGACGGCACACACCATTTTTCAAAGGATATAAACCACAGTTTTACTTTAGAACGACTGATGTTACTGGCGAAGTTGAATTGCCTGCCGACAAAGAAATGGTCATGCCCGGCGACACCGTAACTTTTGGCGTTAAACTGCTGGCACCCATCGCTATGGACCAAGGATTACGTTTCGCAATTCGAGAGGGTGGACGAACAGTTGGCGCAGGTGTAGTGACAAAAATTGTCAAATAAAGAGTAATGCTAATGGCTGAAGCAAAGACTGAGACAAAACAGCGGATCAGAATCAGGCTCAAGGCTTATGATCATAAAGTCATTGACCAAGCTGCTAAGCAAATTGTCGATACCGCTCTTAGAACAGGCGCTAATTTAGCAGGACCAATACCGCTACCAACACGTAGGTCGACATTTACGGTAATTAAGAGTCCAAATGTGTTTAAAAAGAGTCGTGAACAATTCGAAATGCGTGTGCACAAACGCTTAATTGATGTATTTGAACCGACACCTAAAACTATCGATAGTCTGATGAATTTATCTTTGCCTGCCGGTTGCGATGTAGAGATTAAAATGTAGCTAAACTTAACCTAATAAAAGTACGTTTATGCCAGCTCTAAAGATAGATGCAGTCATATAAAAGAGTAAATCTCAAGTTTTAACCATATAGAAGCTGCAAAGTGAGCATTAAAGTATCGTGTAATTTTGTCAACGCATTGACAGTTAAAAGTTAAATTGCTAATCTATTACGGTATCTTTTAGCAAAGTAGATGGTGTTTAAAGCACGGCTTTAGACATGGAGAAATAAGTATTTAAATACCGGCATTTTAAAGTACTGTCCTTTATAAATAGGACATAAAAGCTGTAATTAGATGAAAGCATTACTCACACATAAGGTCGGCATGACTTCAATAATAGGTGAAGACGGAAACGTTACGCCAGTAACTATATTGTCGGCCGGAGACAATATAGTGATTGGTAAGCGAACTCTAGAAAAAGACGGCTATAGTGCAGTTATTGTCGGAGCAGACGAGGCAACTAAGATCTCCAAGTCGCGCCAAGGCATATTAAAGCAATCACAGGCTAAGTCTAAAATTATTCGTGAATTTAGGACAATTGACGACACCGTTAATGTCGGCGACCATCTTGGCGTCGACATTTTTAGTATTGGTGACAAGGTGAGCGTTAGTGGAATAAGTAAAGGCAAGGGCTGGGCTGGAACTATCAAGCGACACGGTTTTCATCGGGGACGTAAAACACACGGCGGAAGAAGCTATCGTCGGGTAGGATCAATCGGTTCAATGTATCCGCAACATATTTTAAAGGGCAAGAAAATGTCCGGTAGGTATGGTGCAGCTAAGGTTTCGACTAAAGGTCTTAAGATTGCTTATGTCGATAGCGATAACTCAGTTTTAGGTATTGTTGGCGCTGTGCCTGGTCCGAATAAAGGATTAGTAGTCATAAAGGAACAAAAATAATGCCTACAGCAACTTATACCAAGAGCGGTACAAAAGCCAGCTCGCCCGTAAGATTGGATTCCGATATATTTGGTGTTAAGGACATTAACCATCGATTGTTGCAGCAGTCTTACGACTCATACTTGGCGAATGGTAGGCGGCAGTTGGCTCATACCAAGACTCGCGGATTAGTACGCGGTGGAGGGCGTAAACCGTGGCAACAAAAGGGTTCTGGCCGAGCCAGAGTCGGATCGCGTCGCACGCCGCTATGGCGTGGTGGAGGTATAATATTCGGCCCCACAGGTAAGCAGAATTTTACCAAAAAACTAAGCACAAACACTAAACGAAAGGCGATCATCCAAGCATTGTCAGCTCACAACCTTGCGGGATCATTACGGGTTATTGAAGCTATTGAACTTAAATCTAAAAAGACCGCAGAACTAAACAAGCTTCTTAGTAAGCTGGATATTAAAGGCTATACGCTAATTGCGACCGACAGTTTAAATACAAACTTAAAATTTGCGAGTCGTAATTTAGATAACGTTAAAGTCGTCGAGGCTAAATATCTCAATATTGCACGCTTGCTTGATGCGGACACGGTTGTTTTAACTAAACCGGCCCTAGCTATACTCAGCACCTGGCTTAAACCAGCTACTAAGAAGGATAAGGTGTAGTTCATGAGTAAGCAAACTCTTTTGATCCCTAGACTAAGCGAAAAAAGCTATGCTTTAAGTAATAACCGAGTATACGTTGTGGACGTTAACCGCTCAGTTAATAAACAGCAAATTAAATTGGCAGTCGAAAGTCAGTTTAATGTAAAAGTTAAAAAGGTAAATCTGACTAATTTAACCGGTAAGTCAAAGCGGACAATCTCTAAAGGCGGTCGACGAGTATCAAACGGTAGGGACAACAATATTAAAAAAGCTTACGTCACATTATTTGATGGTCATACATTACCATTCTTTAATGCCATAGAGGAAGAAGAAAAACAGGCCGAAAAAACTCAAGCCGAGTATGCCAAGCAGCAAGCTAAAACTGCGGATAAAGAGAATAAACCTAAAAAACGCTCGATTAGCACTAGAAAGTCTAGCAAGTCGGAGTCAGAGGAATAGCTATGGCGATTAAACAGTATAAACCGACGACTAACGCCCGACGCGGCATGACCAGCCAGGATAATGATAAGCTGGTGAAGAGCAAGCCTGTTCGCGCATTGACCAAAAATTTAAAACAAAGTCGTGGAAGAAATAACCTAGGTCGAATTACTACCAGACACAAAGGTGGCGGCAGTCGAAGACAATATCGTCAAATTAGTATGTCACTGCCGGATGGTTTTAGGGGAGAAGTTGTTCAGATTGAATATGATCCAAATCGTAGTGCAAGAATAGCGCGAGTTAAATCTGAGCAAGGAATCTATCACTACATCATTGCCGCTAATGGAATGCAATCAGGTCAAGTCATACATGCCGGGAACGAATCACCCCTTGACAATGGTAACCGTATGGCATTAAGTAAAATACCGCTAGGTAGTACTATTCATGCTATTGAACTTATTCCCGGAAAGGGTGCACAATTGGTTAGAAGTGCAGGTACTAATGCTCAATTGGTGGCCCGCGATGAAAAAAATGCGCAGGTTAGATTGCCAAGCGGTGAAGTACGCCTTATTAATGTTGAATGCAATGCAACTATCGGCTCAATTGGTAACGAGCAGCATCAGAACGTTTCGATCGGCAAAGCCGGGCGCAACAGGCATAAAGGCATACGCCCTTCGGTACGTGGAGTAGTCATGAATGCAGTAGACCACCCACATGGGGGTGGAGACGGGGGTCGTCACCGCATGGCCAAAGCACCTCGAACTCCTTGGGGCCAAAAGACACTAGGATTAAAAACTAGGCACAATAAGTCGACCAATAAGTATATAGTGCGCAGTCGCCACGTCGGGAAGAGGAGATAAAGAGCCATGAGTCGTTCATTGAAAAAGGGTCCGTTTATTGACTACAAACTGAGCAAGAAGATTGCACAGCTAGGCTCTGAAGATCGGACTATCGTTAGGACTTGGGCTCGCGCGTCAACCATTGCTCCTGAATTTGTTGGCCGCACTATTGCTGTACATAATGGTCGCGTGCATGTACCAGTTTTTATTACAGAAAATATGGTCGGTCATAAGTTGGGCGAATTTGCACCCACACGAAAGTTTCGCAACCACGGCGGTAAATTAGCAAAAGCCGCAGGAAGGGAGAAATAAATCATGTCCGCTCAAGCTAGAATAAAAGGCATAAAACAAAGTCCGCGCAAAGTTGCGGTAGTAGCCGCTCTAGTGCGTGGGCGCAGTGTCGCTGATGCTATTACGATACTGGAACACACTCCTCGTCGCAGTGCAGTGGCAGTCAAAAAAGCAATTGAAAGTGCGCGGGCAAATGCGGATTATAATCATGGGTACAAACCTGCTAGCTTGCGTATAGTTGAAATAAGCGTTACACCTGGCCCTAGACTAAAAAGAATTCGTCCTGCTTGGCGCGGCACGGCCAATCCATACCAAAAAAAGACTTCGCATCTTTTGGTTGTAGTGGACGGCGATAAACGCCAAGCCAAAAGCGAAGTTAAGAAGGATAGCGCTAAAGTTAAATCGTCTGCGCAAAAGACAACCCAGACTAAGAAGAAGGAAAGTTAATATGGGACAAAAAGTCAATCCAATTAGCATGCGTCTACAGGTTAATAAAAACTGGTCTAGTCGATGGTTTGTAGCAAAAAGAAACTACTCGAAGTTTCTTGAAGACGATCTAAAAGTAAGAGCGCTAATTCAGGATAAGTTAGGCTCTCGCGCGGCGATTAACCGAATTGAGATCACCCGAACCCCTAATTTGGTCACTGTTACGATCCATACCGCCAAAGCAGGTGTGGTAATTGGACGCGGCGGCACCGGTGTTCAAGAACTGAAGGATGAACTAGAAAAAATCTATTCGACGCCGGTTAGACTTAATATAGAAGAGGTGAAAAAACCGGAACTCTATGCGAAGTTAGTTGCCGAGAATATTGCACATCAACTGGAACGCCGTATGAGCTTCAGACGAGCCATTAAAAGTGCTAGTGCCGCTACTATGAGAGCTGGAGCTAAAGGTATCAGAATAGAGGTTAGTGGACGTCTAAACGGTGCTGAGATGAGTCGTCGTGAAAAAGAAAGTCTTGGTTCTGTCCCCCTACATACTGTCAGAGCCGATATTGATTATGCCTATGTACCCGCACATACCAGCGCCGGGATTATTGGTGTTAAAGTTTGGATATTTAAGGGAGAGGTTATCTAAAATGCTGATTCCCGCCAGAACTAAATACAGAAAAGTCAGAAAGGGTCGAATTAGCGGAGTTGCTACTTCCGGTAATACTATTGCCTATGGTGATTTTGCGCTTCAAGCACAGGGCCACGAACGCTTGTCTTCGCGCCAGATAGAAGCTGCAAGACAAGCAATGACTCGTTACATTAAGCGTGGCGGTAAAATATGGATTAGAGTATTTCCGCACATACCGGTTACACGTAAGCCGCAAGACGTGAAAATGGGCAGCGGTAAAGGTAGCCCGGAATTTTTTGTAGCTAAAGTAAAACCCGGAACCATTCTGTTTGAAATGCAGGGTGTGGATGAAGCGACAGCCCGTGAAGCTATGCGTCTAGCGGCGAATAAGCTACCCATAAAGACCAGGTTTTTAGTTCGAGAGGAGTTTTAAATAATGAAAATTACAGATATTAGAAAACTTTCGACGGATGAAATAACCAAGCAGAGCAGCGTATTGCGCGATGAGATAGTGGAACTGAAACGCCAAAAAGCATTAGGTGAATCGGCTAATGTTAGATTAGTACGACACAAACGCAAAGACTTGGCTCGAATGCTAACAGTTTTAAGTGAGCAATTGGCGAAGGAGAAAATATAATATGTCTAAAACAATTATCGGTACGGTAAGTTCGGTGGCGCGAAATAAGACAATTACGGTAAGGGTCGTAAACCGCAAGACTCACCCTCTTTACCGCAAACAATTCTTAAGCACGAAGAAGTTTGCCGCTCATGACGAAAAAAACGAGGCTGAAGTAGGTGACCGCGTAGCTATTGTTGAAACCCGGCCCTTAAGTGCATCGAAACATTTTCGTTTAGATCGCATTATTGAACGAACTTCGCTAAAAGCGGATGCGCTAGCAGTCACGCAAGTCGAAGAACCATCAAGACCGTCTAAGGTTGATACAAATAAGGATCAGTCATGATACAGCAAGAAAGTCGGTTGATAGTAGCAGACAATAGTGGAGCACGTGAGATATTGTGTATCCGAGTACTTGGTGGTTCCAAGCGACGTTATGCGCGCGTTGGAGACATTATCGTAGCAACAGTTAAAACTGCAATCCCTAACGGAACCGTAAAAAAGAAGTCTGTAGTTAAAGCAGTAGTGGTACGAACTACTGAGCAAATTCGTCGTAAGGATGGATCAACCATTAAATTTGACGATAACGCAGCTGTTATAATCGCTGACGATAAAACGCCGCGCGCAACGCGTATATTTGGTCCGGTTCCGCGCGAATTACGTGATAAAGGCTATAGCCGGATAATAAGTTTAGCACCAGAGGTATTATAGATGTCTGCTAGATATAAAATACGTATAAATAAGGGTGACACCATAGTCGTGATTAGCGGTAAATATAAAGGGAAGACCGGAAAAGTAATCGCCACTCATCCGTCATTAAACAAGGTGACTGTTGAAGGTGTTAATGTCTTCAAACGTCATTTAAAGCCGACCAAAGCCTATCCGCAGGGTGGAATCATTGAAACTACCCAGCCGATTGATATATCTAAAGTTGCAATATACGAACCGACACTAAAGACAGCTAGCCGCATTAAATACGAACTAACAGATAATGGCAAGAAACGAATTTATGTAAAAAGCGGGAAGGAAATAAAGTAATGGCTGCGGCTAAAGTCAAAACTAATCCGACGACTATATATCGACCTCGTCTGCAATCTCTTTACATGGAACAAATTCGCCACGACTTAATGAGTCAGTTAAAGCTAGATAACATAAATCAAGTTCCGCGCTTAGAAAAAGTTGTAATTAACGCCGGGCTCGGGAAAGCAAAAGATGACAACAAACTAATGGAAACTGCAACTAATACTTTACGAAAGGTTACTGGCCAGCAACCAGTTTCAACCACTGCTAAGAAATCAATTGCAACTTTTAAATTACGTGAAGGCAATAAAATTGGACTGAAAGTAACCTTGCGCGGTGCTAAGATGTACGAGTTTATCGATAGATTAATTTCAATCGTATTGCCGCGGCTACGTGACTTTCATGGAGTTAAAACTATCTCCTTTGACAAGCAAGGTAATTATGCGTTAGGATTAACAGATCAAAGCGTATTTCCGGAGTTATCATTTGAAGAGACAAACCCAGCTCACGGAATGCAGATTATATTTGTAATAAAGGCAGAGACAATCGAACACGCTAGAGCCTTGTTAACACAACTGGGCATGCCGTTCGAAAAGGAGAAAAAAGCTTAATGGCTAAGAAATCAATTGTAGCACGTGACGAGAAGCGCAAAGCAATGATAGAACGTTATGCGGCTAAACGCGCTGAACTTAAAGAACTTGGGGATTATGAAGGCTTGGCTCGCCTGCCTCGCAACAGTTCACCTACACGCTATAAGAATCGCTGCGTGGAATCTAAAAGAGCACGTGGATATATGCGACAGTTCGGATTAAGCCGGATTAGCTTTCGCGAACATGCCAGCCGCGGTGAAATACCTGGTGTAACTAAGTCGAGTTGGTAGGAAAGGGTTTCAAGTAATGAGTCAAGTATCCACTGATCCGATCGCTGACATGTTAACCCGTATTCGCAATTCGATACGCGTGAACCAGCCCGAAGTTAATTTGCCATTTTCGAAAATCAAGCATGACATAGCGAATATCTTATTGGAGTCTGGTTTCATCGCAGCCGTCAATGTCGAGGGAGAAGGTAAGGAGAAAAAATTAATACTGCAGTTAGCGAAGACAGGGACCAACTCACCCATTACAGAAATTGAACGATTAAGTAAACCAGGCCGTCGAACCTATGCCAAAGCCAAAGAAATCCCAGCCATAAAAAACGGACGTGGTATTGTCATAATCTCAACTAGTCGAGGCATTATGAGCGGTAGCAAGGCTAAGCAAGAGCAAATTGGTGGAGAGTTGATCTGTAAGGTTTATTGATTATGAGTAGAATAGGCAAACAACTAATCACCATTCCTCAAGGCGTTAATATAAGTATTAACGAGGCACAGTTAGAAGTTAGTGGTGCTAAAGGTCGTTTAACTCAGCCGTTGTTAAGCGGTCTATCAATAGAAGAAAAGGATAACCAAATATTAGTATCGCGCAACAATAATGAAGCTGTTTCAAGGAGCAATCACGGGTTAATGCGCACTCTCATAGCTAATATGGTCGAAGGTGTCAGCCAAGGATACAGCAAAAAACTCGAGGTTATCGGAGTCGGGTATCGAGTATCAATCCAAGGAAATACATTAAAATTAGCTTTAGGTTTTTCGCACGATGTTGATTTTACCCTCCCGGAAGGTATTTCGGCTCAAGTTGAACAAAACGTGATTACAATTAACGGAATAGATAAACAGCAAGTAGGACAAGTCGCCAGTGAGATTCGAGAACTACGCAAACCGGAACCGTACAAAGGTAAAGGCATCCGATATCAGAACGAATATATAATCCGCAAGAGTGGCAAAAGCGGTAAGGAAAAATAATGGATCGTTTATTGCATAAAGCTAAGAATTACCAAATACGTACTGCGCGCGTGCGTTCTAAAATTCATGGAACTAAGGAAAAACCTCGATTAAGTGTACATATATCGTTGAAGCATGTGATCGCTCAACTGATTGACGATGATAGCCGGACGACATTAGTCTATGTATCTTCAATTGGCAGTAAAAATACAGCAACAATGACAGATAAAGCGATAAAAGTCGGACAAGATCTAGCTAAAAATGCTCAAAAAATCGGTGTTAAGCAAGTAGTAATGGACCGAGGCGGAAAACTGTACCACGGTCGCGTAAAGGCCCTGGCAGAAGCGGCGCGTGAAAAAGGATTGGAGTTTTAGCTATGGCAGATAACGCAACAACTCGAGGAAGACGTAGTGATGTCGATAATGAAAAGCAGTATGATGAGCGCACCTTGCATATCGATCGGGTGGCACGAGTGGTTAAAGGGGGCCGTCGATTTCGCTTTCGTGCGCTCGTAGCCGTAGGCGACCACAAAGCTAACGTCGGCATAGGCATCGCCAAGGGTTCGGATGTCACCTCCGCGGTTACTAAAGCCAGTGAGGTGGCCAAAAAGAATCTGATCAAAGTGCCACTATATAAAGGTACTATTCCGCATGAAAGTCAGGCTAAAGTTGGTGGCGCTAACATTCTTCTTAAGCCAGCCTCACCGGGCACCGGCTTAATTGCCGGCGGTGTAGTCAGGAGCATTTTAGAGGTAGCTGGGATTAGTAATGTCCTCAGCAAATCGCTTGGTTCATCCAATAAGGCTAACACAGCCTACGCAACAATTATTGCACTTAAACAGCTAAAGCCGGCGAAAGACTGGGTTACGCAGAATATAGCTGTAAAAGAGGCTAAAGTAGTAAAAGGCAACAAGCATGAAGTACAACGAACTACAAATTCATAAACATAAATCTGCGAAGCGTGTCGGTAGAGGTATCGCTGGCGGTCAAGGTAAAACAGCGGGTAGGGGCACTAAAGGCCAAAAAGCCAGGGCCGGATGGAGTTTGCGGCCAGGGTTTGCGGGCGGTCAAAATCCACTAATGCAGCAATTACCAAAGCTCCCGGGTTTTAAGAGCTATCGAAATAAGGCAGTTAATGTATTTACGAATCAGCTACAGGAGCTAAAGGAAAACACGATTGATGCAGAGGTATTAGCAAAGGTTGGCCTAGTTCGTAACCCCTACGAAAGGGTTAAGCTTTTAAACCGCGGTAAACTTAACCGAAAAATTATCGTTAAGTTGCCGGCGGCTTCAGCTGCGGCAATTGCAACCATTGAGACAGCAGGTGGAACGTTTGAAAAAGTCGAGCGTATCGCTAGACCTGCAAAACCTAAAGGTGAATCTAAATAAAATGCAAGAGGATTTGGATTTTGAGTGGGTTCTGCCATACTAATTTGAAGTGTAATATTTGTCTATAGAGGGACTTTATTTGGGGCTTTAATGAACTGGAAAATAATCTGGCAGTCACTAAAAAACCGGGATATGCAAAAACGCATCCTTGCGGTACTCGGTATCATTATAGTTTTCCGTATTCTTATCAACATACCGGTTCCTCTTGGTTCAGCACAAAACCTGCATCAAGTATTAAACAATCTATTTAACTCTAAAAATGCACCACAGTTTCTGAGCTTTTTAAATGTCTTATCCGGAGGCGCGTTTGCTAGTTTTTCAATCATGCTGGCCGGATTGGGTCCATATATTAACGCCTCAATAATAATGCAGTTGCTGACCAAGGCTATTCCAAAACTTGAGGAGCTACATAAAGAAGGGGAATTTGGACAGAAGAAAATCAACCAATATACGCGGATACTGACTTTCCCGTTAGCTATCGTACAATCCATCGGCTCAATCTTTTTAATCCGCACCGCCGCCCAAAGTATAGGTGGTACAGGCAATTTCTTAAACCATACGTCAATATTGCAATGGGTTATCATGGTCGGAGCCCTAACCGGTGGTTCAATGCTCTTAATGTGGTTAGGTGAAATTATTACCGAGCAGGGGATTGGAAACGGTATATCTCTTATCATAACCGTAGGAATAGTAAGCCGCTTGCCATCGAATATTTATGACATTGTCAATTCAGAATTAGGCACTAAAGACCGCTGGCGCTTGTTCGGCAAGACTTTGCCAATGGACAACCGTGCATTCTATTATCTGGCGGGCATCGTGTTAGGAACCATTATATTAACCTGGATTGTGGTTAAGCTAAATGAAGCTGCGCGTAATTTAACAGTTAATTATGCTAAACGTGTGCAGGGCAATCGGGCGTATGGAGGAGTTACCACAACACTGCCAGTCAAGTTGATCACCGCTGGTGTGATACCTATAATTTTTGCTGTTGCATTCTTGAGTGTGCCGAGCTTTGCTGGAAAATTATTGGAAGGCTCAAAGAGCCATCTATTGTCAACCATTGGCACAGATATGATCAACTGGTTTCAGACTCCGTCATCAACTACGTTTGCTACGGAACATTGGCAGGCCTATATCTATCCAGTAACGTACTTCTTGCTAGTGTTTGCTTTTACGTACTTCTATACCAGCATAACGTTTAACTCAAAAGAAATCGCTGAAAATTTACAAAAACAGGGCGGTTTCATCGAAGGAGTCAGAAGTGGCAAACAAACAGAAGTATTTTTATCTAAAATTGTAAATCGGTTGACTCTATTTGGCGCTACCAGTTTAGGTATCCTTGCGCTTATCCCGATCATTGCTCAGATTTTTATAAATCAAAACATTACCATAGGTGGAACATCTATCCTGATTTTGGTATCCGTCGCGCTGCAAACACTTAGAGCTGTCGAGTCACGTGCCCTAATGGTCACCTACGACCAGTATAGTCAACCAGACTTTTTCTATGAGCCTGAGGTCCCACTCGATGCGGCGACCGGTGCACGACGGCTCAAATTCTTACCCAGACCTAATATTAAAGGGAAGCGTAATAACGAATAAACCGCTGTCTAGCCCTAAATTAAAATTATTCATGATACAATATAATTTAAGATAAAGCGGCAGTGAAGACCGTACCGCATTATGAAAGTAGTGGAAAACTCTTTACAAACTCATTGTCAATAGATATAATGGCGCGTTAGTTATAGGTATGGCAGCCAACAAGGAAGTAATCGAACTCAGCGGTACCATAGTTGAGACCTTGCCGGGGACTCAATTTAAGGTTGAGCTGGAAAACGGCCATCAAATTATAGCTCACGTCGCCGGTAAGATGAGGAAACATTTTATCCGAATCGTACCAGGAGATAGCGTTACGGTTGAGTTGACACCTTATGATCTGACTAAGGGCAGAATCACGTACCGCAAATCATGATTAACTTAATGGGCAGAGTGTCGGGCCTAAGGAGGCATTAGATCCGCATGAAAGTGCGTGCCAGCGTCAAAAAAATTTCTCCAGACGACATTATCGTACGTCGTAAGGGCAGAGTATACGTAATTAATAAGCGTAAGCCTAAGCATAACCAGAGGCAGGGCTAAAATGGCGCGAATTTCTGGAGTAACCCTACCAAACGATAAACAAATTTGGGTAGCTTTGACTTATATCTATGGAATTGGTCCAAAAACCAGCTACGACATTCTTAACAAGGCTCAAGTTGAAGCAACCACCCGCACGAAGAACCTAAATGATGCGGAAATCGCTCGAATCCAGGATACTATCTCTGCCAACTACACCGTAGAGGGAGAGCTACAAAGAGTTATTAGTGGAAACATTAAGAGACTTAAAGATATAAAAAGCTACCGCGGGATACGGCATAGTGCAAATTTACCTACACGTGGTCAGCGAACGCGGACCAATGCGCGAACACGTCGTGGTCATAAAGTTACGGTCGCCGGAACGGCCAAAAAAGTAGCAGCTAAGACTTAGGATTTTAATCATATGACAGCCATTAAATCAGATGAAAAAATCGACAAAACAGCACAGCCTGGGGTTGATGAAGTTAAGACAGAGGTTAATGTACCGAATCGGCGTAAGAGCAAACGCAGCGTGGCTAACGGTCAGGCCCATATACTTGCGACTTTTAACAACACCATCATCACCATAAGCGATGCAAATGGTGCCGTACTAACTTCATCTAGCGCTGGAGCGTGCGGATTTCGTGGCAGCAAAAAGGGCACTGCTTATGCTGCTCAGGTTGCTACTGAGCGAGCTGTACAAGCAGCTAAGCAACAATATGGTCTTAGTCGAGTTAGTGTATATGTTAAAGGAATTGGGCTAGGACGTGACTCAGCGATTCGATCGATTGCCCAAGCCGACATTAATGTCGAAACAATTACAGACGTAACCGGAGTGCCCCACGGTGGAGTACGACCAAGGAAGGCAAGACGAGTGTAATATGGCAAGAGATCTAGGTTCGATTGTTAAAATGAGTCGCCGTGAAGGCTATGCGCTGCACCCTAAGGCACATAAAGCATTAGTCAGACGTCCCACTCCTCCCGGACAACAAGCTGCCATGGCTCGTCCGTCAAAACCTAGCCAATATGCTTTACAGCTCCGGGAAAAGCAAAAAGTGAAACGGTTATACGGTTTATTAGAGCGTCAGTTTAGCAAACTAATGGCCGAGGCAAATCGTAGCCAAGGGCAATCCGGAGAAGTATTGCTACAGCTACTAGAACTACGGGCAGATAACGTAGTTTATCGCAGCGGTTTAGCGCCATCTCGTCGTGCCGCGAGACAGCTAGTTAGCCACGGTCATTTTATGCTTAACGATCGCCGTGTCGATATACCCTCAATCCGACTAAAACCTGGAGACAAATTTAATCTGCGGAAGCATAGTCTTTCAAACGATTACTTTAAACACATCGAGGAAACCAGTCCAGCTCCAAGCACTATTCCAGCCTGGTTGAAAGTCAATCGCAAAAAGGGCGAGATCATGGTTGCATCTATGCCATCAAGGGATGATGCCGAACCAGACATCAATGAGCAATTAGTAGTTGAATATTATTCACGTTAATCAAGGAGGATAGGGAGTAAGCACATGTCAAACTTAATTCACACACCAGGAGTGGTAAAAGTCGATGATCACGGCGCCAACTCAGCCACATTCACTATCGAACCGCTGCATAGCGGTTATGGCATGACGTTAGGTAACTCATTACGTCGAGTACTTTTGTCAAGTATTTCAGGAGCCGTCATTACTGCATTCAAAATTGAAGGCAATACGCACGAATTTTCGACGGTAAAGGGCGTAACGGAAGACGTCGTCGATATTATGATGAACCTAAAGGGTATTAGGTTCCGAGTTTATGGCGACGAACAGCAAACACTACGTTTAGTCAAACAAGGTAGAGGAAGCGTCACGGCTAAAGATATTCAGTTAAATGCAGACGTAGAGGTTGTAAATCCCGAACATCTAATTGCCACTATCGATGACGATAAAGCAAAGCTTATTATCGATATGATAGTAGAAGTAGGCCGGGGATATCGGACAATCGAAGAAGAGTCTGCCAAAAAACCTAGCGACATGATCGCCTTAGATGCAGTATTTAGCCCGGTATTACGAGTTCGCTATAAAGTCGAAAATACTCGTGTCGGCCAAGTTACTGACCTGGATAAGCTAATTTTAACAATTGACACTGATGGAAGTATCACGCCAACTGATGCTTTTGAGGAAGCTGCTGCAATTCTTGTCAACCAGTACACGGCCCTAGCCGGTAAAACCCGAATCGCAGCGAGTCCGGTGTTAGAGCATGATAGCCCACAAGCTGACGAGCAAGAAAACGATATAATTGGCGAAGAACTATCTGCGCTAAACACGTCTATCGAGGATCTCAACCTTTCGGCTCGTACCACTAACGCTTTAATTAATAACGACATCCATACTATAAAAGATCTATTTAGCCTGAACGAAGCTGAGCTTAAGGATCTAAAAGGTTTTGGGAGTAAGGCGCTCGACGAAGTCAAAGAGAAAATGGCAGAACTAGAACTGTAAGAAGAAAGTAATATATACATATGCACCGACATGGATATCAAGGAAGAAAGCTTCACCGCGAGAAAGATCAGCGGTCGGCTTTAATTAAAGGACTGGCGGAGTCTTTGATCATTCATGGAAAAATTGAAACGACACTGGCTAAAGCCAAAGAGGTATTGCCATATACCGAGCATTTAATCACCAAGGCAAAAGTAGGAGATTTACATCGCCGTCGCCAGGTTATAGAAGGATTACAAACTCTTACGGCCGCCCACAAATTAGTTGATGATATAGCACCTAAGCTGACACATCGCACAAGCGGTTATTTAAGGATTAAAACTTCAGTTCGTCGTCGCGGTGATAATGCTCAGCTTGCTACTATCGAATTTGTCGATGATTTATCTGACAAAACCACAGACACGACTCAACCTGCAAAAGAAAGCGATAAAGAACCAAAGGTTATGATATGAACGTAAGAAGAACATACTCCGTTAAACCAGCAGAAATAGAGCGCAAATGGTACGTAGTTGATGCCAGTAGTGCTAATTTGGGCCAAGTTGCGACTTCCGCCGCCAGACTATTAAGCGGCAAAGGCAAGCCACAATTTAGCCATCACATTGACTGTGGTGATTTTGTAGTAGTGATTAACGCGGCAGACCTTAAGGTAACTGGCAATAAACTAAACGATAAACGCTATTATAAGCACAGTGGTTTTCCTGGCGGACTAAGAACCCGCACACTAAAGGAACAGTTGCAATTAGACCCGACCCAGGTGATTACACATGCCGTCCGCGGTATGCTCCCGGACAATAAGCTTAGACAAGCTCGTCTTAGTAGACTTAAAGTATATCCCTCAGAGGATCATCCGCATGCAGCTCAAATGCCTGAACCACATGATGTAACAAAACGAAAGGCTAATAAGTAATGGCACAACTAAAGCCTGATAGCAAACCAATGCAATATTACTACGCTCTAGGGCGCAGAAAAAGTGCCACCGCCAGAGTCAGATTGTCTCTAGGGAAAGGTAATATTAGCATAAACGGCAAAACAGCTAACGAATACTTCGACGCCAGTAAGTATTTGCTCAAAAAACTAAGTGAGCCGTTTTTAGAAGTAGATCAACTTAATAAATATGACGTGATAGCCAAAGTTAAAGGCGGCGGTCAAGATGGGCAAATTGAAGCAATCCGACTAGCAATAGCTAAAGCGCTAGTAGTTTTTGATGGTAATTTAAAAGCAACGTTGAAAAAAGCTGATATGCTTGGTCGTGATCCAAGAGAAAAAGAGCGTAAGAAATTTGGCCTTAGGGGCGCGCGCAAGCAGCGACAATTTACAAAACGATAGAATAGGCTGTTTTTGTTGTTATACTAGCAATAACGAGTATGGAAAAACCGGTAATACTAACTGGTGTAAGATCAAATGCTGAACCGACGCTGGGAAATCTGTTTGGCGCGATTTTGCCAATGGTACGCTTACAGCAGGAACACGCAAAAAACTACAACATTAATTTTTTTGTACCAGATCTTCACAGCATTACCACGCCTACTGATTATGCATCGCTCTATCAAAGCACTATAAATAACGTTAAATTATTTGTCGCCGCCGGATTAGATATTAACAATCCGCAGACGCTGGTGTATCGACAAAGCTACATTCCGGCTCATTCCGAAATGGCCTGGATTCTAGAATGTTTTTCATATTACGGTGAGTTAAACCGCATGATTCAGTTTAAGGATAGAGTAGAACGAATTGACTTTCGAGAAGAGTTAACACTAATTCGGAACCATTATGTGCAAATGAAGCGCAAATTCGGCGCAAATTATACAACTAAGGATTACGCCGATTTTATAGATCAGTATTTTGACGACATCGAAGGATTAATACAAAAACAGGAGAAAGAGGCCACAGTCGGTTTATTTAACTATCCGGTATTGATGGCGGCAGATATTTTACTCTATGGTGCAAAGTATGTACCGGTGGGAGAGGATCAACGTCAACACCTAGAATTAGCGCGTGATATAGCCATAAGGATGAACCGGGCCTTTAATAATCTATTTATAGTACCGGAGCCATGGGAGAAGCTAACACATTTTATGGGCGGAATTTCCGGAATTCGTATCCGAAGCCTAAAACACCCTCAATTTAAGATGAGTAAAAGTGTCAGTGATCCTGCAGGCACAATTTTGCTATCGGATACGCCTGAGGAGTCAAAAACTAAAATATTAAACGCCACAACAGACTCAATCGGAGAAATAAACTACGATTTCGAGAAACAACCTGGTGTTAGCAATCTACTGCAAATTATTGGCATACTCGAGAATAAAACTATCGATGATGTAGTCAAAGAGTGGCGGCAACAATCTAGCTATATGAAACTAAAACAAGCAGCCGGCGACTTAGTTGCGGAATTTTTATTGCATATACAAAAAAATCTAAAATCTATATCCGATCAGGATATCATAGATAAACTTAGTCATGACGAACCGCTAGCGGCAGTTAAGGCCAATGCTACCCTATTAAAAGTACAGCAGGCAGTGGGACTGCGACAGCTCTAAAATTAATATAGAGACATGCCAGAAGTTAACCTAATTTACACAAACAGCGACAGTGAACGGCTAGATCGATTCTTAAGTTCGATCCATGACGAGTTTAGCCGAAGCGAGATTGCAAAATTTATTAGTACTAATCAGATTAAGATTAATGATAAGCTCGGTAAACGTGCCTCTAAATTAAATTACGGAGATAAAGTTAGCTATCCAGATAATCTCTTTAAAATTACCCCTCCAGTAAATATAAATATCCCTATACTCTACGAAGATAAGCTCTGCTTGGTACTAGATAAGCCGAGCGGAATTTTAACTCATGCTAAAGGATCGCTAAACTTAGAGCCGAGTGTCGCGAGTTTTGTTAAGACAAAAATTGATCCTAGCATGTCAGGCAACAGGGCAGGTATTATTCACCGCTTAGACCGAGGGACATCCGGACTCATAGTTGTTGCGAAATCGATTAGTGCACAGCAGTATTTGCAGCGCCAATTTGCAAAACGACAAGTTCATAAAGTTTACTATGCAATTGTTGAAGGGAACTTAGACAAATCAGAGGCTGAAATAAATATGCCTATTGAACGAAACCCGAAGCAGCCGGCAACTTTTAGAGTTGGCCCAAACGGAAAGTCTGCGCTAACTTATTACCGAGTTATTGCATCTAATGAGTCCTTCAGCTTATTAGAGTTAAGGCCGCAAACCGGTAGAACCCATCAGCTACGAGTGCATCTTAAGGCTATCCACCATCCAATTGTAGGCGATACCATTTATGGTGGTATTCCGGCAACTCGTTTAATGCTCCATGCCCAAAAACTATCATTTATACTCCCAAACATCGGCCGAAAAGAGTTCATTTCACCTTTGCCAAAAGATTTTGACGAATTTATTCAGTATAAAATATAAACTATGAACGATTTGCTGCTTAATCAGTCAACTAGAGCTAATGTCAACTCATTTATTTCTAAGCCTAGCAGTAGCTTATTACTGATTGGCTCGACGGGAGTCGGCAAAACCACGATCATCCGCTACATTGCTGCGAGGTTACTTGCTATAGAGGAATCACAAATTAACTCATATCCATATATTATGCAAATAAGTCCTGATGAAAAAAAATCGCTCGGCATTAATCAAATTCGTGCAATTGATCGCTTCATTTCACTTGCGATTCCTCGTCGCGACGAACAACAAATTAAACGTATAATTTTAGTCGATGATGCAGATAAACTTACACTTGAAGCACAAAATGCTGTATTAAAAAACTTAGAAGAGCCACCCTACGATACAATTTTTTTACTTAGCTGCACTAATCCTAATGCATTATTAGATACGCTAAAGTCAAGGGTATCAAAAATTAGAATTGTTAACCCTAGCAGAGAAGCTTTAGTGAGCTACTTAGAGCAACTAGACCCAAGTAAGACAGCTATAGATCGAGCTATGGGCATAAGTGGAGGCTCGATCGGAAGTGCCATCGGAATCATTGAGCAGGAAGAAACACACGCATTAGCAATTGCCGCTAAACTCTCCAGAAATGTCCTTTCTGCCAACTTGTACGAACGATTACTTATGGTTAACGATTTATCTAAAGATCCTATACTGGTTAACGACTTAGTAACAACTCTCCAGCAAATGGCAGATATTAGTTTAGAAAAAGCAACCGGTATGCAAGCTAAACGCTGGCAAAATATTCTTTATGTTGCTTATAAAGCCCATGAGCATTTAGAGCATAAGACAAACTTGCGCTTAACCCTTACGTATTTGATGCTTAATTTGTAAGGTCTATAATTAAAGCAACTGACAATGACAGAACTATTAATAATTATCGTTTTTGCGGCACTAGCCTTTTATAACTTAAATGTGCATGGTGATGAGTTTGCCAATGCATCACGTAAAATCAGCGACAGAATAGGTAAGCTCTGGGATATAGCTCATAGTAGTATGCGCGAAAATCGTTTATTAAGAGCAGAGAAGGCATTACTAACAATTTTAAAGATTGATGAGAGGAATGCTGCGGCCTACAATCGATTGGGTATACTATACGCCAAGCAAAAAGAATTCCGGGACGCAATAGATTGTTTTGAAATTGCAAGCAGTATTGAAGCAACACCGTCGTCACTACATAATTTGGGCCTAATATATTATGAAACTGAAAATTACGATAAAGCCGCTGTTGCGTTTGAGCAAGCACTTAAGCTAGAAGAAAGATTAGCGGCTAGACATATAGCCTACGCAAAGGTTCAGGAAAAACTTGGTAATTTAAAGTTAATGACACATGAACTTGAACGCGCAGCAGAACTTGAACCAAATAAGGAAAGCTATACCCTTCTACTTAAAGCCTATACTAGTCAAGGAATGATGGAAGAAGTAGACATGATTAATGCAAAGCTTAAGAAAATGAGTAAACTATCTCATCGACCGAAGCGTATCATGCGACCACGACATATTGTGGCCTAATTAAAACATATTTATTAAATATAAATTTCACTTATTGGTGTATCATAATCTACATCTACGAAGCCATCCT
>DAHWID010000009.1 GCA_027345405.1 Candidatus Saccharimonadota bacterium
GCCTGGATAACTGTGTCGTGATTAACACTAAAGACGGTATTTTAGTGTCCAGAAAAGACATGTCTCAAAAGGTCGGCGATATTGCCAAGAAGATAGCAGCTAGAGGTAGTCAATGAAGAAAGTTCTGGCCTTTGATTTAGATGGGACTTTAGCGCCCAGTAAGTCACCCTTGCCTGATCCTATTGCTGAACTTTTAGATGAGTTACTGGGGCATTTTCAAATATGTGTGATGTCTGGAGGTAAGTTTGAGCAGTTTAATAATCAGCTGCTTGGCAATCTAAAAGTAGAGCCGGATAAACTGACGCGGCTGCATATTATGCCAACTTGCGGCACCAGGTATTATTTGTTTTCTCAAGACAGCATGTCGTGGGAAAAAGTTTATGCTGAAGATTTTAGCAAAGCGCAGAAAGCTGAGATAGTTAAGGTCGTTAAGGAAGTAACCCACGCTTTAGGTTTAGACAAAGTTAAGGTTTACGGCGAGCAGATCGAGGATCGCGGAAGTCAGATTTCTTGGTCGGCGCTGGGTCAGGATATAGTTGATGTTTTAGGAGTGGAAGGCATCAGGCAGAAAGAAGCCTGGGATCCGAAAGGAACCAAGAAAGAACGGATTCGAGCCAAATTAGCACCATTATTGCCGGAATTTGAGGTCAGGAGCGGTGGTACAACCACCATCGATATTACTAAGCAGGGTATAGACAAAGCTTATGGCATACAGAAGCTGATGGCTCAGCTTAAAGTAGCAAAAGACGACATTTTATTCTTTGGCGATAAACTTCAGGAGGGTGGGAACGATTACCCCGTGAAGGCGTTTGGCGTAGAGTGCATTGCAGTGTCCAGTTGGCACGATACTGCCATCGCCCTAGAAGCTATCGCCCACGTTATTTAAACTATGAACTAAAGCCGGTGCTTTTTACGGGGCTGTTTGTCTTAAGCTAACGCCCATTTGCCTAGCATCATATAAAGTCTAGAATGGCTGATGCCATCATACTCAGCTGGCACTTCAGCCGCTTTAACAAATCCCGCCCGTTCATACGTCTTGATAGCTGGGATGTTATCGCTTCTAGTAGTCAGCCACACTCCTTTATTAGAATAAAGAGTTTTATTAGTAGCTAAGACGGCTAGTGCATAGGGGAAGGAAAGCTTTTTGCCAAGAGCCTCATCATATAACCGAAGACCGAATGTTAATTCGGCACCCGGAAGCGTTACTTCATTAGCTGCTGGTTTGGCTGGACCGATCCAGCCAAGTCCAGCGAGTTTTAGATTGCCATAGCCAGTATCTTTAACTAAAGGCAGAACCAGGCGACCCTTGCCTAGCCAAGTATCAATGGATTCGATAGAGGTAAATCGTTCTGCTGCGTCTTTAGGGCAGTTGGTTACAATATGGTCTTCAAGCGAGGATTCAATCAGCTGCTGCGCTAAGTCAATGTCAAGACCAGCCAGAACTCGGTAACCCTGCTGGCGCAAGCGCGTCTGATCAATCTTGTTTGGCAGTTCTGACAGTTGATTACAAAATTTAGTGGGGTAAGTTTTACTCATAATATAACTTTCCTCCGCAACTTAAACTATATTATCTACCATTTGAGCAAGTTTTGCTAAAAGGCTTTAGATATTAAGTTTATCTTGTTGTTTGGTTGTATTTAGCAGCCGCTTTAGTTGTTTGACTACGGCCAGTGCATCGTGCCGTATCAATGTTCGTTTTATTACCTTATCCTTCGGGTCGGGTTTATATATTTCTTTTGCGACCAGGTTGGCACCGATGGCTTGGGCGCTTATGCCCGCAAACCGCATTTTATCTATGCTTGGAGGAAACTCATTGTCTTCGCCATATTTTTGCAACAGTTCTTTTGCGGGCAAGGCTTTGTTATATAACACATAATCAATGGTTCCTGATCCAATATAGCGCTCTACCTCTTTAATGTAATCCGCCACATGCCAGTTTAGGGTTTGGTTCGGTTTGTTTATTAGGTTAGCTACCATGACGATGGGTGCAGAGGTAGAGTTCAGCGCTTTAGCCACTCCTTTAACGCAAAAAACCGGCAATATTGATCCGTATAAATTGCCAGGAGCGATTATAACTAGATCGGCTTGTAAGATTGCCGTTTTGGCTAGCTTGTTTATTTTTGCCTCAGGCTTTAAGAATAAGCGTGCATCTCGGTTTTTGATGACGTGTTGAGTGATAGTATATTCACCGCGAATTAACTTATTCCCGTCTTGTAATAGCAGCTCATGCTTGTCTTCAGTTACCGGCAGGACTCTTCCGGTAATGCTTAAGAGGTCAGAGACTAGCTCCACCGCTTTAGTAAAGCTGCCAAGTTGCAGCTCAAGCGCGGATAACACAATGTTGCCGACGGTATGGTTGGCTAACTTTCCCTTGCCGAAACGATAGCTGAATAAGTCTCTGGCTCCCGGATGGTTGCTGAGTGCCACTAAGCACTGGCGGACGTCTCCGGGCGGCAACACACCAAGCTCATCTCTTAAGGAACCGGTCGATCCGCCGTCATCACTCATGTTGACGATAGCTGTAATGTCAGGGGTCCAGACTTTAAGTGCTTGCAGCAGGGTAAAGCTGCCGGTGCCGCCGCCAATAACCACAAGCTTGGGGTTCATTCAACTGTCACTGACTTAGCTAGATTACGCGGGTGGTCAATATCTAATTGTTTTGCTTCAGCGATATAGTAGGCAAACAACTGCAAGGCGATAGCATTGAGTATTGGCTGAGTTTGTTCCATGGTTTTTGGCAGGTAGATTAAATCATCAGTTAAGCTGGCCACCTTTTTATTACCTGCGCTGGCCATAATAATCAACGGTCCATTTCGGGTTTTGATTTCCTCGATGTTAGATATGGTCTTGGCTAATTCGTTAGAATCGGTTGCGAGGGCGAGGGTGGGGAAATCTTTATCAATTAGCGCTAGTGGCCCGTGCTTCATTTCGCCAGCGGCGTAACCTTCGGCATGGATGTAGGAAATTTCTTTCAGCTTCAGCGCTCCTTCAAGGGCACAAGGGTAGTTATAGCCACGGCCGATGAAAAAGAAGTCCTGCTTGTCCATATACTTTAAGGCGATGCGCTTAATTTCCGGTGCTTGTTCTAACACGGCTGCAGCTTTTTGCGGCAACAAGCTTAGTTCGTTGAGTAGTTTCCGGTAATCTTTGTTCTCCCCTTTAGAAAGATGCAAGGCAATTAAAGTTAGAACTGTTACTTGGGCAATAAAAGCTTTGGTTGAGGCGACTGCTCGTTCTGCTCCGGCATGGGTATATACACCGGCATCGGTTAAACGGGCGATGGTACTACCGATCGCGTTGACTACCCCCAGTCTAAGGCAGCCAAAGTCCTTAGCCTTTTCAAGCGCTGCAATGGTGTCAGCGGTTTCGCCGGATTGGGAGATGGCAAGCAGGATTGTGGCGCGGGAGAAGGGCTCTTTGCGGTATTTAAATTCGCTGGCTAACTGAACTTCTACTGGTATATTAGCTAACTCTTCAATTAAATACTCACCGACTAAGCCGGCATAATATGAAGTGCCACAGGCCACAATTACAATGCGGTCGATATGGTTAAGTTGTTTATTGACCGATTCCAGTCCACCTAGCTTAATAATGCCCTGGTCGGCTAAAACCCGCCCTAGCGTGGCGGCACGAATGGTTTGCGGTGCCTCATAAATTTCTTTAAGCATGAAATTCGGGAAGTGGCCGAGCGAGGCTTGTTCCTGGTCATAGTCCAGTAGTTCAAACTTCGGTTTTTTAGGCATGCTGCGACTAAAGTCAATGATTTTAAGGTCGGTTTGGTTAATTATCGCTAGATCGTTATCTTCTAAAAAGACGACATCTTTGGTATGCGCCATGATCGCATTAGGGTCTGATGCCAGAACATATTCATTGTTACCTACGCCGATGACTAACGGGCTCGAAAAGCGAGCGGCAAACAATGTGGTTGGCTCGCGCGTGGTGATCACGGCTATTGCAAAGGCACCACGCAAATCATTAAGGGCTGCTTTAAGTCCGGCTAAAAAGGTTTTTGAATGATTGGCATAGTAGTCAATCAGGTTTGGAATAACCTCCGTATCGGTATCTGAATAAAATTTGTAACCATGCTCGATCAGCTGGTTTTTTATTTCCTGGTAGTTTTCAATAATGCCGTTATGGACTACAAAAATATCTTTAGCATTATTGCTGTGCGGGTGAGCGTTAACAGAGTTCGGCAGCCCATGAGTTGCCCAGCGAGTATGGCCGATGGCGAGCTTAGATTTACCGGCTTGTTGTTTTACTAGGGGTTTGAGGTTTTCAACTCTACCAGCCTGCTTTATAACCTGTCCGGTTTGGTTTTGATCGATGAGTGCTACACCAACTGAATCATAGCCTCGGTATTCAAGTGCTGACAGGCCTTTTAGCACAACATCCGTAGCTTGTTTGGGGCCGAGGTAGCCGACGATGCCGCACATTTAGGCAGTTAACTCCCTAAGAGAATCCTCAATTAGAGCTTTCATATTTTTTTTGAATACGTCAATCGAAAAGTTTTCGCTGAACTGTTCAATTTTATCGTGATTAAAGCGGTCGGGATTAAATGACTCAATAACCTTAGCCAGGCTGCTCGCGCTGAGTCGGTCAAAAAACAAACCGGTTTTATTGGGAATGATGTAATCGCGTGGACCGCCTTTGCTGTAAGCGATGACTGGAGTTCCGGCGGCCATGGCCTCGATCGGAGTAACCCCAAAATCTTCAGTGTTAGTTGGAAAAATAAGAGCCAGAGCTGACTGAAAATGTTTCGGTAAATCTTCTTCGCTTACCGCCGTCAGGAAGGTAACACTCCGCCCGGCCATTTTCTCCAGTTTCTTATGCATCGGCCCGATGCCAATTACAACTAAGGGAACCTTTAAATTGCTGCAGGCTGCTACGGCAATATCTATTCGCTTATACGGGGTTTGGCGGCCGGCAACCACGAAACCGTGTCTAGCTGGAGGCGTACCTTTAATTTTGAATCGGTCAATGTCGACTGGCGGGTGGATAACGACTGAATCACGGCGGTAATATTTCTTGATCATCTCTTTAATATGAGTTGAATTGGCGATCATGACGTCGGGGCTCTTAGCAGCGTGGCGGTCCCAGATCCTTAAAGGTTTTATTAATATTCTTAAACCGATTCGAGCCAGCCAGTTGGTACCGAATGGGAAACCGGGATGTTTAAGATACTCATCAAAGCGGAACCAGTAATAGTGAGTCGGCGAATGGCAATAGTTAATGTGCAGTGCTCCGGGCCGTTTGTGAACCGACTTGGCTTCCGCACCTGAGACTGACAAGATTAAGTCATACTCGCTTAAATCGAGTCGGGGAAAGACAATAGCTCGTAAAACCGGCAAGAATTTCTTTAGACTTTTCGGCAAAGATTGTAATTTGGTGGTGCGGATATCCGCATCCTTAAACCAGTTGTAGCCGTACCAGACTTTGGGGTTATCGTCATACTGTGATGTATAAATGGGAGCATTAGGGTACATTTGGTGCAGAGTATAGACTACTCGCTCTGCTCCTCCGGTGCCAAGCAGCCAGTCGCACACAATTGCAACCTTAAGTTTGGATTTAGCCATCTTAGACTGCTCCTTTGTGCCTTAAGACAATCCAGACGGTCTTAATAAGGATCACCAGGTCATTCCATAAGCTCCAGTTCTGTACGTAATAAAGATCGAGTTGCCGGCGTTCGTCAAAAGATATATTGCGCCGTCCAGAGACAACCGCCAACCCGGTTAGTCCCGAACGTACGCTTAAAATAGCATAGCGTTTGGTATATAGCTCTAGCTCTTGCGGTATGAGCGCGCGCGGTCCGACCAAGCTTAAGTCACCCTTAACTACGTTAATCAGCTGAGGTAACTCATCAAGCGAGAATTTCCTTAAAAATCGTCCGATAGCAGATATCCTCGGGTCGTTAGGTAAAAAATCTCCATTTTTACGGTAAGTCTTGGCCAGATCCGGCCGCCCGAGTTTGGCAAACGCTTCTTCCGGAGTCAGTCCATTAAACTCAATTTTGTTAGTGCGGAACTTATAGACTTTAAACTTTTGATCATAGCGGGTTAGACGAACTTGGCGAAAGAATACCGGTCCCGAATCGAAAACTTTAATGGCGATGGCAATTAGCAGCATAAAAGGGGAAGCAATAATTAGCATAATGGTACCTAAGACGATGTCTAAAGCACGTTTAACAATTTGTCCCCAGCCAATTAGGGCTGTCTGGTGCACCTCAATGACTGGTACTCCGCGGAAGACTTCAACCCCTATGTTACCGACAAACAGTTCACCGTTACCGGGAACGAAACGATAAGCGACGTGATGCTGCTGCGCATAGGTTAAGATCAAGCTGTTTTTAGACTCGTCACTATATAGTTCGGTTTGGATAATGGTGTGCAACCGGTTGCCAATCTTCTTAACGGCTTGATTGAAGTTAGCAAACAAGGCATAAGGTGCCGTGCTTCTTAGTGGATGTTTGACCCCGCCAACTACTCCAATTACCCGGTAGCCGGATATTTCTGAAGGTGTTAGCAGGTTAATTAATTCACGACTGAGCTCGGTATCGCCGACGATCAATACATTGTTAATACCCTTACCATAACGAAACAAAATACGTCGTCCGAAACGAGTGGCGTTTCTAAAACCTAAAATCAAAAGTAGTGCCAGAAAGTAGCCATATAAAATGACTAAGCGTGCTGGAAAAATCTTTACGTTAAAAACGTAGCCGAAGCTAATGATAAACAGTACCCCAATAAAGACCCCGACGGCCAGTCTACCGATTTCTTTAAAACGCTGTTCGTATATTTCTCTTGTGTATAGTCCAATGAGCGCGAAAAACAGAATGAAAAAGGGCAGCAACACTAAGAAAGTTTCTAGATAAGTGCGTGCCGTAATGGGCGTAGAAATGCGGACATGGCTGACACTAACGCGAAAGATATAGGCGAGCGAAAAAGCACCGACCAATGCTAAAAAATCGCCCACGATCAGAAATACGTTATATACGAGCGACGAGTTGTTTTTCATCTAAGAGTTCTTACGGCTGGCACAGTTATCTAATTTAGGTTTAAGCCGTAACTCTAGGATAACTTGTTAGAGATATTTTTGTACAGGCTTTAGTAGGGTCTATGTTTGGGATCGGGTTTATTAGCTCGTCGGACTGTTTTTGCATCCTCTTCTACGCTGCTTCTGATTGCGTTGCACAACTCTCTAATAAAATCGATGTCATCTAAGTCGAAATGTTCGCTGGATTCATGAGTATCGGGCAGCATGGCATCTTCATTTAAAGAAGGATGAGGAAAGAATTCGCTCGTACCTATATAGTTTACAAACCTAGCGTTATAATAGGGGCGTAATTTAAGGAGTTTAGAAATGCAACCTACCATTATTCAAATAACAGCGGTATCTAAAAGTTCGGGAAACAACATGCCAGACACTCTTCATATATTAGGACTGAGTCAAGATGGCAAAGTTTATCAGTGGGGTAACGGTGCTTGGCAACTCTGGACGGCATAGAGTCTCTTGACGAGATTAAGGAGGAGGCTTACTATATTACCATAAACTCATTATAGAGTTTTGTATCTTGTAATTCGCTACTATTGTCTACTTCCATAGCTTATGTTCTAATATACCATATATATCTGAGAATTGCCAAAGTATTACTAAAGCAAAGGACTACTTGGAAGCATTTATGTCTAAGCCGTCTGGCTGTGGTTATAATAGAGGGCAATGAAAGCTGCTGTCGCTCTAGTACGCTCTAAAGCTGTGGCTTTGGTGCTTGGCTTAATAGCTATTATTATCGTTTTGCTGCCGTTCCACGCCTTTTTAACGGTCTGGGCGGCGTCTAATTTTGGTCACTATACCTTATTTAGATTATGGAAAGAGTTTTTGGTTGCCTTTTGCGGATTAGTGGTGATCGGCTGGTTTTTTACCGATACTAATGTCCGTCGCGGCATCTTTAAGACTAAGCTGGCTTGGCTAATTATAGCCTATGCGGCACTTGATTTACTCCTGGCGCTGATTGATTACCAGGCCCACAAAGTAAGCCTCAAGGCAGTAGCTTATGGCGTGCTTGACGATCTGCGCTTTCTAGCCTTCTTTATCATTTGTTGGGCGGCCGGTATAAAGAGTCATGCTTTAAATCGGCGATGGGAAAAACTTATTCTTTGGCCCGCAGCGGTGGTGGTGGCGTTCGGGTTACTGCAGATGAGCGTGCTTCCGGCTAATGTCCTGTCTCATTTCGGCTACGGGCCGCACACCATTATGCCGTTTCAGACAATCAATAATAACCCGCATTACATCAGGATATTATCTACTTTAAGGGGATCTGATCCGCTCGGGGCCTACCTGATTCTGCCTATAGCAGTCCTAGCCGTGCTGTTAATTTCCTATCCGAAGAGCTGGAACTGGCTTAAAGCGTTGTTTCTAATTGGTGCGGCTGCGGTTTTATACGGCAGTTATTCACGTGGTGCGTGGATTGGCGCTGTTTTAGCGGTAGTCTTAGTGGCAATAATTGGCGTAAATAAGCAAATCCTAGCCAAATACAAAACTCTGCTAACAGTTGTTGGTGTAGTGATACTGGTGTTAGTAATTGGGGCGTTCGCGGCTTTAGGTACCAGCAAACGGTTTCAGAATATTGTTTTCCATACGCAAAGCAATTCTGCAGCGCCAGTCAGTTCGGATGCAGCCCACCTAAGCGCTTTAAAAACTAGCATTAAACAGGTGCTCAACCAACCGTTTGGCGATGGACCCGGTACGTCCGGACCGGCAAGTGTCTATAACCATGATGCGCCGGCCAGGATAACTGAGGATTATTTTTTGGAGGTTGGGGAAGAATCCGGCTGGATCGGCTTAATTTTATTTGTTGCCATTAATGTTTACGTTGGCTTAATGCTATGGCAGCGCCGCCGTTCACCTTTTGCGCTGGCGTTATTGGCCGCCTTTATAGGACTTAGCTTCGTTAATTTACTAACGCTTGAATGGACTGATGATACGATGACCTATATTTTTTGGGGGCTGGCTGGATTATGTATTGCGGTTACACCCGAAGAAAATCAACTAAAACGCCTAAAAGCCAAAAAGGGAAGGTTAGCTAATGTGGCTTTAGCTAAGGGAAAGACCAGCTGATGCCAGAAAAAGAAAGTTCGCTTAGGCCGACGAAGAAGCAACGGGAACTGCTCAATTTTATTAGTGATTTTATTGCCAGCCATGGTTACAGCCCGAGTTACCGGGAAATTATGAATGGATTGAACTACAATTCGGTTGCAACAGTGGCGCTACATGTTAACAGCTTAATAAAGCGTGGGCATTTGCAAAAAAGAGATCGTTCGGCTCGCTCGCTAGAAGTTGTTGGCGACAAACACCCTGAGCCACTACTAACTAATGCCGTAACTCCGGTCGAGGAAAAGTGGCTAGTCGAGAAAGTTGAACATATGTGCCGGGAGTTGGAGAGCTCATCAGTCCCTACTAGGACCGATCTGGACAATTTGATTATTCTAATTGAGGCTCTGAAAATTCTTGGTCTGGAAGGTGCAGCGCAAAGTTTTAGCCCGAGAATCAATCACATAAAACAGCTCTTAAAAATTTAGCTGGATAGATATTTACTTTTTGGAAATATCATGAAATAACTAGACTTATGATTGAGACTTTAGCGAGTCGTGAAGACTACCGCGAGTCAGGTCTACTTAGACCTAAGAAGAGAATGGTTCACTCAAAGGGCAAAATATTACAGTTGTTGGGCAACGGGAGTATCGATCTCTTAGAGGCCAGCCGCTTGTTTAAAAATACTGGTATCCAAGGTATGGTATTAGCTGGCGAGGCTTTGTTAGATCAAGCCACTAAAACCACCAATCTAGAAGAAGCCCAGACACACTATGTCGATGCCATTAACGTTCTCAAAACAGTCGAATATTTAAGTGCTAATGGTCCGGATAATTTAGCGGCTTATGTAGCGCGGGCACGTATTATTGAGTCATTTATACCTGCCCGTGCCTATATGGGTTCAGAGAAACGCTTGCCTCCGAACGATGGATCGATCTTCCGTAACATTTATCAAACACTGGTTGAGGAAATGGTTCGACTACGTGATGCATATAGGAAGGTTGACTATCGGCCAGACAAAGCGTTGTTGATTGGCCAATTAGGAGAGCTTACGGTGCTTTCACTCCTAACTAGATTTGAAGTGCAAAACATTAACGATCAATCATATTGTGCACTGCCTTCACTATTTACCGAGGATAGACAGTTGAATCTAAGTTTAAATTCGTTCGGACCCTGGGACATTAGCATCTATACGCATATGGGCGAAAAAGAGCCGCGTCTAACCTATCGATTGCAAGTCAAAAACCAGTGTGAAGCTTCAACTCGGGAAGAAGGATATACTGACTTGTCTTGGGTGGATCTCCGCCGCGATCTAGCCTTGTACTCCAGCGAGAGTCATGTGGATACCAAGATTGCCGAAGATATGGCTACTGAGTTTTACTTTAATAACGCAAACCACCAGGTAACCCGTCGTCTCAATATACGAACAGAGAAGTTACTTGATGTAATAGATGCTTAGAAAGCCTAAGCTTTGTGCTCATCATTGGCCGCATTTGTAAACTCATCCGTGCTAAAATAGAATTACTTAACAATTCAGACCGGAAGTAGGTGTAATTCCTGCGCTGTGCCGCAACTGTGAGCCAGATTTACTCTGGTAAGCCAGACACGGTTAGATAAGTCTCTCGAGCAAGAGCAGAAGTAGATGTTTTATAAGCCCTTGCTCGATTAAGTCAAAGGGCTTTTTTAAATGGAAACAGCAACTGAGTTAAAAACCAATGAGAAATTAAAAAGCTTTAATTTGCTGGCAGGGGTTAATGCCTTAAGATATGATCTTCAGTTTTACGGGCAAGTCCTGCCGGAAACTCTGGAACAAGTAAAAAATGAACACCTAAGCTACATCACCGAAGGCATTGACAGGGCTTCTCGCACAGTATTTGTATTCAAACGTTCAGGTGAAGATTTAATTTACTTTGATGACGGGCGTTGGCGCAGCTACGGCAACATGCTGGAAGCGGGAAAGGATGCAGCGGTGCATGATGCTGAGCTTGACTCCCGTCGACAATTTCTGGTGGATTGGGCTGAAAACGACATTCAACAACATGAAAGAAATAAACTGCTAAAACCGGGTCAAAGCCGCGTGTGGGCTTCCCTATACCCTAAAGATGTTGAAGAACAGTATGGTCATGAGTTTATGCGCAGTTGCGGGTTGGTGCCGGAGCGACAGATGGGCTACCTCTACCAGGCAAGTTGTAATAGTGATGGTAGTATAACTTTGTCTTCGCAAACTATCGATCGCAGTGATACGGATGCCGCTACGGCGGTTATGGCTGCCGCCGAACGGGATCCGACACTTGGGCTAGATGAGCTAACTGAAGTCTATGACGCGTTTTTGTCTGCTAAGTATGGCGGTCATTTTTTTGCTGGCCGCCGAAGTAGTGAGCGCAGCGAAAATGCCTGGGCTGAAGTACTAAAAAACCATGATCTGATTGACTTCCTGATGCACGGGCTGAAAAAACTAGCGACCTTTACGGTTAAAGAAGGGCAGCTGGAGACTGAAACTAAAAGGTTAATTTACGGAGTATGGGCTGCCTTTAGCAAAAGACTAAATGGAACGGTTGTCTCAGTTGAAACCAGCCACAACGTTAAAGCTATAGATTATCTTATGGCTTATGCCAGATTGAACCAGGAAGTAGATTCAGCTTTTAAAGCTTTTGCCAAAGAAAAAAGGATTATGAGCGGCTGCGGCGGTTCATTATCCAGTTTTAGCGAAACTGATTTCAATAATATTGAGGCCGAAGCTGTTCATTCCCAAATATTTGCACTCAAATCTGCTAAAACTGAAGTTATGAAATGCGTTCATTGTCCTTTGTGTCACAAGCAAGGAGTTGATGCTTTAGTTGTGATTAAAAATGGTAAAAAAATTATAACTTGTTCGAAGTGTAAGCAGTCCAAAACTTATAACGCTAATTAAGCAAAGTTTTAGCTTTAAATGTAGAATTAGATATATGGAGGCTAAACCTATACCTAACAACGCTCAACTCGTAATTAAACGATTGCTAGGTTCTTCTTATTTTGTGTATGATGACGGCGGATCCGGCCTGTTAGTATCTCTGCCCGGATATCTATTATCCTCGATCTTCAGTCCATTACCTATAAGTTATAAAGAGAGACTATAGGCTTGATGGAACGGATTGGTATCTTCAGCGGAACTTTTAACCCAGTTCATGCCGGTCATATCGGGTTTGCGTTGCAAAGTCTAAAGCAAGCCAAACTAGACAAGGTATATTTAATGCCCGAACGCTACCGTGAAGGTGAAAGTGATGTAGCCCACTTTGCTCATCGAGTGGCAATGGTCCGCCAAGCTATTCGTCCACATCGACAACTTGGTTTAATTGAAAGCAGTGACGTCAGTTTTTCGGTCAATAAAACCTTAGTCAAACTAAGGAACCAGTTTTACGGCGATCATCTAGTCTTTCTTGTCGGATCGGACAGTCTCAAAGGGATGGCTGGCTGGCCGGGTATCGAAAACCTGCTCAGGACTTCTGAGTTAGTCGTTGGAATTCGTAAGCCCGATGAGGATTGTGTGGCTGCCTGGGTTCAAGCGTTGCCAGTCAATCCCAAAAGAGTAACGCTTATCCATTCGCATGCTCCAACGGTTTGCTCAACTAAGATCCGCGAGGCTTTAAGACGTAGTGAGATTGCAGACGGAACGTTATCGAGTGTTCGTCGTTATAGCGACCGCAATTGGCTTTATATATCCCTTGCCTAAAAAAGTTTGTTCAGGCTGATTTATGCACAAGTGCTAAAGTGTTAAGTCAAGGTTAGCTAGATATAGGCTGAGCAAACTAATTAACTTCTTGACAAGGTGTTACAAGCTTAGTTACAATCTGGGCATCCTTAAGCGGACAGTTCCGCAAAAAGATAAAAATTAAAAATAAAAAAACAATAAGCTAAAGGCAGGATGCCTTAACTTATGACAACGCACGCCAGAGAAAGGAAAAAGCAAAATGTCAATCTTAGTCAAAACAAACACCGAAGATGAAGGAGCAGTCGAAGTGCGAGTTGTTCGCCGTCCCAACTGGCAACAGTACATCTATTACTGATCTAGCGTCACTTCTTTGTCTGGTTAGTGGTGGCAGTCTTAGAGCTGCTTACCTTACCATTATTGGCAAGTGCCGCATTAAGATATTTCTCGAATCCGCTGACGGTTGCCGGATTGCCAATATTCTTACCATCTAAGAAGAACGTTGGCGTGCCTTGAACGTTTAGCTTGTTACCAGCATTCATATCGGCTTGGATGGCGTTATTAACTTTGTTGCTGTTGTAGTAGGTGTTAAACTGAGCGACGTTTAGCCCGAGCTGTTTGGCATAGCTGTCAAAATCAGGCAGCGGGTTGCTGGCATTGATCCAGGTGTTATAGGTGGTCCCGGAAGTTTCTGCGGTGTAGTACTTGACGTTTTCGCTGTAAAGTTTGTCATGCATTTGCCAGAAATCACCCATTAGTCCGGCAGCTTCAGCTGCTCTAGCTGCGGCATAAGCATTCGGGTGCAGACTGGTTAAGGGGTAGTTACGAAACTGAAAGGTGATTTTATTTAGATATTTAGGTAGCACTTGTTGGAGAACGGGATAGACTTCGCCACAGTATGGGCATTGGTAATCGCCGTATTCAACCAACTTGATATTGGACGCTGTATCACCTTCTAAGTGCTCGGTGGGCGGCGCGCTTGATGCGCCAGTGTTTTTATTGTGTGTAAAATAAAATGTCACACCAAATATGACGACAATGGCAGCGAGTATTGCCCAGAAGGTCTTGCTCATTTTAGGGTCTCCTTGAGTAGTTGCTCGCTTAAGTATAGCAGATCAGTCTGAAGAACGGCCCTAAAAGTGTTAAGATAGGTTTATCTATGCACGATCTAATTGCTGCCTGCATATGTCTGGCTATTGCATTATTGATGTTGATTTTGCGGAAAGCTTATTTTAATTTGCCAATTTATGAGCTTAAGCGTCAAGCTAAACGCGGTGACCATTTTGCCAAGGCCATTTATCCGGCAATTGCCTATCCGGCTTTTAGAGGATTCCTATGGCTTTTAATGGTTGTTGCGAGCAGTACGGGGTTAATCCTGCTAAGCCGTGAATTGCCGCTGTGGCTGGCTGTTATTCCGGCTGTTATTTGGATGTGGCTAGTATTCTCATGGATCCCTAACCGCCGGATAGCCGGGATTAGCTATAAAACCGCACAGCTGATGACGCCGTTTTTTGCTTGGTTTGTTTCGAGCTCTTATCCTGCTTTGAAACAGCTGGAGAGGTTACAAAAATGCTATCTGCCGCTTCATACCAAGATTTATGAGAGCGATGACTTGCGTATGTTTTTACAGCGACAAGCACGCCAAGAAGATAACCGGATTTCACCAGCTCAATTATCCCGCTTGTTTAAGTTGATCGATTTTGAATCCGCTAAAGTCAAAGATTTTTATCGGCCCTGGAAGCAGACTCTTAAATTAGTACCTGAAGACATCATCGGACCAAAGCTGCTAGACGAGATGCATAAGTTTAAGCAGGATGCTTTTTTGGTGGTTAGAAACAAAAACAGCCGTCAGGTTGTAGGGATTTTAAATAAAGCGACAGTCGGACTGCACTCAGAGGGTAAGGTGCGCGATCACATGGAAAACTCTATCGAAGCCATCAATGAATTTGATTCAATTGAGCGAGCATTTAACCGATTTGCTAGCGCTGCAACTACTGTGCTAGTGGTGATTGACCAAGAAAACGAAGCCCTAGGCATCCTCACGCTTAAAGATGCACTTAAAGCCTGGCTCGTGTTAGAAGATCAGGTAAGAGAACCAGCTTCACAGGAACAGCAGGAAGCGGAACTAGCTAAAGTGGAGGTAGTTTAGTATGCGTGTGTTATCCAATCAGCTATCTGAACATGTAGATGAAACCGTTCATCTTGAGGGTTGGCTGCACAAAAAACGTCTGCTTGGAGGGCTAACATTTATTAACTTGCGCGACCGCGGTGGAGTCGTGCAGGCAGTGCTTAAGGATCCGGCAGAGGTTGACAAGCTCAAAGGAGTTTACATCGGGAGTGTTTTAGAACTTGACGGCGTGGTAGTTCGTGAAGCCCGGGCTCCGGGTGGGGTTGAACTTCACGATGTCAAGCTAAATGTCCTGGTGCCGGTCGTTTACGAACCGCCGATTGAGATTGATAAGCCGCTCAGCCATAAACCGGAAAATCTTGATACTTTGTTTGAACATCGTTCACTTGGTCTACGTAACCTCAATGAAGCCAAGGTCTTTTATGTGCGGTCCATGCTTTTAAAATATATCCGCGAGTTTCTTTATGCGCAAGATTTTGTAGAGATTCAGACTCCCAAATTAGTGGCTAATGCGGCCGAAGGGGGCGCAGAGGTATTTAAACTCGATTACTTTGGCAAACCGGCTTCGTTGGCCCAGAGTCCGCAGTTATATAAGCAAGTTATGGTCGGTGTGTTCGAACGGGTGTTTGAAGTTGGCCCGGCCTTTCGGGCTGAACCGAGCGCGACTACTAGGCATGTTTCAGAGGTCACAATGTTAGATCTTGAGATGGCATTTATTCATGGTCATGATGATGTCTTAAATATGGTCCAGGATCTGCTTTATGCTGTAGTGACTAAAGTTTGGAAGGAGCACGGAGACATTCTAAATGATCTGAAAGCACCAAAGCCGGTGTTAAAAGCTAGTTTTCCCAGATATTCGATGAGGCAAATCCATGAGCTGTATGCCAAGGAAAATCAGACGGATATGTCAGGTGAAGTCGATTTAACTCCGGATGAAGAACGTTGGATATGTGAGTATGCCAAGGAACATGACGGCTGCGAGGCGGTTTTTGCGACGGATTTGCCGCGAAGCAAAATGAAGTTTTATCATATGGCTAAAGACGATGCCAGCGCACTGAGTGCTGATCTTTTGTTTAAGGGGCTTGAACTGGCAACCTGTCCTCAGCGCGAGCACCGCTATGATCAGCTAAAACAGCAAATGGAAGCTGCTGGAATCAGCATTGATGACCCTGCTTACCAATTTTACCTGCAAGCTTTTAAACATGGCATGCCGGCACATGGCGGGTGCGGTTTTGGCATTGATCGCTTGGTCGAGAAAGTCGTAGGCTTAGCTAACATTAAAGAGGCTATTCTGTTTCCGCGCGATATTAACCGCATTGTTCCTTAAGCTTTTTCATGTTTTTATTAGGCATAAGCTGTAAAATAGAAATGTAATGGACCCGAATCGGTACAGGAGTGTTCCGAACTCCGACCGCCAAAACAGTTACAATTCTGCCGGGTTACCGGCGGCTCCGCCGCCAAAATACCACAGCCATAATAAGCGCTCTGGCTCGAAGCGGTGGGTTAAAGTTGGTCTGGTCATAGTAGCTATCGTTTTAATTGGCGGTGTAGGTATTTTAGTGGCTAACGGTCACAAGTCTAAGCCGACCGCTGCTAAAGAAGCTAGCCCTACTCGGAAGCTACCTGCCGCGGTAGCTGTACCCAAAGCTCCGTTAATCCCATCAACTTCATATACTTCGACTAACTTTAACACAAGCTTTAATTACCCTAACGGCTGGAACTTGATCGATAGTGGTAACGCCCCACTTACTGTCACCTCTCCGGTCATGAACATCATAGCTGCCAATGGACAGACTAAGCTGGGTGAGATAGTATTAACGCTTGCGCAGAAGGGCAGCGTACCACTGGCGTTTGGCAGTACATCTGTGGCGGTACTAACTTCTGTTAAAATTACTTTCTCCCAACCATCAACCAGCCAAGCTGCACAAAGCTACATTAGCTTTATCCAATATCCGGCTACTACTACGCGGGGCGGATTAGATGGTATCTATTTAAGCGGAAACTACGGTTACCAAAAGTATCAGAATATACCTCAATCTAATATTGCTGCGGTTGATCCTCTAGTATATGTTTCGTTCTATTCATGTGTTAATAAGCTCTGCCCAGACAGTAGTCGAGCTCCTTTAACAATTGCTTCAACTGACTGGAACAATAGCCAGTTTTCAGCTCCTATCCTGCTAATGTTTAAATCGTTTACTTTTGATTAATCTTGCTTAAGTCTGGATAATGGTGGGCAGAAGTTATGGCTAAAAAAAATCAAGATCAAGATACAGACAGTGATTTAACTGAAGACCCGAAAGTTATAGCTAAGGTCGATGCGATGATGTCGACTGGTCGGGATGATAAGCTAGAGCTCATGACAGAATCAAAATCCGTGGATGAGCTTGCCGACTCGCAGCCTGAATCTAGTGAAAGCTCGCCGCCTCCTCTTGATATATTTGCAGATACGCCATCAGCGCCACTATTAAATAAGGTAAAGACAAAACCGAAGCGGACTGTCCGTAAAGTAAAAATTGCCGTAGAAGAGGCAAGTGATGAAGACGAAGAGGGGAAGGTTGAAGTTAAGGAAATACCCGCTGAAGAAGTAAAACCGCCTAAAGTAAATAACTATGACGATCCACAAACCGTTCAAGCTATTAATGAAATTGTGGCCGAAGAGGCCGATACAACACTTGAAGTCCAGGATGCAGAACTTGAACAGGCGAAGGCCGACTCTGTCTCGGCTAAAGGCAGCCACCTTGCGACTTGGTTCTGGGTCGTGGTGATAATTGTTTGCTTAGTTGCTATTGGCATGGCGATCTATTTGATTGATCCTAACATGCATGTATCATTGAGCTCGATTAAACACCATCTCTAAATAGGGTATATAATTAAACTAAAGAAGCATGAGCATTTATGGATAATAATCCGCCAACACCAACTACGAACGCGTCACCTGTAGCACCGCCTCCAGTGGACGATGTTAAGCCTCCAGCCCGCCCGCTAGCACCGCCCCCGCCACAACCACAGCCCGAAACAAAACGGCCACCGGTTGAATCTAAGGCACAAAGTGGCACCAACGCGGCAATTACAGCCACGGTCATAATTGTGGTAGTTATTGCCATATTAATCGTTTACGCTTACATTAAGACTAAATAGAGACCCTCTCTTACCCTTTTTAATTTAGAATAGGCTTATGGAAAGACAAGCCGTTAAGGCCTTATTGCAGCCAGGAGCAGTCATTGTATTGCCCACAGATACAGTTTACGGCCTAGTCGCCCGGGCAGTAGACAAGCTGGCAGTAGAGCGACTTTATTCTCTCAAAGACCGCGTCAATAAACCCGGAACAATAATTGCTGCCGATATCGAACAGCTCGTCAGCCTAGGTATAACCAAGCGGTATCTTAAGGCAGTCGAGCAATTTTGGCCGGGCCCGGTAAGTGTGATTATCCCGGTATCAAACTCTAAGTTAAGTTATCTGACATCTGGCACTCATAGTCTGGCGGTTCGCTTACCGGACGATAAACCACTCCTAGTTTTGCTTAAACAAACCGGCCCATTAATGACAACCAGTGCGAACTTACCGGGGCAGCCGGTAGCGGCGTCAATTGAACAGGCTAAAGCTTATTTTAATAATAAAGTTGATGCCTATATTGATGCAGGAGTGTTGATTGGTCGACAGCCAAGTACGATTATTCGGGTAATTGACGATGCGATTGAAGTGCTGAGACAAGGTGCTAAAGTTATTAGAACCGATTGACTTGTATAGCACTTAGGTATAGATCTACAATTAGCTTAAGCTTTAACTTAAGTAATTGTAATTATGTCTATCTTCTCTTCCCGGCCAACTGATCCCAGCGAACAGCCGGGCGAAATAAATGGCCAGATCAAACCTGAAGGGCCAATTTATACTGGGTTATCCGGCAACGAACTTTATTGTTTAGGGAGTATTGGCTATAAGCCAGGTAATTTGTTAGTTGGCAACAGCGTATTTGCACTTGGAGTGATAGGTGGTATTAAGTCAAGTGTGCGCACCGCAGTTGGTGGCGAAATCACGCAAGTTACCAATATGATTGCCGAAGGACGGCGTTTAAGCCTTGAACGTTTTAATAACGAGCTGATTCAAAACGGTGCACCGGCAGCTACGGGAGTTACCAGCGAACTCGTATTTCATCCAGATAATGTTGAGTTTTTATCTGTAGGCTCGGCGATTAGTCCCAGCAATCCGGGAGAGTCTTCACGCTTTACTTCGGCCAGTGATGGCCAAGAGTTATTTTGCCAAGTTGATGCCGGCTATCGCCCGATCGACTTTGTGTTTGGCAATGTGGCATATTCAATCGGAGTTGCCCGCGGTTTGTTAGGCGGGTTTAAAGAAATGGTACGCGGTGAAGTGACACAGTTTAGTAACATCTTTAATCAGACCCGCAATCTGGCACTTGAGCGGATTATTAACGAGGCAAGAACCAAAAATGCAAACAGTGTTGTTGGGATCAAAACTACTATTCTCCCCATTGGTATTAGTGGTGTCCAGGAAATGGTAATGATCGGAACGGCTTCATATAATCCGCAATTGAGTGCGGCCGCCAGCTTAACTGATGGTGTTATAACCAGCGACTTAACGGCTGAAGAGATGTGGAACGTAACCAAACTTGGTTACGCCCCGCTTAAACTTATCTTGGGTACATCGGTATTTTCGTTAGGTTTGGCCGGAGGGCTTAAAGCTAGCTTTCGTAATTTGGTTAAGGGCGAGGTTAAGGTGTTAAGCGAATTAATTTACGGTGCTAGAGAGCAGTCTCTTAAGAAGGTGCATGATCAGGCCGCAGCCATTGGGGCTGATGACGTGTTAGGAATTAAAACGTATATTTATGACGTCGGCAGTGGCGTAATTGAATTTTTAGCCATCGGTACAGCGGTTAAACGGATGCAAGGTTTGACTACCCATTCAGAACAATTGCCGCCTCAAGCTATCATTCGTGATAAAGATACGTTTGTTAACGTTGCCGAGACTAGCTACGGTGTGTCACTACAGGCCCCAATACGTTAAACATAGTATTGTTCTCTCAGCCAGTCATCAAGACTACCGCCGCCCCCTCCAGCCATGGCGATTACCATGTCGCCTTTGTTTAAGTGGGCGTCAATGGTTCGTTTAAGATCACTATTGCGAGCGGCTGGAAGAGCGATCGTTGGGTCACTAAGGTGAGATATAAGCTCAGCCGGTGCTAAAATGCGTTGGTTAGGATCTTCCCGTGCCAGATAACTCGGGAGCCAATAAACTTGAGCTGCCCCGGCAAAGCTATCTTTGTAATCATTGATCATATAATGCTGTCGTCGGTTAGTCAGCGGCTCGTAAATTACGATTATCGCTTGCCTTGGATTAGCCATTTCTTTTGCCACACTCATTGCTGCACGGATTTTTTCGGGTGTATGTGCATAATCGCTGTATAAACCAGGGACAATTTCCTCCATTCTTCTGGATAGACCCGGGAAAAGATTGATGCTTTCAATCAACTCCGAAGCGGGGACGTCACATATCCTTAGTAGCGTTTGCAGCGCCAACCAACCATCTAATCGGTTATAAAGACCTTTGAGCTTAATTTTAGATAGTTGCGGATGTGCCGGATCTTGAATGGCGAGATTCTTGGCTTCATCTAGTTTTAGGTATATGGCGTCGTCCTGCCAGATTAAAGTCTGTTTGCTCTGAGAAATGAATTCTTTAAATGCCTGCTGATAGCTTTCGCGCGAAGGGAAGATCTCGTGGTGATCCCAACTTACACCGGTTATAACACTTAGCCAAGGCTCAAATTGCAAAAAGTTGCGGTCAAATTCGTCAGCTTCAAAAACGAAATAGTGGCTGCCTTTTTGGTAGCGTCCCATTGGCCCAAAGCTGGTTTTGGCCGGTAATAAGTAGCTTATACTTACCTGATGTTGATAACACAGCCAGGTTATTATTGCAGTAGTAGTAGTTTTGCCGTGAGTTCCAGCCACGGCAATGAGGGATAAGTTGTTATCTTTAGCAATCTGATTGATTAACTCATCACGCTTGCTTTGTTTGATGCCTTCATTAGTGGCAAAGCGCAACTCCGGCGCATTGGGCTGTTCGAGCGGTAGTGCCGAGGTATAGACCAGCCAATCAATCGGGTGTTTTTTATGAACTTGAGCAATACTCTCGTAGCTTTGATCCAGATAAATATCTGTTATGCCAGATTTTCTAAGATGCTCGATATAGCTTGAGTTCTGTTTGTCTGAACCAGATACCTCATAGCCGGCAGCAAGAGCGATCTCGGCTAGAGGTCCGATGCCAGCACCACCTATGCCAGAGAAGTAAATATGCATGATCTTAGTCTAGCATGACATCAAATAGCTCTAGCTTAAGTTAAAATAAAACTATGGCAACTGCTCGTTCCAAACATTTCACTTCCATGTGGCTGTTTGATATTAGACCTATATATTTTTTAATTGCAACACTAATCGTGGGGGTTGTTTGTGTCGTTGCGCTTAGGAGTAATAACGAGCATATGGCAAAATTACGCTCAGACGTATATGCCGCTGATTATAGTGGGCATGGAGTGCAGCAAGCGTTAGACAACCTGCAAGCTTATGTTACGGCACATATGAACACTAATCTGTCAGCTGGGGCAGGGTCAGTCTATCCGCCAATTCAACTGGAATATACCTATTTAAGGCTAGTAAAGGCTGCCGATAAGTCGGCATTAAGCGATAACATTGGTCTTTATACTGCCGCCCAAAACTACTGTCAACGGCTTGATCCGTATGATTTTTCCGGGCACAACAGAGTACCTTGCATTGAGCAGTATGTAACAAGTCATGGAGCCAAGTTACCTAATATACCTGCCGCCTTGTATGAATTTGATTTCGTTTCTCCATCGTGGAGTCCGGATTTAGCTGGCTGGACGCTACTGGCTACGATTGTGCTGGCTGTCATTACAATAGTGGACTTTTTGGTTCGTTTTTATCGGCATCGTCTGGTAAAAACTACCTGAGATAAAATAAATACACCCCTACATAAACCAAGAGGTGTATTTATTAAGCTTACCCAGGGCGTGAGTGCTACGGTTTCGCCGTTGTTGGAGCTGGGGTTACGCTGCTAGGTGTGGTGCTGCCTGTAGTGGTTTGATTGGAGCAGGTCTGTCCGTGCGGGTATTCTTTATAGTATTGCGCTACGGCTTTAGCTACCTGACCGCTACTGCGGAGATTCTCCCAGAATGTTACCTGTTGCATATTGATTACCATTTGGTCATATGGCGCGTGCAATTCACAGCCCAGCTTAACTAGCGATACGTTATTGTTGCTACTGCTGCTACTGCTGCTACTGTTACTATTATTGGTTTGTAGGTAGAAAATATTAGTTAGCACTAGGTACTGTGGATTAATCGATTGAATATTGCCGAAGTAAACCTGGCCGGTGTTAAGGAATACTGCTTGAAGTTTATTGCTATAAACGTAATTTGCCTGGGATTTAGGTTGAGCCGAGGCTACAACCAACGTCACTGCCACGAGCAGTATAACGATCATTGCCCCGAGAATTAATGATGCCCACTTAGTAAGAAGACTTTCCAATAATCTTCTGGGTTTTTTACTATGATGCCGCGAAGACCCGGTAAAATCCGGCACCCTGTTAACCGGACTCTGGTTGTTTGAAACCGGCGCGCTGCCGCGATTTGAAAACTCCATATCTGTTTTTCTCCACCTACTTAGTGTTAATGCTTGACCACCATAGTGTAAACAACCAATCAGCATAACGCAAGTACTTTTATAGGGGTTGTATCTATAAAAATATTGACAAACGAAAAGCTAACAGAGTATGTTGAGTGTACCAACAACTTTATTAAGAGGGAGAGGTATCGTTTATGGCATACCAGCACACAAATTCAAAAGGGGTCACATACTACTTAAACTCTAAAAAGGTCACTCTGCGTGGTGGTAAAGTGCAGACAATCTACTACTTCAGTAAGGACAAGCGTCCTGAAGCTACAGATCTGCCCGCTGATCGCGAAGTGAACGAAAACCCTCGCAACGGTTTTTTGACCGTTAAGCGTAAGTAAGCAATATTTAATAGACAAGTAAAGACTCTCGGATACATCTCCGAGAGCTTTATTTTTGTGAAAACTAACTAATTATGTTAATGTTTGCTTATGTGCGGACAGGAGCAGCTTTGCGGAGAGGAATTTGGTGCAGAAAAAACTGTTAAAACACCTGGTGAGCTAGATGAGCCAATCAAGTTGATCGAAAAAAACAACCTTAAGTTTGATCATATTTGTTCTCGTTTTGATCAAATAAAGAACAACGGCCGGGCATTTAAGCTCGATCTGTAAACATAAAGGTGTAGAATCCGTCAGTAATGAACATCGATATACAACGCGCTTAAAAAGGGCTGCAAGAATGAATAGACAGTACAAGTTTTGGCATCTATGATAGCTAGCAAGAGCTCAAACATTAACACCAAGCCTTTATTTATACTAGCGCCAATGGACGATGTGACTGATACTGTCTTTCGTCAGGTTATAAGTGCCTGTGGCAAACCCGACCTATGTTTTAGCGAATTTGTTAATGTCGATGGTCTAATGAGTGCTGGACGTAAATCTTTGCAGAGAAAGCTTGAACGTTTCGAAACAGAACCACCTCTTGTGGCACATATCTGGGGTCTGAACCCGGCAAATTTTAAGAAGGCGGCTCGGCAACTGGCTTCAGGGTCTCTCGCTCAAGAGATAGGATTGTCGACGAACTACGCAGGAATTGATCTAAATATGGGTTGCCCAGTGCGGGCGGTCACTAAAATTGGGGCCTGCTCGGGACTTATCAAAAACCGAGCCCTGGCAGCTGAAATTATCGCTGCCGTAAAGGATGGCAACAGGGGCAGATTGCCCGTAAGTGTTAAAACCAGACTTGGGTTTGGCGAAATCGATCCTTCTTGGACAGAGTTTATTTTAAAACAAGGAGTAGATATGCTTAGTATTCATCTTCGAACCGTTAAAGAAATGAGCAAAGTACCCGCTCATTTTGAAGAACTGATTCGGATTAAGCATCAACGCGACCAGTTTAGTCCTAATACGCTTCTAATTGCGAACGGCGACATTGGTAATATTCAGCAAGGCCAGGAGATTATTAAACGCTATAACATAGACGGCGTGATGATTGGCCGGGGAATTTTTACTGACCCATTTGCGTTTAGTTCCAAAACCCAATGGGACGATGTTGGGACTAGCGGTCGTATAGGACTGTTTAGGAAACACTTAGTGCTATATAAAGCCTGGGCAGAAAACCCGGACAAGGGTGTTAAACGGCTCAACAAATATGCCAAAATTTATCTCTCGGGGTTTGATGGTGCCAAGCAGCTGCGAGAGAAACTGGCTTTGGTTTCTAAGCTAGATGACATGCTAACTGAGCTAGATTCTTTTGCGACGGGTTTACCTGTGATGTAGTTGCCGGTGCAGGTGGTGGATGGTTAACTGCTGGAAAGCGATGGTTATCTGGTCAGAAGAATATCCTTTAGCCTCAAGATCTTTTTTAATATTCTGCTTTAGTTGTTTATTGAATTGAGCTTTGTTTAAACCGGAAGTTTTTAGTATTGCCAAAAAAGTGTGGTCTTTGTGTGCGGTCGTAATTTTTTGGGTTGTTGTATCCAGAGTTTGAGCCATTGCAATAAGCCTTTGTTGACGGTATACAACTTTAGAAATTCCGCTCGAACCAATATAGCTTTCATGGTGGTGGATCTTAGCGGCATGGACGATATCATAAGCTGTAAAGGACAGAATTATAACAAATCCCAATGCTATCGTGACGTTGCGAAATTTGTGCTTCACGTTCATAGGCTAACTTGCTTTCCTTAAAAAAGTCTGGTGATTCTAAATGCCATTTTTTAGAGCAAGTCCGCCAACACCTTAACTTTAGCTATAAAACGGTCATTCAATTTGGTTCCCGTTAATTTAAGAATTGTTAGTTTGTTGGAGTTACGGTAGCTAAAACTTGACCATTGCTGATTTGGATTACGCTAAGAGTATAGCTTGTGCAATTGTTGGCGGCAGTACTACAACCCTTCGGACTAGCAACATAGCTGTACTTTTCGCCAGATGGTGGAGTTAAAATTTTCTCTAGTTGTTGCAGGCCTGGGCCGGAGCTACCTAACACGCTGTTTATTTGCGCTGCATCTAAGCTGGCTGGATATGAGCTCTGGATCGCGTTATATGCAGTAAGATGCATGCTTATAATTGCCGCATATGATTGAGCTGCCGCCTGAATGGCCGGAGCTAGGCTACTACTTGCAGTCGAAGTTGCTTTGGAAGATTGCGCCGATGCTGTAGTTGACGCAACTGTTTTTTTAGGTTGTTGACTGGAGTGTAGTAATGCAAAAGCCCCACCGCCTAATCCTGCAAGAATAATAATCCCTAAGATGACTAGTAATGCGTGGCGGTGCTTGTGATTAACACTATTAACTTGAATGGGGCCTTCTGTAGATGTTTGTTTACTTGCCTCTAGCGGTCCTTCCATAACTGTAATTGGTCCAATTGGTGGAGGTGTTTGTGGAGTTTCGGCTTGTGGCTGACTAGATTGTTGTGCGGCAGCTTGTCCAGGTGTGCTACCTACTGACTGAGGCTGCTCTATTTGGTTAGTTCTATCTGGTGATGAAGGTGTGACACCAGATTGTTGTTCATCATCCATTGTTATTATGCTTTAGGACGATTTTAACACAGGGCAACTAAAAAATTTAGCGTCAAGCAAGAGTGGAATGGTGGGGACGGCAGGATTTGAACCTGCGACCAATCGGTTATGAGCCGACTGCTCTAACCACTGAGCTACGTCCCCCCGCAATTGGTTTACGTTAACGGAGTATACACTACTAGTTATATTAGATATATAATTGGCTTTAAAGTCATGCAAACAAAAATTCATTATTTAAAGGCGATAGCTTCAGATTTCATAGCTAGAATGCACGACATCCGCTTTGCTGGTCAGGTGGTGTTTGTATTGATTGTGCTTATAGTTAGCTGGAGCGGGGTGAGAGCAATCCAAATGAATTATAACCTGCAGAAGCAAATTACGACCACCAAACAAGAAAATATTATTCAAAAGCTACAAAACAACAACCTGGCTCTCCAGAACGAATATTATAACTCTAAACAATA